>NZ_BMQE01000040.1:0-65318 GCF_014647955.1 Planomonospora antibiotica | reverse complement strand
GGGCGTGAGCGAGAGCCAGCGGGCCGCGGCCGAGCTGGCCGGGCTGTCGGCCCGGCTGCACACCCTGGTCTCCGGTTTCCGCTACTGAGACCCGCCACCCCTCCCACCGGGGAGGACGTCCGGCGGTGAGGCGCCGTACGGGGGGCCGCCCACGACCACCGTGGGTGACCCCCCGTATTTGTTCTGCAAAGCAATGGTTTTATCAACTAAAAGTACCGCCGCGAGAGCGTACCGTGATATTTGGTAATAAATAACTGATCGATTGGGTTAAAGGCTATTCTCCGGTGTAAAACTGTTTCATGTATTCCCTGGTCAGCGCCCCAGTCCTCGGTTTCGACCTGACGCGGCTGGACGGCGGAGCGGCGACCGCCGCAGTGCTCTCCCGCGCCCTGCGCCTCGACTCGCGCGACCTCGCGGCGCTGGCCCGCCGGCTGCCCGACGACGGGGTCCGCGCCCAGCTGTGGCAGGACATCCACGCGGCGACCGTGCTGCGCCCCACCGTCCGCAGCCTCTCCCAGCAGGACGCCGAGGGGGCCCTCGCCCTGCTGGAGCGGGCGCCCATCGGCACCCCCGACGCGCTGCTGCACTGCGTCCGGCACGACGTGCTCGGCTGGACGTGGCAGGAGCAGGAGGGCGTCCGTCACCAGGACGACACGGCCTCCGCCGCCACCGCCGTCGTCTGCGACGCGGTGATGGCCACCTACCTGCGCGAGCTGCTGCCGGCCGACACCCGGCGGCGGCTGGCCGTCGGCTGGCTCGCCGCCACCCGCGAACTGCCGGACCGCCCGGTGGACACCGGCCCCCAGCACCAGGCCGTCACGGGACTGTGCCGGCGCATCGAGACGCTCGGCGCCTCCGACCTGGAGCGGCTGACCGCCCTCAGCGACCGGACCCGCCTCGACTCCTCCGGCTGGTCGCAGGCCGTGCACGAGGCCTCGTGGGCGGTGCACATGTCCGACCGCGTGCGGGCCGCCGCCGCCGCGCAGTTCGAGCTGGTCCAGGCCGTCGACGCCGCCGGCATCCCGGTCGCCGACCGCGCGGGCGGGGTGTGGAACCTCCTCAGCGGCGCCGTGCACGCCCTGACCGTCGCCGACCTGCTCGACGCGGCGCTGCTCGGACGGCTCCTCGACCCCTGCCTGGGGGTCCTGGGTCTGCCCGTCCTCCGCTGACCTCGGACGTCACCCGGTTTCGTTCTGCGCCGGGCTCCGTTCCGTGCCCGGTCCCGAAGACTACCCGCCCTCCCCGCCCCGCAGCGGGGACGGGTGGACGGGAGCGGCGACGATGTTTCTTCCGGTTTTTCCTCCAGTGGGTCGTCCGGCCGCCGATGGGAGGGCTATCCCTACTGTCGGTAATCGGAAGAGGACACCGTGTTGAACCGCAGGAAGACCTGGGCCGCCCTCGCCGTGGCCGCCGCCGTGACCGTGAGCGTGCCCGTGACCGCCGGTGTCGCCAGCGCCGCCCCCAAGAAGCCCGTCAAGGCCGCGACGGCCAAGCAGGTCGCCGCCGCCAAGGCCGCGCAGGCCAAGGCCGCCGCCGCAGCGAAGAAGGCCGCCGCCGCGAAGGCGGCCGCGAAGGCCGCTGCGGCCAAGGCGGCTGCGGCCAAGGCTGCCGCCGCCGCCAAGGCCGCCGCGGCGAAGAAGGCCGCGGAGGCGGCGAAGGCGGTCCTGCCCTTCGCCGCGGTCGGCGTCGTCACCGCCGTGGACACCGCCGCCGGCACCGTCACGGTGCAGGTGGCGAGCGGCTCCAAGCTCGTCGCGGGCACCGAGGCCGTGTTCAAGGTCTCCGCCACCACCAAGGTCACCAAGGACGACGAGAAGACGACCCTCGACACCCTGGCCGAGGGTGACAAGGTCACCGTGAACGGCGTCAAGACCGCCGCGGGCCTGTTCGCCGCCCACGTCAACGCCACCAGCCCCGAGCCCGTCGCCGAGCCGGAGCCCACCGAAGACCCGGTCGTGGAGCCCGACCCGACCGAGGAGCCCACCGAGGAGCCCACCGAGGAGCCCGCCCCGGTCGAGGACCCCGAGACCGCCGTCTGACGGTCCCGCCCGTCGGCCCGGCCTGCGCCGTGAGCAGGCCCGACACATACGGGAGAGCCCCGGTTCGGATGAACCGGGGCTCTCCCGTACGTCGTCCTCACGCGTTCTCCGTCAACGGTCGGGGTCGGCGATCTCGATGACGTGCAGAGGCCTGTCCAGGGCCCGGGACGGCTCCCGCCACCTGGCGGCGTCGAGTGTGAAGATCGGGCAGACCGCCACGTCGGCGATGGCGGCGGCATGCGCGTCCCACGGGTCGAGTCCGGTGACCGCCATCATGTCGGTGAGTTTGGCGGCCTGGTGGATGCCGTCGAGCGGGGCCACGGTGGCGCGCTCGAACGCGGCCAGGCCCGCGAGCAGCGCCTGTGCGTCCGGCAGGCCCCGGCTGTCGAGCAGCGCTCCGGCCGCTGCGAGCGACGGGATGACCAGGGGCTGCCCCGCCCGGTCGAAGTCCTGCAGGAACCCGATCAGGTCGCCGTCGCCCCGGGCCACGTCGGCCAGGACGCTGGAATCGAGAATGTGGGGGGCGGGGGTGAAATCACTCACCAGGCGCCGCCGGGAAGCCCTGCTCGACCAACTGGCGGTTGACGTGCCGCATCATGCGGGCCACTCGTTCCGGATCGGCTCTGCGGGCGTGTTCCCTCAGGAGCGCCAGCGCGCGCTGGTCGGCGATGCGCTTGGCGGCGATGGCGTCGTTGAAGACGGCGGCCACACTGGTCGCCTTGCCGCTGGACACCAGGTGCTCGGCGTATTCCACGACGTCAGGGTCCACGGTGATGGTGATCCGGGTCTTCCTGTCTCCGCTCATACCCGGGATCATACTCATGCCGTGCGGGCCTGAGGAGGGAGAACCGGGAAACGATCCGCCGGCGGTCTGCGGACCGGCCCGCCGGGACGCCGGAGCACGGACCCGGCGGGCGGGGTCAGGGGCGCAGGGCGCTCCAGGAGGCGTGGTCGTGGACGGCCATGCCGGCGTAGGCGGGGTAGAAGACGGCGGCGGCGTCGACCGCGGACAGCGCCGTGTCCAGCGCCCGGCGGCCCTGCTCGTGGAAGGTGCAGTACGGGCAGTCGGGCAGGGCGAGGGTCTCGGCGGCCAGCCGTACCGGGCGGCCCGCGCGCCGGCCGCGCAGCAGCATGTCCTCGCCGACCCCGATGATCGAGCCGGGTCCGGTGGCGGTGTCGCGGTAGCTCATCACGGTGACCGCGTCGACGCGGGCCAGCACCGCGTCGGCCAGGGTGGAGCCGCCCGCGGGCACGGTGTCGTACCAGAACGGCACGTCGGCCTCGAGCGGGCGGGGGTCGGCGTCGCGGAGCGCGGCGAGCAGGCCGAGGAAGGCCGCGACGGTGCCGGGCGGGTCGGTGCGCCACTCGTCCAGGTGGTACGGCTCGACGTCGACGTGGGTGGTGCGGAACAGGCCGGTGCCCATCGCGGCGCGCTGCCAGGCCAGGGCGGCGGCGTGGTCGAAGGTCCAGCCGGGTTCGCCGCCCAGGGCGGACAGCCGGACCCCGGCGGCGTCGGCGCGCTTCTTGAACCGCCGGAGCCGGTTCAGCTCGGTCTCGGTGATCTTCGGGGGGACGTGGACGAAGATCTCCTTCACGGCGTGGGCGGTGGCCCAGCTCATCACGGCGGCCGGGTCGCCGCGCTGCCACAGCCACATCGCCCGCGGCGCGGGGAGCGCGGTGGAGGCGGCGGCGGGTACGGCGAGCAGCGCGCACAGGCTCGCCACGGCGGCGAGCGCGCCCGCGATCCGGCGCGGCCCGGCGGCCCCGCGCGTCCCGCGCGGGCGGCGTCCGGTGGGGCGCGAGGTCGTCGGCATGCCCTGCTCCTGTCCCTCCTGCGTTCCATGCCCTGTCGCGGGCAGGGGCACGCGGGTCAGCGTGCGACCGACAGGTGCACGTGGTCGAAGTGGTTGGCGGTGACGCCGCCGCGGTCCTCCATCAGGCGCCAGCCCTCGCCCGCGCGGGAGGGGTTCCAGATGTGCTGGGCGAAGATCACGTACTTGACGCCGAGGCGGTCGGCGTTGTCCTTGAGGTAGTTGGCGATCTCCCAGCCCTCCTTGAGCCTGGCGGCGGAGGGCATCTTGCCGCCCGAGGTGATCATGAAGTCGGCGGCCTTGCCGGTGGGGTGGTCGCTGCCGGGCATGCCGCCGTCGGCGCGCCAGGCGCCGATCGCGGAGAACTTCCCGAACTTCGCGTCGACCTCCTCGATGGCCTCGCGCATGGTGGAGGTGATGCGGCTGCCGCCGCCCAGGACCTTGGACGGCTGGTGCGTCGCGGTGACGCCCCCGCCGGAGGTCACCGCGCCGGTCGCGCCGGTGGTGGCCGGGCCGCCGGCCGTACCCTGCGCCGGAGCGGTGGAGGCCGTGGTCGCGCCGGTGGCCGTGCCCCGCGCCGGAGCGGTGGTGGACGCGCCCGCGGCCGTGGCGGCGGGGGCCGTGGCGGACGGGGAGGCCGTCGCGCCGCCGCTCTGCGCGCCCTGCGCGGCGGTGAGCTCGGCGGCGAACCTCTGACCGGAGGCGCCGGAGACACCGGAGCGGGGGCCGAGCTGCGTGAACTGGCCCTGCAACTGGGCCACGCGGGACTGGATCGCGGCGATGCCGTCGGTCATCGTGGGAGCTCCTCCTGGCCGCGGACACGGGACTCGGCGAAAGCGGGCATCCTGCCCTTCGGCAGGTTCAGGGGTGGATCTGAGGACTTGAGGGACAACCGTGACCTCCGGTCCCGATCGGATCCGGGAAAAACCTCAGGACCCCTCCGCGGCGTCCGATGGGCCTACCTGAGCAGGGAGTGCTCACCCCGTTACGCCAAGGATCGGCGGCCGTAGCAGAACGAACGGAGTCTGTTCGTGCTCGAGGACGTCACGTCCAGCGTGGTGCGCGTCGCGCTGAAGGGCCTGGCCCAGCGCCAGCGTGTGATCGCAGACAACATCGCCAACATCGAGACTCCCCAGTTTCTCGCCGGCCGCGTCCAGTTCGAAGAGGCCCTGCGCACCGCCGTCGAGACGGGGACGTCCCCGCGGGAGGTGTCCCCGGAGGTCGCCCGCTCCCTGGAGCCGACCCGGGAGAACGGCAACAACGTCAATCTCGACCACGAGACCTTGTCGCACATGGACACCACACTGCGCTACCAGACGATGCTGAAGGCCCTCGACTCCAAGTACGGAATGCTCCGCTCGGTCATCAGGGGAGGTGCGTGACATGAGCGTCGGAGGACCCTTCCGCGCGATCGGCATCGCCGGCACCGGCGTGACCGTCTACCGCAAGTGGCTGGACGCGGTGTCCGACAACATCGCCAACATCAACAACGCCGCCCCCACGAGCGGTGAGGCGTTCCGCGCCCGCTACGTGACGGCGCAGGCCGTGGACTACGGGTCGGGCACCGGCGGCGTCCAGGTCGGCGGGATCGAGCTGGGCAGCGGCGAGGGCCGCCTCGTCCACGAGCCCGACAACCCCCTCGCCGACGAGAACGGCTACGTGCGCTACCCCGACATCGACCTCGGCGCCCAGATGGGCCAGCTGATGATGGCCCAGCGCGCCTACCAGGCCAACATCTCGGTCGTCGACCGCGCCTACGACGCCTACCAGGCCGCACTCCAGCTCGGGAGGAACGGATGAGCATCCAGCCGATCGGCCCCGTCGCGGGCCCCCTGCGCATCACCGGTCCCGCCGAGGTCGGCGGGACCGCCGCTCCGAGCGGCACCGCCGAGGTCTTCGGCAACCTGCTCACCCAGGGCGTCGACACGCTGCAGCAGACGCAGGCGAACGCCGACTCGCTGGCCGTCAAGGCCGCCACCGGCGACCTGCAGGACGCGCACGACTACATGGCCGCCAGCACGGAGGCCGCACTCGCCACCCAGATGACCGTCGCCATCCGTGACAAGGCCGTCGCCGCCTTCACCGAGATCATGAGGATGCAGGCCTGATGCAGGAACGCGCGCTCGCCGCCCTCCGTAAGGCCCGCTCCTCGTTCGCGTCGTTCAGCACCGGGCAGAAGGCCGTCACCATCTCCCTCGTGCTGGCCATCGTGGTCGGCGGGTTCTTCTTCTCCCAGTGGGCCGCCAAGCCGGTCTACGGCACGCTGTACTCCAACCTCTCGGGCGCCGACGGCAACGCGATCGTCGAGCAGCTCACCGCCGACGGCGTCCCCTACCAGCTCACCGACGGCGGCGGCACGATCATGGTGCCGCAGGCGCAGGTCTACGACCTGCGGCTGAAGATGAGCGGCCAGGGCCTGCCGACCCAGGCCGACGGCGGCGGCTACTCCCTGCTGGACAAGCAGGGCGTCACCACCTCCGACTTCATGCAGCACGTCGGCTACCAGCGCGCCCTGGAGGGCGAGCTCGCCAGGACGATCAAGGCGATCGACGGCGTCACCTCCGCCAGCGTGCACCTCGCGATCCCGCAGAAGGACGTCTTCGCCGACGACGCCGCCAAGCCGACCGCCTCGGTCCTGGTCGGCACCCAGCCCGCCAAGCCGCTGACCAACAGCCAGATCAAGGCCGTGGTGAACCTGGTCAGCTCCAGCATCGAGGGCATGTCCCCGGCCGACGTGACGCTGGCCGACTCCAGCGGCCAGGTGCTGGCCGCCGCGGGCGAGCAGGCCCTCACCGGCGCCGGCAGCGAGCGCGAGGAGCAGACCCAGTCGTTCGAGCAGCGGATGAGCGGCTCCCTGCAGCAGATGCTGACCCAGGTCCTCGGCCCGAACAAGGCCGTCGTCAAGGTCACCGCCGACCTCGACTACGACCAGACCGAGACCAAGAGCCAGCGCTACGTCAGCGACCCGGCCCTCCCGCCGCTGTCGTCGACGACCAAGGAGGAGACCTACACCGGGGGCGGCACGCCCACCGGCGGCGTCCTCGGCCCCGACAACATCCAGGTCCCGAACGGCAACGCCGGCAACGACTACAAGTCGACCACCGAGACCCGCGACAACGCCGTGGGCCTGGTCACCGAGACCCGCAAGACCGCCCCCGGCAAGGTCCGCAAGCTCGACGTCGCGGTGCTGGTCGACGGGCAGGCCGCGGCCGGCGTGGACACCGCGGAGATCCAGCGGATCGTCTCCTCGGCCGCCGGCATCAACGCCCAGCGCGGCGACACCATCGCCGTCTCGGCGATGCCGTTCGACGACAGCGCCGCCACCAAGGCCGCCGCCGACCTGGCCGCCGCGGCCAAGGCCGAGCAGGACGGCCGCACCATGGAGCTGGTCAAGGTCGGCGCCCTGGCCCTGGGCATCGGGCTGCTCTTCCTCATCGCCTGGCTGCGCGGCCGCAAGAAGCGGCGCCGCTCGCAGCTGAGCAAGGCCGAGCTGGAGCAGCTGGAGGCCATGCAGGCCGAGCTGGAGCGGGTGCGCCTGCAGGCCGCCATCGAGGCCGCCGAGCGCGAGGCGCTGCCCGCCGGCACGGGTGAGACGCCCGCCGAGCCGGACTCCGACAGGCGCGAGGAGCTCCGGGACGAGATCTCCGGTCTGGTCGACCGGCAGCCCGAGGAAGTCGCCCAGCTGCTGCGCGGCTGGCTCGCCGACAGGAGGAGCTGACATGCCGATGGTCGAGACGATGAGCGGCCTGCGCAAGGCCGCCGTGCTCCTGGTCCAGATGGGCAAGGAGGACTCGGCGAAGGTACTCGCGCAGCTGCGCGAGGCCGAGGTCGAGGAGCTGACCGCCGAGATCGTGCGGCTCGGCACCGTCGACCCCGGTGACGCGGTGGACATCCTCACCGAGTTCCGCGACCTGGCGGTCGCCTACCGCTACGCCGGCCAGGGCGGCATGGACTTCGCCCGCGAGGTGCTGGAGGCGACGCTGGGCCGCGAGCGGGCCAGCCAGATCGTCGAGCGCCTGTCGGCGTCGCTGGTCGACATGCCGTTCAGCTTCCTGCAGCGGGCCGACCCCCGCCAGGTGCTGGGGTTCGTCCAGGACGAGCACCCGCAGCTGATCGCGCTGGTGCTGGCGCACCTGCCGGCGCACCTGGCCTCGCAGATCCTGTCGGGGCTCAACCCGAACCTGCAGGCCGACGTGGCGCACCGCATCGCGGTGATGGACCGCACCTCGCCCGACATCATCCGCCAGGTGGAGTCGTTGCTGGAGCGCAAGCTCTCGTCGGTTCTGCAACCGTCCGACCTCTCCGCCGTGGGCGGTCTGCAACCTCTGGTCGACATCATCAACCGTGCCGACCGCGTCACCGAGCGCCTCATCCTCGAGGGGCTGGAGGGGCGCAGCCCCGAGCTGGCCGAGGAGGTCCGGAGCCGGATGTTCATGTTCGAGGACGTCGTCCACCTCGACGACCGCGCCGTCCAGCTCGTGGTCCGGCAGGTCGAGACCGTGGACCTGGCCACCGCGCTCAAGGGCGTCGGGCAGGACGTGCTCAACAAGATCACCAAGAACCTGTCCGAGCGGGCCGCCGCGAACCTCGTCGAGGAGATCGAGCTGCTCGGCCCGGTGCGGCTGCGCACCGTCGAGGAGTCCCAGGCCAAGATCGTGCACGCGATCCGCGCCCTGGAGGAGTCCGGCCAGATCGTGATCCGGAGAGGAGACGAGGATGAGTTCGTCGCCTGAGACCGTCCTGCGCGGGACGGACACCCTCACCTTCAGCGCCGCCCGCTTCGCCACCGACTTCGGCGTCACCGCGAACGTGCCGGCCGAGGTGATGGAGCGGGTCCGCGCCGAGGCGCGGGCCGCGGGCTACGCCGCGGGCTGGGCCCAGGGCCTGGAGGAGGCCCGGCGCAACACCGCGGCCGAGCACCGCGACGAGGCCGAGCGCGTCGCCCGGGCCGAGGCCCGGAAGATCGCCCGGCTGGAGAGCGCGCTGACCGCGATCGCCGCCTCGGCCGCCCGGCTGGAGCAGCAGACGGCCCCCGGCGCCGCCGAGCTCGAGGACCTCGTCGTGCAGACGGCCTTCACCATCGCCGAGGCGGTGCTCGGCCGGGAGATCGAGCACAGCCCCGAGCCCGGCCGCGAGGCCCTCGCCCGGGCGCTGGACCTGGTGCCCGAGCACCGCCCCGTGCTCGTCCGCCTGAGCCCCTCCGACCACGCCGCCATGGTCGGCGCCGGGCAGAACACCTTCGAGGTCGACGGCCGGACCGTGACCATGGTCGTCGACCCCCGCCTGAAGCCCGGCGACGCCGTCGCCGAAAGCGACGCGACCGCCGTGGACGCGCGCCTGAGCACCGCCGTACAGCGAGCCAAGGAGGCCCTGGGCCTGTGATCTCCACCATCGACACCCGCCTGCGGGCGGCCGTCGCCGCCGCGCGGCCCCGCGTGACCGGCCGCGTCGCGGCCGTCGTCGGCCTCTCGGTCGACGTCGAGGGCGTGTCCGGCAGGGTGGGCGATCTGGTCCTCCTCGGCGACGGCCCCGCGGCCGTCCCGGCCGAGGTGGTGGCCCTGTCCGGCGGCCGGCTCAGCTGCCTGCCGCTGGGCTCGCTGACCGGCATCGGCGTGGGCAGCCCCGTCACCGCCACCGGCGACGCGCTGCGCGTCCCGGTCGGCGAGGCGCTGCGCGGCCGCATCCTGGACGGTCTCGGCCGCCCGCTCGACGGCGGCCCCTCGCTGGCCGGCCTGGAGATGGTCCCGGTCGAGAACGAGCCGCCGCCCGCCCTGCAGCGCCGCCGCATCCTGGAGCCGATGCCGCTGGGCGTGCGGGCCATGGACACGATGATCACGGCCGGGCGCGGGCAGCGCCTGGGCATCTTCGCCGGTTCCGGCGTCGGCAAGTCCAGCCTGATGTCCATGATCACCCGCGGCACCGAGGCGGAGATCACCGTCGTGGCGCTGGTCGGCGAGCGCGGCCGAGAGGTCCGCGAGTTCATCGAGAACGACCTGGGCCCCGAGGGCCTGGCCCGCTCCGTCGTGGTCGTGGCCACCTCCGACCAGCCGCCGATGGTGCGCCTGCGCGCCTGCTTCACCGCCACCCGGATCGCCGAGTGGTTCCGCGACCAGGGCCGCGACGCGCTGCTGCTGATGGACAGCCTCACCCGGGCCGCCATGGCCCAGCGCGAGGTCGGCCTGTCGGCGGGCGAGCCCCCGGCGACCCGCGGCTACCCGCCGTCGGTGTTCGCGATGCTCCCCCGGCTGCTGGAGCGGGCCGGACCCGGGATCGACGGCAGCATCACCGGCCTGTACACGGTGCTGGTCGACGGCGACGACCACAACGAGCCGATCGCCGACGCGGCGCGCTCGATCCTCGACGGCCACGTCGTGCTGGACCGCCGCCTGGCCACCGCCGGGCACTTCCCGACGATCGACGTGCTGGAGTCGGTCTCCCGCGTCGCGGGCGCGGTGACCAGCCGCGAGCAGCGCGCCGACGCCATCGCGCTGCGCCGCGTCCTCGCCGCCCACCGCGACATCCGCGAGCTGGTGGAGATCGGCGCGTACGTGCCCGGCACCAACCCGGACGCGGACCTGGCCCGCGCGCTGTGGCCGCGCATCGAGGCGTTCCTCCGCCAGGACATGGAGGAGCAGACCACGGCCGCGCAGGCGTGGGAGGGACTCCGGGCCCTGCTGGCCTGAGCGGGGACCGCGCCCAGGCCTCCGCTCCGGTACGGCCTCCCGCCCCGCAGGTCCCTCCCCGGCAAGACCCCGCGTGACCGCCTCCCCCGGCCGGAACCCGGCATCCAAGGAGATTCGAGATGAGCCCACGTTTCCGTCTGTCGTCGATCCTGCGGGCCCGCAAGGCCCAGGAGGACGCCGCCAAGGGCGGGGTGGCCCGCGCCCGCGCCGAGGCCGGGGCCGCCGACCGCCAGGTCGAGGCCAAGGAGGCCGAGCTGCAGGGCCGGATGATCATTCCGGACCCGTCCGACGCCGCCGCGTTCGTCGCGGCGATGGCCGCGCGCCGCGCGGTCGCCGGGGAGCTCTCACTCAAGATCCAGAAGGCCGAGGAGGCCGCGCGGCGGGTCGGCGCCAGCGTGGACACCTGGAGCGCCGCCTCCCAGCGCCGCCGCATGGTGGACAAGCTCGCCGAGCGCCACCAGGCCGCCCTGCGGCAGGCCGACGCGGCGGCCGACCAGCGCGCCGTGGACGACCTCCCGCTCGACCGCCGCCGCACCGACAGGGAGAACGACCGATGAGCCTGATGGACATCGTGGCGCGGGTCGGCCAGCTGGAGGCCCAGTTCGGCGCGGCCCCCGCGGCCGCCACCACCTCGGCCGCCTCGGCCGCCGACTTCGCCGCGGCGCTCAAGACGGCCCGGCAGTCCGGCGCCGCCGCCTCCGGGACCGCCGCCTCCGGGACCACCGCTCCCGGCGGCACGGCCGCCGCCGGGACCGGTCAGGCCGCGCAGACCACCCAGGCGACCCAGGCGACCTCCGCGGCGGGCGCCGTCGCCAAGGCCGAGGGCTCGGGCAAGGGCTCGGGCGGGGTCACCGGCCAGGACGTCGTCGACCAGGCCCGCAAGTACCTCGGCGTCCCCTACCTGTGGGGCGGCACGGACCCCGAGCGGGGCCTGGACTGCTCCGGGCTGGTCCAGCTCGTCTACAAGAAGCTGGGCGTCTCCCTGCCGCGCGTCTCGCAGGACCAGCAGAACGAGGGCCGCAGCATCCCGAGCCTGAAGCAGGCCCTCCCTGGCGACCTGCTGACCTTCGGCTCCCCCGCCACGCACATCGGCATCTACGTCGGCGACGGCAAGATGCTGCACGCCCCGCGCACCGGCGACGTCGTCAAGATCGTCGACATGGACGACTACTACCGCAAGCCCACCGACATCCGCCGCGTCCTGAGCGACGAGGCCGCGGGCGCCACCCCGGCGACGGCATCCCCGACAGCACCCTCCACGGCGTCCCCGGCCACCGCCCCGGCCGCGGTCCGGGCCGCGACCGCGACGGCGTCCGCGTTCCAGGCCGCGGCGACGCCGGCCGCCGCCCCGGCCGCGATCCAGGCCGGGTACGGCGCAGGCACCACGAGTTTCAGCGGATCGACCGGTTTGCCGCAGATGTCCCTCGGCGTTGCCGATGAGCTGGGCAACGGCCTGTTCGATCCCGCCCAGGCCTACGTCCGGACCATCCAGCCGGTCATGAACGGCATCGGATAGCAGGAGAGACGATCTTGACTGTGCCTTCGATCCCCCTGGCGGGGAGCCCGTCGGTGACGACGGCTCCCTCCGGCGAGGGACAGACTGGCCAGAGCGGCGCCGGCGACGCGTTCGCCGCCCTCCTCGCCCTGCTCGCGGCCGGAGGCCCCCTGCCCCAGGGCGTCCTGCCCGTTCCCGGCGCCCCCGGCGGCACCCCCGGCTCCGGCGGACCCGCCCAGACGGCCTCCGCGGCGCCGGCCGGCGGCCCGCTCACCGCGCAGGCCCTGCTCGCCGCCCAGCTGCAGACCCGGCTCCAGGCGCAGCAGCAGGCAGGAGCCGACCTCGCCGCCCAGGCGCAGCCGTCCGTCCCGGCCCAGTCGAACCTCCCGGGCCAGGCCGTACCGGCGCAGATCCCGTCCTTCGCGCTCCCGCAGACCGCGGGGCTCCCCACCGCCACGGCGGGCGAGGCGGCGACCACCGCCCTCGCCGCCCCCGCCGCGGCGGCCCCCGCCGCGCCCGCCGGCGTCCCGACCGGTGCGGAGACCCCCGCCTCCGCCGTCCAGGCGGCCCTGTCCGCCACGGCGACGACGGCCGCCGAGACCGGCACCGCCGCCGAGACGGCCGCCACCGAGACCACCGCCGCCCCGGTCGACGCCCCCGCACCGCAGGGCACGTCCGGACAGGCCGTCGCGGCTCCGGCCGCGGGCTCCGGCGCGGGCACCTCCACCGGCGAGGACGCCTCCCGCCGCACCGGCACCGGCACCGGCGCCACCGGCCCGGCCGAGGCGACCGGCGCGACCGGACAGGCCGTCTTCCAGGCCACCGCCACCACGCAGGTGACGGGGCCGGAACGGGTCTCCGCACCCGCCCCCCAGCAGCCCGCCACCCCCGCCTCCCAGATCGCCGTCCACGTGCTGCCGCTCCGGCAGGACCCGGACGGCATCCACCGGCTCACCGTCCACCTGCACCCCGTCGACCTCGGCCCGGTCAGCGTCGTCGCCGAACTGCGCAACGGCGCCGTGCACCTGCAGCTCGCCGGGACCAGCGACGGCGCCTTCGACGCGCTGCGCTCGGCCCTGCCCTCGCTCCGCCAGGAGCTGGAGGAGGGCGGGTTCTCCGCCTGCACGCTGGACCTGCAGCGCGAGGCCCCCGGCGACGGCCGCCGCCCCGGCGAGCAGACCCAGCAGTCCTCCCACCCGGGCGACCAGGGCCACCAGGGCCGGGCCGCCGCCGGCGCCACCGGCACCGGCCGCACCGGGGACGGCTACCAGAACGCCCCCGCGCCCGCCGCCGGCCTCCCGGCCGACGGACCGGGATCCCGCATGCTCAACGTCCGCCTGTAGCACCGCCTCTCACAGGGAATCCGGAGGAATCCGTACGTGACCACCATCAGCGGGGCCGTGAGCGCCGGCGCCACGACCACCGCGACCAGCGCGGCCACCACGTCGAGCGGCAACAGCAGGCTCGACAAGGACACGTTCCTGAAGCTCCTGGTCGCCCAGATGCGCTACCAGGACCCGAGCAACCCCACCGACACCTCCGCGTTCATGTCGCAGACCGCGCAGTTCACCGAGGTGGAGCGGATGGAGGAGCTCGTCAAGCAGCAGGGCGAACTGCTCGCGGCCCAGCTGCAGCTGTCGGCCAGCAGCCTCGTCGGCAAGACCGTCGGCTACACCGGACCAGACGGCACGGACGCCGTCGGTGTGGTCACCTCAGCCTCCTTCGGCAGCACCCCGACCCTGCGGGTCGGGAACACGGATGTACCGCTGTCCTCGGTCAAGGAAGTCACCAGCGCCGTCCCGAGCGGCACCGAATCCACCGAAGGAAAGTGACATGCTCCGTTCCCTGTACTCCGGCATCAGCGGCCTGCGCGTCCACCAGACGATGATGGACGTCACCGGCAACAACATCGCCAACGTCAACACCACCGGCTTCAAGGGCTCCCAGACCGTCTTCCAGGACACCCTCAGCCAGATGATGCAGGCCGCGGGCGCACCGCAGCCCGGCGCCCCCGGCGCCGGCGGCACCAACCCGGCCCAGGTCGGCCTGGGCGTGCGCCTGGCCGGCGTGCAGACGAACTTCGGCCAGGGCGCCGCGCAGACCACCGGGCGCAACCTCGACCTGATGATCCAGGGCGACGGCTTCTTCGCCGTGCAGAAGGGCACCGAGCAGCTCTACACCCGCGCCGGCTCGTTCAACTTCGACGCCAACGGCTCCATGGTCACCACCGACGGCAACTTCGTGCTCGGCTGGAACGCCGCGACCGGCAACGTGCCGGTGCCCCCCACCGGGGCGCCGGAGCCGATCACGCTCCCCGGCGACGTGGAGTCCTTCACCATCTCCCCCGACGGCTCGCTCGTCGGCGTGCTCGCCGACGGCACCAAGCGCACGTTCGCCCAGGTCTCCATGGCGAACTTCGTGAACCCGGGCGGCCTGGAGAAGGCCGGCGGCTCGGCCTACCGCGCCACCGTCAACTCCGGCGACGCCACCATCGGCACCGCGGGCACCGGCGGCATGGGCGCCCTGCAGACCGGCGCGCTGGAGATGTCCAACGTCGACCTCGGCCAGGAGTTCACCAACCTGATCATCGCCCAGCGCGGTTTCCAGGCCAACACCAAGGTCATCAGCACCTCCGACGAGCTGCTGAACGACCTGGTCAACCTCAAGCGCTAAGCGCTCCCCGCCCTCGGGGCGGACCCACCGCGAAGGTCCCGGGACCCGGCCACGGCCGCGCCCCGGGACCTTCGGCGTTCACGCGGCCCCGGCGGCTCTGCGCCGGGCGGCCTCCTGGGCGTCACGCATCCGCTTCCGCAGATCGGCAGCCATCTCGGCGTGGCCTTCGGGGTCGGCGACCCGGTCATGCCTGATCCTCTCCGCCAGTACGGCGCGGGAGCGGCGGTCGTCGTCGAGGTATTGCCGGGCGAGTTCGGCGAACCAGCCGGAGACGGTCGTGCCCTGCTGCCCGGCCAACATCTTGATCTCTTCGTACAGGTCACCGGGCAGGGTGATCGAGAGCTTCACAGCCATGTCGGCACCGTCCTCAGGAGCACCGTGATCAGTCAAGGGCCGAAGGGCAGGCGTACGCGCTGCCCGAGAAGATCGTGACGGTCGGCGGGGACGGCGGCCACCAACTCGTGCAGCGAAGTGCGCGGCAACCACTCGACCATGTACAGCAGCGCGGCTCCGTATCCGCGAATCGGCTCGGTGAGGTCATCCTCTGGCAGGTCCACGTCTTTGATCCGAGCCGTGAGGACGACATGGAAATCCTCGTTGAAGTCGTCGGCGGAGACGATCAGACGAGGCTCCGGCGGAAGGACCAGGCTGTGCTTGATCGTCCAGATGTCGCCGAACCTGGGAGCAGGACCGGTCATGCCGTACGGGCCTGCTCGCGTTCGGCCAGTGCGGTGTCAAGGTACGAAGGGTCGAGATGCTGGTTGTGACGGGCTGCGATGCGGGCGAAGCGTCGTGCGCGCAGCCCGCGCTGTAGCAAGGTGTTTACGACTTCGCTGGCGCTGGTGCCGTTCTGTTTCGCTTCGGTTTCCACGGCGGCCACGATAGCTTCGTCCACGGTGTACGTCTTGGAAATCCTCATAGGAATCATCGTATGTCGATGACGAGGTGACGTCCATGATGTCGGGCCGGTCAGCCGCGGCGAGAAATGCTCGCGCTGCTCGAAAGAGGGGACCTTGGTCCCGCTGGTTTTCTCAGGCCGCGCGGCGGGCGGCCGATGGAAGAGGTAACGCGGCCCGGCTACGGCCCGTCGACCCCTGACGACCTCAAGGACGGACCTCGGTGATCCTTCTTACGCGCCTCAACGGCCCGGAGTTCGCACTGAACCCCGACCTGATCGAGCGGGCGGACCAGACCCCCGACACGGTGATCACCCTCGTGGACGGGACCAAGTACATCATCGCCGAGTCCCTCAGCGAGTTCCTCGGGCTGGTGCGCCGCTACCGCGCGGAACTGATCGCCGACGCCGAGATCCTCGTCTCCTCCGGCACGCACCGCCTCCCGGCCACGGGCGCGGGCTCCGCCGACGCCGACCAGCAGCGGGTCGTCCGCCTTCACCGACAGGAGCGCTGACCATGGATCCGGCAACCCTGGCCGGCATCGGCATCGCGGTGGTCTCCATCTTCGTGATGATGATCCTCGAGGGCTCCAACCCGATGTCGATCATGCTGCTCGCCCCGATGATCCTGGTCTTCGGCGGCACCTTCGGCGTGGCGATGGCGGGCGGCGTGCTGAGCGACGCCACCGGCATCGTCGGGCAGATCAAGCGCGCCCTCACCGCCAAGCCCACGCCCGGCACCGACCTGGTCGACTCGATCGTCAAGCTCTCCGAGCGCGCCCGCCGCGAGGGCCTGCTGGCCCTGGAGGACGCGGTCAAGGAGGTCGAGGACCCGTTCCTGCGCCGCGGCCTGGAGCTGGCCATCGACGGCACCGACCCCGAGGAGCTCCGGGAGATCCTGGAGGCCGAGGTCGACGCCAAGCGCCGGGCGGACAAGGCCGGCGTGAAGATCTTCACCGACATGGGCGGCTACGCCCCCACGATCGGCATCATCGGCACCGTGGTCAGCCTGGTGCACGTGCTGGAGAACCTGAGCGAGCCCTCGAAGCTCGGCCACATGATCGGTGCCGCGTTCGTCGCCACCCTGTGGGGCGTGGCCAGCGCCAACGTGCTGTGGCTGCCCATCGGCAACCGGCTCAAGCGCATCAGCGAGCTGGAGGCGGCGCAGATGGAGCTCACCATCGAGGGCATCGCCAACATCCAGGCCGGCACCAACCCGCGCCTGGTCTCCCAGAAGCTCAAGAGCCTGCTGCCCCCGGGGGAGAACACCGCCGAGAAGGCGAAGGCCGCCTGATGAGCACCAAGCCCCACCGCCGCAAGAAACACGGCGGAGGCCATGAGGAGGAGGCCCACGCCGACGAGCGCTGGCTGGTCACCTACGGCGACATGCTCACCGTGCTCATGGCGCTGTTCATCGTGCTGTTCGCGATGAGCCAGGTCGACCAGAACAAGTTCAACGCGCTCAAGTCGAGCCTGTCGATGGCCTTCGGCCAGCCCGCCGTGACCTTCACCGCGCCGGGCAGCGCGGTGACCGGCGACGCCGGCGGCGGGCAGTCGGCCCCCATGGAGTTCTCGTCCGTGCTGGGCAAGGGCGCCGACGGCGAGGCCGAGCAGAAGGCCCGCGACGCTCTGGCCGCCCTCGACCGCGCCCGGGCCTCGGCCCGCGCGAAGAACGCCTCGGCGGAGGTCGAGAAGTTCGAGCGGATCAAGAAGAAGATCCAGGAGGCGCTGCGCAAGCAGAACGCCGCCGACAGCGTGCAGTTCCGCATCGACGAGCGCGGCCTGGTCGTGACCGTGGTCACCAGCTCCGTCGTGTTCGGCAACAACAGCGCCGAGCTGCTGCGGGACGGCCGGAAGATCATCGACTCGATCGCACCGGCGCTGCGCGGCGAGAAGAACTCCGTCGAGGTCGACGGGCACACCAACTGGCTGCCGGTCTCGTCGGGCCCGTACCCGTCGAACTGGGAGCTGTCGACCGCGCGCGCCTCCACGGTGGTGCGCCGGCTGGTGTCCAGGGGCATCCCGGCCAAGCGGCTGAACGCCGCCGGCTACGCCGACCAGCGGCCCCTGTACCCCGACACCGACCCCCGGTCGGTGACGCTGAACCGCCGCGTCGAGGTGGTCGTCCTGTCCGACCTCGACGGCGCGACCAAGGCCCTGCTGCCGTCGGCCGCGGGCCAGTCCAGCACGAGCTGACCGACTCACAACCAGGAGACGAACACCATGGCCACCGCGAAGCTCAAGGCCGCGCCGGACGCCGAGGAGGCGAAGGAGGGCGGCAAGAAGTCCAAGAAGACGCTCTTCCTCGCCGGCGGGGTCGTGCTGGTCCTCGCCGCCGCGGCGGCGGCCTACTTCCTGCTGTTCGCCGGGGGCGGGGAGGAGAAGGAGCCCGCGCCGGAGCCCGGCGCCGTGGCCGCCCTCGACGCGATCACGATCAACCTCGCCGACGGGCACTTCCTGAAGCTGAAGCTGGCCCTGCAGGCGACCGCCGAGGTGGCCGAGGCCCCCGACGGGAGCAAGGCCCTGGACCTGGCCATCGACCAGTTCAGCAACAAGGCGGTCGACGAGCTCTCCTCGGACAAGGCACGCAACCTGGCCAAGCAGGAGCTGGTGGAGAAGGTCGAGAAGGCCTACGAGGGCGAGATCATGGACATCTACTTCACCGAGTTCGTCATGCAGTAGGCGCCGCGCCGCCGCACGACGCGCGGCGGGCACCGCATCGCCGTACGGCCCGCGGTGGCACCGCCGCAGGACGCAGACCGGCGGGGGAGCGCACGCACGCGACCCCCGCCGCGGGAACGGGACCCTCGCCACGAGGTGAACCCGATTTCCGGCATTTCCTCATACCGGTTGGATAACGGCCGATGTGAGATCTCGTGAGTCAGTCGCAGCCTTCGGCCTCAACGCCCCGCCTGCTCGGACGGATGTCCCGCCGGGCGAAGACCTCCGATCCGCAGCCCTATGACTTCCGCCGTCCCATCAAGCTCTCCCGTGAGCACGTCCGCACGCTCCAGATCGCCTACGAGACGTTCGCCCGCCAGTACACGACCCTGCTCACCACGAGCCTGCGCGTCGTGTCCCAGGTGTCGCTGGTCTCGATCCAGCAGCTCACCTACGACGAGTACATCTCGGCGCTGGGCAACCCGACCATCGTCGCCACCGTCGACCTGGAGCCGCTGCCCGGCACCGCCATCATGGAGTTCTCGCTGGGCACCGCGATGGCCAGCATCGACCACCTGCTCGGCGGCCCCGGCGGCGCCCAGGCGGAGCGCCCGCTGACCGACATGGAGACGCCCCTCCTGCGCGACCTGCTCACCCGGGTCCTGGAGGAGATGCACTACGCGTTCGAGTCGATCACCGAGATCCACCCCAAGCTGGGCGTCATCGACTACAACCCGCAGTTCGTGCAGGCCTGCGCCCCCGCCGACGCGGTCATCGTGGCCTCCTTCGACATGCGGGTGGGCACCGAGGAGTGCCTGGGGACGATCTGCATGCCGTTCGCCTCGATCTTCCCCAAGCTCCAGGGCAACGACAACGACATCACGCTCAGCTCGGGCCAGCGCGCCGCCCGCGAGGAGGCGCACCGCAACATGGCCTCCGCGCTCGGCACCACGCCCATCGACGTGGCGGTCCGCTTCGAGGCCGTACGGCTCCGCCCCGAGCAGATCATCGGTCTGGAGCCGGGCGACGTCGTGCCGCTCGGCCACCCCGTGACGGCGCCGCTGTCGGTGACGGCCGCGGACATCACCTTCGCCCACGCAGTGCCCGGTAGCCAGGGCCCGCGCCTGGCCTGCCTCGTCGTGCCCACGCCGCAGAACGAAATGGAAGCCCACTGATGACCACCACGATCACCGTCGCCCCCCGCGTGGAGCTCGGCATGGCCGCGGCCGAGGCCGCGCTGGCCCTGCTGCCCACCGGCGGCGCCCTGGAAGTCGGCACCCCCGTCTTCACCGTGCCGCAGGACCTGCCCGCCGGCCAGGCCGTGTGCGCCCGCTTCTCCGGCGCCACGCAGGGCGAGGTCGCGGTGGTCGTCGGCCAGGACCTGGTCGACGCCCTGCGCCAGAGCCCGCTCGGCGAGCTCGACCTGTCCAAGGCCGTGCAGCCCGCCCTGGAGGCGGCGGCCCGCAAGCTGGGCCCCGTCGTCCTGGAGCCGGCGCTGGCCACCGAGCCCGAGGTCGGCCTGGGCGCGCTCGCCAACCGCGGCGAGCCGGTCTTCGTGCCGCTGCTGGAGGACGGCGCCGTGCGGGCCGTGCTCGCGCTGGTGGCGGTCCCGTGGCCGGCCCCGGCGGCCGCCCGCTCCACGGGCAACGCCAAGGCCCGGTTCGACCTGCTGCACGACGTCGAGATGAGCGTCACCGCCGAGCTCGGCCGCACCCGGATGACCGTCCGGGAGCTGCTCTCGCTCGCGCCCGGCGCCGTGGTCGAGCTGGACCGCGCCGCGGGCAGCCCGGTGGACCTGCTGGTCAACGGCCGCCTGGTCGCGCGCGGCGAGGTCGTCGTGATCGACGAGAACTTCGGCATCCGCGTCACCGAGATCCTCTCCCCCGGCGGGGACCGGCAGTAGCCGCGTCCGCCGTCCGCCCGAGACCGTCCCGACGTAGGAGCAGCACCCCGCAATGTTCGAGACCGTTCTGAGAATCACGTTCTCGCTCCTGGTCGTCCTGCTCCTGGTGTGGGGGCTGTCGAAGGTGGCCCGCAAGCCGCTGGCCGGGAGGAGCGGGGGACTGCTCACCGTGGTCGCCCGCCAGCAGCTGAGCCGCAACTCCTCCGTCGCGGTCGTCCGGGTGACCGACCGGGCCCTGGTGCTCGGCGTCACCGACGGCCAGGTGACCCTCCTGGCCGAGGCGGACCTGGAGGCCGTGGAGCGCTACGCAGAGCAGTCCGAGCAGCGCATCCCCGTCTCCCTGCCGGCCGTTCTCCCGTCAGCCGACTCCTCTCCGGCTGATGCGGGAACGGCCGGGCAGGGTCCCCTCGCCGGGCTCGGCGCGCTGCCCCGCTCGCTGGCCGCCCTGCGGCCCGGCGCGAAGGGCGCCGCCACCGGAGCCCTCCCCGCAACCGAGCCGGCCCGGACCGGCGCCCTGGCCGGATCGGCGCTCTCGCCCCGGACCTGGAAGACCGCCCTGGAACTCCTGCGCGAACGGACGGCTCGCAACTGATGAAGCGCATCCTCAGCCTGGCCCTGACCGGCCTGGCCGTGGCAGGCACGCTCGTGCTCGGCGCGTCGGCGGCGTCCGCGGCCACCCAGCCGGTACGGCCCGCGGCCATCACCGCCACCGCCACCGCGGCCGCCGCCGCCACCGGTACGGCCTCCGCCGCGCGGCCCGTCGCGCTCGCCCCGCTGGCCTCGCCCGGCCCCAAGGGCCCGACCGGCCCCGGCAAGGACTCGGTGACGATCGACCTCAACGGCGTGGGCGGCAAGCCCAGCCAGTCGATCGTCCTCATGCTGGGCCTGACGGTGCTGTCCGTGGCGCCGGCGATCCTGCTGCTCTGCACCAGCTTCACCAAGATCTTCGTGGTGCTCAGCATCACCCGCAACGCGCTGGGCCTGGCCAACGTCCCGCCGAACCAGGTGCTGGCCGGTCTGGCGATCTTCATCAGCCTGTTCATCATGGGCCCCGTCGCCTCGGACGTGAACGACAAGGCGATCCAGCCCTACCTCAAGGGCGAGAAGAGCGTCTCCCAGGCCGTCGAGGCCGGCACCCCGGCGGTGCGGGAGTTCCTGACCAAGCACACCCGCAAGGACGACCTGGCGCTCTTCACCAAGATCGCCGACCAGCCGAAGCCGGCCAACGCCGACGCGGTGCCGATGACCACGCTCATCCCGGCGTTCGTCCTGTCGGAGCTGCGGGCCGCGTTCATCATCGGGTTCGTCATCTACGTGCCGTTCCTCATCATCGATCTGGTCATCTCGGCCGCCCTGATGTCGATGGGCATGATGATGCTCCCGCCGGTCACGGTGGCGATGCCCTTCAAGCTCCTGCTCTTCGTGCTCGTCAACGGCTGGGGACTCATCGTGACGTCCCTGGTCGGCAGTTACCAGTAGCCCGGCTTCCAGGTAAGGACCTCCACGACCGTGACCGACACCCAGGTGCTGCACATCGGCACCCAGGCCATGACGCTCGCCACCAAGCTGGGCGCCCCGATCCTGGTGACCGCGCTACTCATCGGTTTCGTCATCTCGCTCTTCCAGTCGGTGACCCAGATCCAGGAGGTCACCCTCTCCTTCGTGCCCAAGGCGGCCGGGGTGTGCGTGGCCCTCATCTTCAGCGGCAACTGGATGCTGCACGAGATGGTGGCCTTCACCACGCAGCTGTTCGACCAGGTTCCGCAGCTCATCCACGGCGGCTGAGCCGGTGGAGGGGATGCTGTCGGAGACCACGCTGGTCGCGCTGCTGCTGGCCTCGGTCCGGTCGGCCGCCTGGCTGCTGATCAGCCCGCCGTTCAACAACAAGGCGATCCCCGGCACGGTCAAGGCCCTGCTCTCCGTCGCGATCGCCCTGCCGCTGGCCCCCAAGCTGGCCGCCCAGATCTCCGACGTCTCCCCCGCCGCCATGCTGGTCGTCGCCGCCGAGCAGGCCGTCGTCGGCGTCGCCCTCGGTTTCCTGACCGCCATGGTCTTCGCCGCGGTCCAGGCCGCCGGAGACCTCCTGGACATCTTCGGCGGCTTCTCCCTGGCCACCGCCTTCGACCCGATGTCGATGTCGGCCAACTCGGTGTTCGGCAAGTTCTACGGCCTGCTCTGCACCACGCTGCTGCTGGTCAGCGGCGGCTACCAGTTCGTGCTGCTGGGCTTCACCCAGACCTACCGGCTGCTCCCGCTGGACGGCGCCCTCTCGCTGGAGACCCTCAGCGAGCTGGTCACCGGCGGCCTGGCCGACCTGTTCGTCTCCGCCCTGCAGATCGCCGGCCCGATCATCGCGGTGCTGTTCATCGCTGACCTCGCGCTCGGCCTGCTCAGCAAGGCCGCTCCGGCCCTGAACGCCTTCTCCCTCGGATTCCCGGTGAAGATCTTCCTGACCCTGGCCCTGGCCGGCATCGCCATCTCGGTGCTGCCCGGCGTGATCGACGGGCTGACCGACCGCGCGGTGCGCATGATGACGGGACTGGCGAACGGATGAGCGGCGGAGGCGGCGGCGAGAAGACCGAGCAGCCCACAGCGAAGAAGAAGCAGGACGCGCAGAAGGAAGGGCAGATCGCCCGGACGCCGGACTTCGCCGCGTGGGCGTCGATGCTGGCGGCGGGCGTGCTCATGCCGATGGTGCTGGAGGACTCGGTCGAGGCGGCCGAGGGCATCATGCTCCGGGTGGGCGAGGTCATCGAGAACCCCGACCCGGCGCTGGGGCTGCAGATCCTCATCTCCGGCCTGGGCGACGCCATGCTGGCCGTCGCGCCGATCGCGGCCGCCACCGTGGTCATCACCCTGGCCGCCGCCGCGGGCCAGGGCGGCCTGAAGCCGGCCACCAAGCTGTTCAAGCCGCAGTTCAAGAAGCTCAACCCGCTGCAGGGCCTGAAGCGGATGTTCGGCGGGCAGGCGCTGTGGGAGAGCGTCAAGGCGCTGATGAAGACCGCCACGCTGACCGGCATCGCCTACATGGCCATCCGCGACCTGATCCCGATCCTGCTGGCCTCCGGGTCCCTGCCGCTGGGCGTGCTGCTGTCCAGCGCCGGCGACGCGATCCTGTCGCTGATGCGCTTCGCGGGCGCCACCGGCCTGGCGCTGGCCGCCGCCGACTACGCGATGGCGCGCCGCCGCATCGGCAAGCAGCTGAGGATGACCAAGCAGGAGGTCAAGGAGGAGTACAAGCGCTCCGAGGGCGACCCCCACGTCAAGGGGCAGATCCGCGCCCGCCAGCAGGCGATGGCCCGCAACCGCATGATGGCCGACGTCCCCACGGCCGACGTGGTCCTGGTCAACCCCACCCACGTCGCGGTGGCGCTGCGCTACGACCCGGCCAAGGGCGCCCCCCGGGTGGTCGCCAAGGGCTCCGGCACCATCGCGGCGAAGATCCGCGAGATCGCCGCCGAGAACCGCATCCCGATGGTCCAGGACGTCCCGCTGGCCCGCGCGCTGCACAAGAGCTGCGACATCGGCCAGGAGATCCCGGCCGAGATGTACGGCGCGATCGCCAAGGTGCTGGCCTTCGTGATGACCCTCAAGGCCAAGGGCTCCGCCGCCGGCACCCACCGCCTCGCCGCCTGAGAACGGCACCCACCGCCTCGCCGCCCGGGGGAGGCGGCGGCCGTCTCTCCGGACGGGAGGGACGCCCCCCGCCGGAGAGACCGTCGATCCCCTGTCAGAACCGGGTCGGCACGACCGCGCCGGGCGTGTGGCGCCAGGTCGAGCTCGGGGGCGTTCCACCAGTCGGAGCGCTGGAAGAGCGCCGTCAACTCCCGGTCCATGGCATTGCGGAGAACGATCTCGAGGCAGTGGAGAGGACCGTGGAAGGCGCTGGAGATCTCTATGTTCCATGCGTAGAGGCGGAGAGCGTGATCAAGCGTGCCGCCGCACGTTCTCAGGAACGGTTGAAGGCGCTCGATCGACACTGCGTCGCAGACCTTTCGGAAAAGGGTGCCGCTCAATGATTCCCTTCCGCGCCGCTCATGGTCTGCTACACATGAGTGATGTGTGCCCCGGGGACGCCTCTGCCGAGCAAGCCCCCCGGGGTAAGCCTTTTTCTGGGCACCGCACAGGGCGTGGACCGTGCGTGCTCATCTGACTGCAGAATGTTAGCCCTTCGAACATCGGTTCGGAGGGATTTCGCCGATCTGCGGGCCGATCGGACCGTTGAGCCGGGAGGTTCCAGGTGTGCAGGGCCGCCTGGGGGAATCCGACTGACCCTCGGGGCTCGACCGCCCTGGTTCCGTGTGCCCCTGCGGCGATGGCGCCCCGCCGCCTCGGTCGTCCGCGGAAAGCCGGGTCGCCCCCGGCCGTTCTGATTCTGCTCGCGGGCCGCCCGGCAGTTCCCGAACCCGAGGGGAACCGAGTGCGGTGTCCATATATGCGAAGAAGATCCTATTTTGTCACCGTGTGTGAGTATCACGCTACGTAATATATTTGACGCCCGGTTTGCCATTTTCGTGACGGACAGTTAGTGTGACCGGGAAGCCGCAGGTAGGGGCATATGCCTGCGGCATTCATCGGGTACGCGATGATCCGGGACGGCCTCAACGGCGCCTGACGGCGCACGTAGGAATTCGGCCGCCTAGCCGTTCCGGGGAGCCAATGGCGAGACCGAACCCAGCCGTCATCTGACGCCCTTCCACCGAAGGCGTCCGGGTTCTTCTTCGTCGTGGGAGTCCTTGTCATGCCCGCCTGCTCCGCGCTTCCGCCGTGCGCTCCGCGCTCCGCCTCCACCCTCCGGGCGACCGCCGGGGGTGCCTGAGATGTACGCCAACAGCGCCCTCGCGCTCACCGGCGCCGGAATGAGCGTGGCCGGCTCCGTCGCCCTCCCGCCCCTGCACTCCGGCTCCTCCGCCGCCGACGCCGCCCTGTCCCCCGCCGCGGACGTGGCCCGCACCCTGCTGATGATCACCGGCGCGGGCTTCGGTCTCTTCCTGCTGGCCATGGCCGTCCTGCTGGCCGCCGGCGCCGTGCTGCGCGGCGTCGACGCCGCCCGCCGCCGCCGCGCCCTGCCGCGGGCCGACCGCCGCGCCCGCCGCGCCGCCGCCGCCGGCGCCGAGGGCCAGAGCCAGGTGGCGGAGCTGCTGCGATGAGCCCCCTGCTCTGGCTGAGCTCGGCGGTCATCGTGCTCGGGCTCGGCTACACCTGCGTGATGTTCGTGCTGTCGCGGGGCGTGCGCCGCCCCGGGTCCGCCGGGCCCGCGCCGTTCTACGTCTTCCTGATGGCCTGCCTGGACGAGGAGAAGGTGCTCGCCGCCAGCCTGCAGCGGCTGCGCGGCCTGCCCGGCGACCTCGCGGTGCTGGTCGTCGACGACGCCTCCTCCGACGCCACCGCCGACATCGTCCGCGCCGCCGCGGCCGAGGACGGCCGGATCTGGCTGCTGCAGCGCACGCTGCCGGACGCCCGCCGCGGCAAGGGCGCGGCCCTCAACGCCGGTCTGGCCCACCTGCTGGACTCCGGGCTGCTGGCCGGCCGCGACCCCGACCGGGTCGTCGTGTGCGTGCTCGACGCCGACGGGCGCCTGGACACCGACGCCCTACAGGAGGTCACGCCGTACTTCGCCGACCCCGGCACCGGCGCGGTCCAGGTCGGCGTGCGGATGTACAACCGGCACACCGGCCTGCTGGCCCGGCTGCAGGACATGGAGTTCGTCGTCTACACCGACGTCTTCCAGAACGGCCGCCGCCACCTGGGCAGCGTCGGCCTCGGCGGCAACGGCCAGTTCATGCGGCTGAGCGCGCTCACCCGGCTGGGCGCCGACCCGTGGAGCGACTGCCTGACCGAGGACCTCGACCTCGGCGTGCGCATGCTCGCCACCGGCTGGCAGAACCGGTTCTGCCACACCACCGCCGTGCACCAGCAGGCGGTCCTGTCGCCCAGGCGGCTGGTACGGCAGCGCTCGCGCTGGTTCCAGGGCCACCTGCAGGCGGGCAGGCTGCTGCCGCTGGTCATCCGCCGCGCGCCGTTCGCCGCCGCGCCGGACCTGGTCTACCACCTGCTCAGCCCGTGGTTCCTGCTGCTGACCTCGCTGCTGCCGCTGGCGTTCCTCGCCTCCGGCGCGGCCCTGGCGCTGGCCTCGCTGCAGGCCGGGCAGAGCGTGGTCTCGCCCGCCGTGTTCGCCGCCTGGTACGCGCTCTCCTTCGGCGTCGGCCTGATCTACGGCTACGTGTACTGGCGCCGCGACCGCGAGCTGGGCCTGCTGCGCTCCCTGCTGCTGGGGCACGCGTTCGTGCTCTACGGCTACCAGTGGTTCGCCGCCGGCTGGTGGGCGGTGGGACGCGCCCTCTCCGGCCGCCAGACCTGGCTCAAGACCGCCCGCACCTGACGCGGAGCGCACCCGGCGCGGACCGCCTCCGCCCCGCACGCTCCCCCCGGCGTACTCCCCGGCACCGCACCCGGCCGCATCCCGGCGCGGACCGCCCCCCGCCCCCGCCTCCACACCGCTCCCCGGCCCGTGCCGCCGCATCCGGCCGCCGGACCGGACCACCCGACCGCCGCCTCGTCCCGGGACTGACATGACCGCATCGCCCCGCTCCCGCTCCCGCCTCCGCGCGCTGGCCCTGACCGTGCTGGCGGCGCTGACCGCCGGGCTGCTCCTGGCCGCCGGCTCGGCCCCGCAGTCCGCGGCCACCGCCCGGGCGGGCGGCTTCACCGGCGGTCTGGCCGGCACCGGCCGCTCCACGCTCGTGCTGTACGACACGACGGGTGAGTGGGCGCCGACCGGCGAGCTGTACGCCGCCCAGGCCGCCAACCTGACCGGGCACTTCGGCACGTTCACCGCGCTGCCGGTGACGTCCTACACCGCCGGCACGATGGACTCCTACACCGCCGTGGTCTACGTCGGCTCCACCTACGACGAGCCGCTGCCGGAGGCGTTCCTGGCCGACGTGCGCGCCGCCGTGCGCCCGGTGGTCTGGCTGAACAACAACATCTGGCAGCTGGCCGCCTCCAGTCCCACCTTCGCCGCCGACCACGGCTGGGCGCCGTCCTCGTTCGACCAGGGCGCCATCGACACGGTCGTCTACAAGGGCCGCACCCTCGCCCGCGACACCGCCAACACCGCCGGCGTGATGGCCTACACCGCGCTCGACGAGACCAAGGCGAAGGTCCTGGCCACCGCCGTGCGGACCGACGGCGTCCGCCTGCCCTGGGCGGTGCGCTCGGGCAACCTGACCTACGTCGGCGAGATGCCCTTCGCCTACACCGTGACGGCCGGCCGCTACCTGGCCTTCGCCGACCTGCTGTTCGACGTGCTCGCCCCGGAGACCGCCGAGCGCCACCGGGCCCTGCTCCGCCTGGAGGACATCGGCCCCGCCGCCGACCCCGCCGACCTCATGGCGATCGCCGCCGACCTGAAGAAGCGCGGCGTCCCCTACTCCTTCGGCGTCTACGCCCTGCACCGGGAGCCGGAGAAGGACGTCGAGATCCGGCTGCGGGACCGGCCCGAGGTCGTCGCGGCGATCAAGTACATGCTCGCCAACGGCGGCACGATGATCATGCACGGCTACACCCACCAGTACGGCACCGAGGCCAACCCCTACAACGGCGCCAGCGGCGACGACTTCGAGTTCTACGCCACCCACGTCGACGCGAAGGACTACGTGGTCTACGACGGCCCCGTCGCCGGCGACTCCTTCGAATGGGCGCAGGGCCGCCTGGACGCCGCGGCGGCGGAGTTCCGCGCCTCCGGCCTCCCGGTGCCGACGATCTTCGAGTTCCCGCACTACGCCGGGTCGGCCGAGGACTACCGGGCGGTGCGCTCGCGCTTCACTGCCCGCTACGAGCGCGGCCTGTACTTCGCCGGCACGCTGTCGGGCACCGCCGTACGGTACGACCACTCGGCCGGGCAGTTCTTCCCCTACACCGTCACCGACGTCTACGGCTCCAAGGTGATCCCGGAGAACCTCGGCAACCTCATCCCCACCGGCTACAACAACCACCCGTCGGTGCTCCCGGCCGACCTGGTCGAGGCCGCCGAGGCCAACCTCGTCGTCCGCGACGGGGTGGCGAGCTTCTTCTACCACCCCTACCTCGGCACCGGGCGGCTCGGCGAGATCATCGACGGGATCAAGAGCCTGGGCTACACGTTCGTGCCCGCGAGCGCGATGTAGGCCGTACCGAGGACCGGGCGCACGGCGGCCACCGCGCGGCCGCCGTGCGGCCCTGTCACTCCGGGTGAAGAACGCGGTGATCGATTTGCCGCATTGGTGACCGAAAGTTACTCTGAACGAGAACCCGCAGGTAGGGGCATATGCCGCGGTAGTTCACGGGGTAAGCGATGATCCGGGACGGCCTCAACGGCGCCTGACGGCGCACGTAGGAATTCGGCCGCCTAGCCGTTCCGGGGAGCCAATGGCGAGACCGAACCCACACCCTGTCATGCGACGCCCCGGCGGCGTCGATCTCGCTTCGTTGTGGGGGTCTTCCCGTATGCCCGCTTCATCCCTCCGGCGCAGGGCCGTCCCGCCCGCGCTGGCGGCCCTGCTGTGCGCCGTGCTGCTGCTCACCACCGGCCTCGCGACGCCGGCCGCCTCCGCCTCCGCCGCGTCCGCCAGGGCCAAGGCCTTCACCGGCGGTCTGGCCGGCACCGGCCGCTCCACGCTCGTGCTGTACGACACGACCGGCCAGTGGGGCTGGCTGGGCGAGCTGTACGCCGCCCAGACCGCCAACCTGACCGGGCACTTCGGCACGTTCGCCGCGCTGCCCGTCTCGGCGTACACCGCCGGCGCCATGGACGCCTACACCGCGGTGGTCTACGTCGGCTCCACCTACGACGAGCCGCTGCCCGAGGCGTTCCTGGCCGACGTGCGCGACGCCGACCGCCCGGTGATCTGGATGAACAACAACATCTGGCAGCTCACCGCCTCCACCCCCACCTTCGCCGCCGACTACGGCTGGATGTGGTCGCAGTTCGACTTCAGCACCGTCGAGGGCGTCGTCTACAAGGGCAGGGACCTGTCGCGCGACGGCCGCAACGCCTCCGGCATCATGGACTACGCCTCGATCGACGAGACCAAGGCCAAGGTGCTGGCCACCGCCGTGCGCGAGGACGGCACGCGGATCCCGTGGGCGATCCGCTCGGGCGAGCTGACCTACATCGGTGAGATCCCCTTCGCCTACACCACCGCCTCCGACCGCTACCTCGTCTTCTCCGACCTGCTGTTCGACGCGCTCGCCCCGCAGACCAAGGAGCGCCACCGGGCCCTGCTCCGCCTGGAGGACATCGGCCCCAACGCCGAGCCGGCCGAGCTGATGAAGATCGCCGTCGAGCTGAAGCGCCGGAAGATCCCCTACTCCTTCGGCGTCTACACCGTCTACAAGGAGCCGGGCAAGGCCGTCGCGCTCCGGCAGCGCCCCCTGGTGGTCGCGGCGATCAAGTACATGCTCGCCAACGGCGGCACGATGATCGCCCACGGCTACACCCACCAGTACACCGACGCGCCCAACCCCTACAACGGCACCAGCGGCGACGACTTCGAGTTCTACACCGCGCACGTCGACGAGCAGAACTACGTCCGCTACGACGGCCCCGTGGCCGAGGACTCCCCCGCCTGGGCGGCGGACCGGATCGAGAAGATGAAGGCGGAGTTCCGCGCCGCCCGGCTCCCGGTGCCGCAGTACTTCGAGTTCCCGCACTACGCCGGGTCCGCCGTGGACTACGAGGCCGTCCGCCGGGCCGGGTTCAAGGCCCGCTACGAGCGCAGCCTCTACTTCGCCGGCACGCTGTCGGGCACGGCGCCGCAGTACGACCACATGGCCGGGCAGTTCTTCCCCTACACCGTCACCGACGTCTACGGCTCCAAGGTGATCCCGGAGAACGTCGGCAACATCGAGCCGGAGTCCTTCAACAACCACCCGGTGGTCCTCCCGGCCGACCTGGTCAAGGCCGCCCGGGCCAACCTCGCCGTGCGCGACGGGGTGGCGAGCTTCTTCTACCACCCCTACCTCGGCACCAAGTGGCTGCTGGAGACCGTCGACGGCGTCAAGAAGCTCGGCTACACCTTCGTGCCGGCCTCCGCGATGTGAGCACCGGCGGCGGGAAAAGGGGGAGGGGACACGGCGTGTGCCGTGTCCCCTCCCCCTTGTGCGCACCGCGCGGATCCCCGTCCCGGGAAGCCCCGCGTTCCGCCTCGCCGCCCGGTTCCGCGGCGGTGCCGCCGCGTCAGGACGCGTACTGCGGGTAGCCGTAGCCCGCGACCTGGGACTTGGGCCGGACGCGCTCCTCGACCTTGCCGTTGCCGGTGTTGCCCTCGACGGTGGAGATGGTGCCGTCGCCGTTGTCCTTCTTGACCAGGCCGACGTGGTCGATGCCGGACAGGTCGTCGCCCTGCTCCCAGTCGAAGAAGACGACCGCGCCCGGAGTGGCCTTCTTGCCCCACTTGCCGTTGGCCTCGAACCACTCGGCGTAGGTGACGGTGTAGGCGTCCCAGCCGACGGTGGGCCGCATGCCGGTCTGCTCGCCGACCCAGGAGACGAACATCGCGCACCAGGGGGCGTCGGAGTAGGCCTTGACGCTGCCGCCGTCGCGCTCGACGGTCTCCTGCGCCCGCTGGGACTTCATGTACCACTTGTGGAACTTGGTGCCGCCGCCGTCGGAGTTCTCCTCCACGCCGACCTGCGTCCGGGCGACCTTCAGCAGGTCGTCCGCCGTCACCTGCGGCTTCGCGGCCCGGGGCTGCGCCGGAGCCGCGGCGGCGGCCTTCACCGCGGCCTGCGCGGGGGCCTGCGCGGGGGCCGGGGCCTGCGGCGCGGTGTCGGCGTGGGCCGTACCGGTGGTCAGGGCGGTCCCGGCGGCCAGGGCCAGGCCGAGGGCGGCGGTGAAGGTGCGGGTGCGGGCGGTGGTGGCAGTCATGGGAAGAGAAGATCCTTCGTCAGGGTGCAGGTCATCCCTCGGCCGGAGGGCGGTGCTCGGGTTTTCAGGCCGTTGCGACCGTCGTCCGGTCGACTCCCTCCAGTAAGCCGTCCGGATGTAGCACACAAAGTGCACGCAAGGTGCAGAACGGTTGCCGCCCTCGAGAAGCCCTCAGATCCGTCCGGGAACGGCCGATGACCGCCTTTCTCCCGCCCGGCGGCCGCGATTTCCCGGATCCGCCGCGGGCGCCCGCCCGCGCCCGCGGAGAAGGGGGCGGAGGCCTTCCGCGAACGCCGGGGCGGCGGACGGGAACGGCCGCCGCCCCGGCACGAGCCCGCCCGCGCCCGGTGCGCCCTCCAGACCGGGAAGCGCACAACGGGACGTATGGATAAAATCGCTAAAAGGTATGCGATTCACCTTTGATGCGAGCACTCGGGACCCAGGCCGGAGAACATCGAATCTTTTTCGCGACGCGCCGGGGGAACTGCTCCATCGGAGATTCGCCAATTCGATATAACTGCAGTCATGAGTGGAAGCAAACGCGGACCTGATCCGAAGTGGGGACCTGTGAAGCAGCACCCCTTGCGGGTGCCCGTAGACCTGCTCGGAGACATCAAAGCCTCCGCCCAGCAGCGCGGATGTTCTGTGAACGAGTACATCGTCACGGTGCTCGCACGTGAGCATGACTACGTTCTGGCCCCGCCTCCGCGACCGGTGGCTCAGGAGCCGCTCCCACTCATCGAGGGACGGCAGCACGCAGCGGCGTGAACTTTACCGTTTGCACACGGAGGGAGACCCTGAAGGGTTAATCTACGACCGCTGATCGACAGCGGCCCATAAATGCGGAAGCCCCCGCGCTACCAGGCCTCAGAAACCGTACGCGAGGGACTTCCCCAATACACACACCAGATGACCAGGTTCGAAATCGTTTCGCACCGGCGTCGGCCCTGGACCGCCGTAGACGGTTCTGGATCGCGCCCTTGCGTTCCGAGCTCGATTCTGTATGTCGTCTGGGTCTTTACACCTGGAGACCACCATAGACGATGAGTCCCCGGGTCGGCCAGTGACGCCCGGAAACTGTCGTCTCCGCGTGTCCCGATCTCGACCCGTCCCCCAGAATATACGGTTTCGCTTTTCTATGTCCCCCATTGGCAAAAACACTCCCCGGCGTGTCCGCCGGATGCTGAACATCGTCGGCGGCGACCTGATCGTCGCGCCCTCCGTCGACCTCTGGCTCGCCGCCGTCGCGGCCGACCCCCAGGAGGCCCAGCGCCGCACGGACTGGTGGCGCAACACCAACGCCACGATGCGGGCCCTCGCCGTCCGCATCGACGGACACATGATCACCTCGCCCAAGCGCGGCGGCACCTGGAGCGTCATGGCCAACGACGCCGGCGTCTGCCGCCGCACCTTCGCCGGAAGGCTGGCCTGGGCCAAGGAGCGCGGCTACCTGCTGCAGATCACCGAGGGCTCGACCCCGCGCTACCGGTCCGGCACCTTCCGGGGCCTGCTCGACGACGGCCTCGGCAACCTCGCCGCCGAATACCTCCTCACCATCCCCATCGACGCACTGCGGACCCTCGGGCTCGACGACGAGCAGGTGGCGGAGCTGATCCGCGAGCCCGAGCCCCAGCCCATGATCCGCGAGCCCTTCCCCGCCATGTCCCAGGAGGAGTGGAAAGAGGCCCCCTGGCCTGTGGAAACGCTGGCTGTGCGCGAAAATTGCACCCCCCGGGTTTCAGGTTTTTCACCGCGAGCAAGTGAACCCCTAAGCGCGCGCGACGCGCGTGATACACGACCGCGACGGCCGAGCGCAAGCCCTCCGGCCACGAAACCCGAGCGGCTCTGGTCGAACACCGTCACGCCGGGGAGAAAATCGGACAGACTCGATGCCTGCGAGCGGCTGCGCTACGAGGACCAGACGCTGCGCGGCCTGTCGGCGAAATACCTGCGGTCGCTGCTGCGCCCCCTCTTCGCCGCCGGAGCGACCCTCGCCGACGCCAAGTACGTGATCAACCACCGGCCGGACGGGCGGCCGTGGATCAACACCGACCCGCCGCGCAACCTCGTCGGCTGGGTCCGCCACCGGGTCTCGACCTGGTTCGACAAGGAGACCGGCCGGCTCGCCGCGCCGCTGCCGTCCCAGGTCATCGCCAGGGCCGACCGTCGGCGCCGGGCCGAGCAGGCCGCCAGGGCCGAGGAGCGGGCCCGGCTGGAGGCCCGGCGCGTGGACCCGCCCGCGGAGCTGATCGGGCCGCTGCGGGCCCGGCTGGAGGCCGTCGCCGCCGCCTCCCGGGAGCGCCGGAAGGCCTCCGTCCCCCGGCAGGCCCCCTCACGGGCCTCCCGGCCCGGCACCGACCGGCTCCGCCGCGGCTGGGGCCCTCCGGTTCCGGCGGCCGACGCGGCGATCGGAGCTTCGGTCTCGTGACGCACCGCTTATCCCGAACGGTGTAAATCTACCTTGTAAAGGCTCCATCATCGTAAATGTCCAGATATGGCATCAGTGCACGGAGCAGCCGGACGACCGGGCGCGGGCGACCCGGCACCGCGGCGGGCGCACCCTCCCGGCGCGGCCCGTCCGCCCCCGCACCCGGCGCGACCTCCTCCTGCCTCCCGGTGCGCTCCGCGGGCGGACCGCACCGGAGTGCGAACCCCGTTGACCGGACAAAGGCCTGAATCGGCCATTTACGGGAGAATATGTTGACTCGGCAACCAAGATCCACTATGTCTTTGGGTCCAGAGGACTCCGAGACGAACGAGGCGGGAAAATGGCCGAGTCAGATTCCGCATCCACCCCGGGGAGCGCCCCGCCGGAGCCGGGACGGGAGGAGTACCGCGCGCTGCAGGCCGCGGCGTTCGACCGCATCGGAGAACGCTACGACGAGGCCTTCCCGCACAAGGAGGGACAGGAGCGGGCCGGAGCCTGGCTGCTGCGCAGGCTGCCGCCCGGATCCCGCGTCCTGGACGCCGGCTGCGGGACCGGGCTGCCCACCGCCCGGCAGCTGGCCGACGCCGGGATGGCCGTCACCGGGATCGACATCTCACCCGTCATGCTCGACCTGGCCCGCAAGAACGTGCCCGGGGCCCGGTTCCTCGAGGCCGACCTGCTGGACTCCGACGGCGCCCTCCGCGACGACCCGGGCGGCGGGACCGGCTCCTTCGACGCCGCCGTCGCCTTCTTCTCCCTGCTCATGCTGCCGCGCCGCGACATCGCGACGGCCCTGCGCCGCCTGCACGGCCTGCTGGTCCCCGGCGGGCTGCTCTCCCTGTCCATGGTCGAGATCGACATGGACGACGTGGGCTTCCAGTTCCTCGGCGCCCCCGTGCGCGTCACCGGATACCTCCGCGACGACCTGCGCGCCGTCGTCGAGGACGCCGGCTTCGAGGTCCTCGGCACCGACACCATCTCCTACGCCCCCGCCACCACGCAGGCCCCGCCCGAAGTCCAGCTCTTCCTCAACTGCCGGCGCCGTGGCGGCTGAACCGGCGCCGGAACGCCCCCCGATCCCGCCCGCCGTACCACCGGCCCTGGTGTTCCTGCACCGGGCCACCGCACGCCTGGCCGAGGCGGACGACCCCGCCGCGGCCGCCCGGCGGCTCTGCGCGGAGCTCGTGCCGCACCTGGCCGACGCCGCCCTGGTGCACCTGGCGGACCCGCCCGGACCCGCCTGCCGCCCGCCCGGCGGCCACCACCGGGCGGCCGCCCTGTCCACCGGCGCCCCCGGCACCCCGGACCCGGCCGCGCACCTCGCGGCGGTCGTCGCCGGTCCCTCCCCCGGCACACGGACCGGCGACCAGGACGGCGGGCGGAACACCGGGCCCGGCACGCACGCGCTGGCCGTACCCCTGGAGGCCCGAGGACGGCGGGTGGGCGGTGCGGTGCTGACCCGCGGCCCCGCCCGGCCGCCGTTCGACGGCGCCGACGCCCTGGTCGCCGGTCAGCTCGCCGCCGTCGCCGCGCTGACCGTCCACCACGCCCACGTGGAGCTCGCCCACGAGGCCGTCACCGAGGTCGTACGGCAGAGCCTGCGGCCCGTGCCCCCTCCCCCGCTGCCCGGCGTGGACCTCGCCCACCGCTACCGGCCCGGAGACCAGCGGATGCTGGTCGGCGGCGACTGGTTCGACGTCATCCCGCTCTCGGGCTGCCGGGTCGCCCTGGTCGTCGGCGACGTCATGGGCCACGGCCTGGAGGCCGCGGCGATCATGGCTCAGCTGCGCACCTCGGTGCAGACCCTCGCCGCCCTGGAGCTCCCGCCCGACCAGGTGCTGCGCTCGCTGGACGACATCGCCAGGCGCCTGGCCGACGACTCCATCACGACCTGCCTCTACGCGGTCTACGACCCCGTCGTGCGGCGCTGCTCCATCGCGAGCGCCGGCCACCTGCCCCCCGTCCTGGTGCGCCGGGACGGCACCGCGGAGCTGCTCGACCCGGGCCCGTCCACCGGGCTGCCGATCGGCCTGGGCCGGCCCCCGATCGAGACCACGGAGATCGCGGCGGAGGACGGCTGCACGCTCGTGCTCTACACCGACGGGCTGGTCGAGTGCCGCGGCGGCGACATCGGCGACCGCCTGGAGCGGCTGCGCGCCACGGCCGCCGCCGCGGACGGCCCGCTGGAGAAGACGTGCGACGCCCTGATGGCCCAGGCCGCCGGGACCGAGGACGACGTCACCCTGCTCATGGCGCGGTTCCGGGGCATCCCCAGCGAGCACGTCGCGGGCTGGTTCCTGGAACCGCACAACCGGACGCCGGGCCAGGTCCGGGCGCTGGTCCGGCGGACCCTGCGCGAGTGGGGGCTGGAACGGCTCAGCGGGCGGGTGGAGGCGGCGGCGGGCGAGCTGGTCGCCAACGCCTGCCGGCACGCCACCCGGCTCGTCTCGGTGCGCCTGGTGCTGACCGACGTCGTGCTGTTCGAGGTGGGCGACGACGACCACCGGCTCCCGGTGCTGCGCTCCCCGGGCGACCTCGACGAGTCCGGCAGGGGCCTGCACGTCGTGGCGGGGCTGGCCGAGCGCTGGGGCTCGACCCGGGTCGCCGGCGGCAAGACCGTCTGGTTCACCTGCGCCGTCTGAGCTCCCCGGCCGGGCGGGGAAAACGGTTGTGCGACCCTCACGTCTTTACATTGTAAATTCGGAAGGGTCGCACAACGAGAGGCGATCAGCCGTAGAGCCGGCCCACGATGGAGCTGGCCCAGCGCATCCGCTGGACCGCCAGCTCCGGGTGCTCCCCGAACTCCTGGGCCAGCGCCGCGGCGCAGCCCTCCTCGCCGCCGTGCAGGACGATCGCCTGGGAGATCACGGCGTCCGCGTCCGCGCGGTCCAGCAGGACGGAGGCGGACACCGGCGCGAGGGCCAGAGCCTCGGCTCGGACGGTGTTGTTCAGCTCGATGGTCATCAGGTCGTCATCTCCTCATCCGCCTGGCGTCGGATGGCTCTCCGTCGACGCTTCAATCTAGTGCCATTGACTGTGATCCGGGTCACGTTCCCGGTTGCGCTGCGGGCGCGGATTGGTTGCGCCCGGTGCCTGCGGCGGGGCATCGCCACGGGCACCGGGCACGCTTCAGGGGCGGTGCGTCGAAGGTCGCAGGCCGTGGCCTGGAATCCGGACGCTCCGCGGGCCGGGACCGGGACCGGGGCGGGCGGGGTGACGGGCGGCCGGGCGGAAGGCCGGGCGCGGGGCGGTGACGGCTCCGGCGCTCGGGGCCGTGCCGTACGGCAGTGCGCGGGCCGGCGGACCGGTGGGGGTCGTCGCGCGGGCACGCCGGTGCGATCGATCGCCGTTGCGGCGCATCCTGTGTCCCTTCCGTGGCACCCGGGAGCTCCCCCGCGTGCGGCGTCCCTGCCGCTGCGGGCGGCGGCCGCCGGAGCGGCCGTCGCGGGCTCGAGCGAGAGGCTCGATGACCCCGCATCGGCATCCCGGCCGGCGTCCTGAGGGAAACCCGGAAAAGGTGGCGGACAAGGCGGTTCCGGTTCCCGGTCTTCCTCAGGTGGCGTCGGCGGAGGCCGATGGAAGGGCTGCGTATGAGAGAGGGAGAGGAACGTCGTGGACGAGTTGGGCGACATCATCCAGGAGTTCCTGGTCGAGAGTCACGAGAACCTGGATCAGCTGGACCGGGACCTGGTGGCTCTGGAGCAGGACCCGGGCTCCAGGGAGATGCTCTCCAGCATTTTCCGGACTATCCACACTATTAAGGGCACAAGCGGGTTCCTGGCGTTCCACCGCCTGGAGACGCTCACCCACGCGGGCGAGTCACTGCTGTCCCGGCTCCGGGACGGGGCCCAGCGGATGAACCCCGCCAGCGCGGACGCGCTGCTGGCCATGGTGGACACCGTGCGCACCCTGCTCGGCTCGATCGAGGAGAACGGCGGTGAGGGCGACGTCGACGTCGAGCCGGTCATCGCCATGGTGGCGGCGTGCATCGAGGACCCGGCCGCGCCCAAGCCGGCCCAGGCCGCCGCTCCGGCGCCCAAGGCCGGCCCGCAGCCCGCCGAGGCCGCCGAAGTCGTGGAGTCCGCCGAGCCCGCCGCGCCGGCGCAGGCGCCCGAGAAGGCGGAGGCGGCCGAAGCCCCCGCCGCCGAGACCGTGGAGGCCGTCGAGGCCGTACCGGTCCGCGCGGCCAAGGGCCAGGCCCCCGACGAGCCCACCGGCCAGAACAACAAGCGCAGCATCGCCGACAGCTCCATCCGCGTGGACGTCGACCTGCTCGACACCCTGATGCGGCTGGTCGGCGAGCTGGTGCTGACCCGCAACCAGATCGTGCGCGGCGTCAGCGAGATCTCCGACCCGGCCCTGGTGCGCACCACCCAGCGGCTGAACCTGATCACCAGTGAGCTGCAGGAGAGCGTCATGAAGACGCGCATGCAGCCCATCGACCACATCTGGTCCAAGCTGCCGCGCGTCGTGCGCGACCTCAGCGGCGCCATGGGCAAGCAGGTCAAGCTGGCGATGGAGGGCAAGGAGACCGAGCTCGACCGCAGCCTCCTGGAGGCCGTCAAGGACCCGCTGACGCACCTGGTGCGCAACGCGGTCGACCACGGCATCGAGACCTCCGCCGAGCGCGTGGCCAAGGGCAAGGACCCGCAGGGCACGCTGACGCTGCGCGCCGCCCACGAGGGCGGTCACGTCGTGGTGGAGATCAAGGACGACGGCGCGGGCATCGACGTCGACCGGGTGGCGCAGACCGCGCTGGACCGCGGCGTCGTCACCCGCGACCAGCTCTCCCGGATGGACTCGCGCGAGATCATCGCGCTGGTCTTCCGGCCCGGTTTCTCCACCGCCAAGAAGGTCACCAACGTCTCCGGCCGCGGTGTCGGCATGGACGTGGTGAAGACCAACATCGAGCAGATCGGCGGCGCCGTCGACGTCGACTCGACGCTGGGGGCCGGCACCACGTGGCGGCTGACCATCCCGCTGACGCTGGCGATCATCCAGGCCCTGACCGTGGAGTGCGGCGCCGAGCGCTACGCCATCCCGCAGGTGGGCGTGGACGAGCTGGTGTTCGTGGACGGCCAGTCCGGCCAGACGATCGAGCACGTGTCGGGTGCGCCGGTCTACCGGCTGCGGGGCAAGCTCCTGCCGCTGGTGCGCCTGGACGAGACGCTGGGCCTGCCGGTCCGCAACAGCGACCGCGACGTCTACATCGCGGTGCTGCAGGCCGACGGCCGGCGCTTCGGCCTGGTCGTCGACCGGGTCCTGAACACCGAGGAGATCGTGGTCAAGCCGCTGAGCGGGCGGATGAAGGACGTCGGCGTCTACGCCGGGTCCACCATCGTCGGCGACGGCAAGGTCGCGCTGATCCTCGACATCCCGTCGCTGGCCCGCCGGGCGCACCTGGCCGCCGAGGCCGTCGAGCGCGCCCAGGTCGACCAGGCCGACTCCCGTCCCCGCGACAGCCACATCGAGCGCCTGCTCATCGCCGGCATCGGGGAGCGCCGGGTGGCGATCCCGCTCGACATGGTCACCCGCCTGGAGGAGTTCCCGGTGCAGCGGATCGAGCGGGTCGGCAGCCGGGAGGTGGTCCAGTACCGCGACCACATCCTGCCGGTCATCCGCCTGGCCTCGCTGCTGGGCTGCTACGACGTGGAGGAGGGCGAGACCGTGCCCGCGGTGGTCTACACCGAGCGGGGGCGGAGCGTCGCCCTGGTCGTCCAGCAGATCGTCGACATCGTCGAGGACCACATCGAGTCGCGCAGCGACCTCGACGACGACGGCCTGACCGGCTCTGCGGTGATCCAGCAGCGGGTCACCGAACTGCTCGACGTGCGGCGCGCGATCCTCGCCGCCGACCCCCGGTTCTACGCGGAGATGTCCGAATCCATGGTGGGAGCCTGAGATGCCCAGTCGCCAGTACGCCACTTTCGAGGTGGCCGATCAGCTCTTCGGGGTCGACGTGGCCCAGGTGCAGGAGGTCCTGCGCTTCCACGAGTACACCCGTGTCCCGCTCGCCCCGACCTCGGTCGGCGGGCTGTTCAACCTGCGCGGTCAGGTCATCGACGCGGTGGACCTGCGGGTCCAGCTCGGCCTGCCGCCCCGGGACCTGAGCGTCCCGGCGATGAACGTCATCGTCTCGGTGGACGACGAGTGGGTGAGCCTGCTCGTGGATCGCATCGGCGAGGTCATCGAGCTCGACGACGAGGCCTTCGAGCCGCCGCCGGACACCCTCGCGGGCGCCTACCGGCACCTGATCGTCGGCACGTTCAAGCTGGAGGACCGGCTGATGCTGGCCCTCGACGCGCGGCGCGCGGCCGACACGACCGTGCCGGTCCCGGCGCAGCACGCCGACGAGGCGCGGATGGCGCGCTCGGCCTGAGGCGGCGAGCCGTACGGCCTGCGGGGGGCGGCCCCTTCAGGGATGCGGGGCGCGGGAGCACCTTCGGGTGCGCCCGCGCCCCGCGGTCGTTCCGCCGGCGGTGCCGCGGCTCACGGCTCCTGCGCGCCCGGCTCCTCCGTATCCGGCTCCGGCGGGGCCGCCGCGCCGGCCGACAGCAGCTTCTGCGCCAGCACGCGGCAGCGCCTCCGGAGCTCCGGAGGCTCGATCACCTCGAAGTCGTGCCCCAGCGCGAGCACGTGCATGAGCACGGAGTCGAGGCTGCCGCCGCCGCTGAGCACCTCGCACCGCCCGCTCCCCCGCCGTCGCACGACGGCCGCCGACGCCGGGACCTGCGCGCGCACCGCGTCGGCCGGCGCGTGCACGAGGAAGCGCGCCCGGTGCGGGTAGACCCGGCTCGCTACACCCTCCTGCACGTACGCCGCCGCGTCGGGCGCCGCCCGCGGGCGGAAGCGCCAGGTCCGGGCGGACACCTCGGTCATCCGGTCGACGCGGAAGCTGCGCCAGCCGTCGCGGTCGAGGTCGTAGGCGAGGAGGTACCAGCGCCGGTCGGAGGCGACCAGGCGGTGGGGCTCGACCCGCCGCGGCAGCACCTCGCTCCCCGACGGGTAGCCGAAACCGGCCTCGACCTGGTCACGGCAGGCTCCGGCCAGCGTCATGAGCACCTGGGGGTCGACGGGCGTACGGCCTCCGCCGAAGGACTCCACCGCGCCGGAGAGCGCGCGCACCTCTTGCCGGAGCCGGGCGGGCAGCACCTGGTCGAGCTTGGTCAGCGCGCGGAGCGCGGCGTCTCCGGAGCCGGCGACCGCGCCTCCCGTGTCGCCCGCACCGGCGAGCAGTGAGAGCACGGTGGCGATCGCCTCCTCGTCGTCGAGGAGCAGCGGCGGCAGGTCCTGTCCCGGGCCGAGCCGGTAGCCGCCGCCGACCCCCTGGCCGGCCTGGACCCGGTAGCCGAGCGTGCGCAGCCGCTCGACGTCGCGCCGTACCGTGCGCGGCGTGACCCCGAGCCGGTCGGCGAGCTCGGGGCCGGTCCAGAGCCGGCGCTGCTGCAGCAGTCCGAGCAGGGTGAGCACCCGCTCCGTCGTGCCCCGCCCCTCATCGCCCGTCGCGTCCATGTGATCCACTTTGCCAGAGATAGCGGACCGATTCTGTCCGCCAGGCGTGTCAGGATGACGTCACGGACGCGGACGGACCCGGCTTGAACCGGCTTGAACCGGCTTGAACCGGACGCCGCCGCCTGACCGCACACGAGACCCGCCACGGACGGAGCAACACGATGAGCCGCCACATCCAGGTCACCTTCGACGCCCACGACCCGCGGGCGCTGTCGTCCTTCTGGCGCGACGCGCTGGGCTACGTGCACCCCGGCCCGCCCGGGGTCGAGCTGCCGGAGGGCGCCGACCCGCTGGCCGCGTGGGACGACTTCCTCGCGCGGGCCGGCGTGCCGGAGGAGCAGCACAACTCGGCGTCGGCCATCGAGGACCCGGACGGGCACGGCCCGCGGCTGTTCTTCCAGCGGGTGCCGGAGGACAAGGCCGGCAAGAACCGCGTCCACCTCGACGTCCGTGCGGCTCCCGGGCTGCAGGGAGAGGAGCGGATGGCGGCGCTGGAGACCGAGTGCGACCGGCTCGTCGCGCTGGGGGCGAAGCGGGTGCGCCGCTTCGAGCCCGCTCCTCCGATGAGCGCCGGCTTCATCGTGATGACCGACCCCGAGGGCAACGAGTTCTGCCTGGACTGACGCGGCCCGGTCGTGGTCACGGTGGTCGGGGAAGCCGGGCAGGACGGTCAGGCGGTACCGCCGGACGCTCAGGCCGCGGCCGTCTCCGCCGCCGCGTTCCCCGACCCGACAACCGCCGCCCCGTTCACGACCACCCCGGTCAAGGCCCCGGGATCACCGGGGGCCGCGGGGGTCCCGGCCAGCATCACCCGATTACGACCCGCCCGCTTGGCCGCGTACAACGCCTCATCCGCCGCATGCAGCAACTCCCCCGCATCCATCCCCCCCGACAACGCCGCCACCCCCGCACTGAACGACACCGACAACGTATGACCCCCCGCCGGCACCCGCCCCGCCGCCACCCACACCCGGATCTCCTCCACCCGCTCCAACGCCTGCTCCCCCGACGCCCCCGGCAACACGATCACGAACTCCTCCCCCCCGTACCGCGCCACCACATCACCCGCCCGGATCCGCCCCCCCACCAACTTCGCGAACCGCACCAGCACCTGATCACCCGCACCATGACCATAACGATCATTGATCAGCTTGAAATGATCGATGTCCAGCAACGCCACACTCAACGCCTCCCCCGACGCCACCGCCAACCGCATCTCCCGCCCCAGCGCCTCCATCAGAAACCGCCGGTTGTGCAACCCCGTCAACGCATCCCGCACCGCCTGCTCGGCCAGATCCGCCCGCAACGCCTCGATCATCACCACCTGCTCCTGAAGACGCGCATTCGCCTCCACCAACGCCCGCCGCTGCGCGTTCAACGCCGTCACATCCCGCCCCACGAACGCCCACCCCACCCGCTGACCCCGCGCATCCACCAACGCACTGACCCGCACATTCAGATCCACCCCACACCCCCCCGCATCCACCACCGTGTGGTCCACCTCCATGCCGTCGCCGACCGGCATCGCGCCGAAGACGTCGGCGGCGGAGGTGCCGGCGAGGCGGGCGGGGAGGCGGGGGTCGAGCTTCCGGAGCATGCGGTCGGCGGCCGGGTTGAGGTCGAGGATGCGGCCGGAGAGGTCGGCCGTCAGGACCATGTCGCTGATCATGTCGAAGACGTGGGTGCGCTCCACGGCCACGAGCTCGTGCAGGGAGCGGCGGACCAGCGACCAGTAGACCACGACCGTGGTGACGCAGAACCCGACCGGGGTCAGGTAGTCGACGCGGACGACGCCGAGCGTGCTCACCACGTTGAGCAGGAGGGGAGGGACGGTGGCCAGCAGGGTGGAGCCGTACAGGCCGCGATGGAGGCGGGAGCCGCGCAGCCAGGCTCCGAACAGGCGGCCGACGCCGGTGGCGAGCAGGGCGTAGCTGTAGGCGGTGTGCGCCCAGAACAGCGGGCCGACGCCGGTTCCGGTGTCGACCCCCAGGCCGGTGGGGTCCAGGACGGCGATGAACCAGTGGTGCCAGGGGTTGGTCAGGAGCGCGGCGAGGACGAGCGCGGGCTCGACCGCCAGCCACAGGGCCGTACGGCGCGACAGCCGCCAGGCGCGGTCGACCACGGCCAGCGACAGGCAGTGGAAACCCGCGGGCATGGCGCAGACGGCGGCGAACTTGATGATCAGCAGCGACTGGAGGGCTTCGAGGTCCTCGTTGAGCACCAGCAGGCCGTCCGCCGTGGACCACACGCCGATGCCCGCGGCGACGACCGCCAGGGTGCCCACCGCCGGTGTCACGCGCCTGCGCCGCCAGCCGACCGCGGCCACGACGAACGCCACCACCGCCGACAGCATGAAGAGCAGGGCCCGGAACGGCTCCCCCATCGCCGCCGCCTCCTCTCACCGCTGTGCCTGCCGGAAATGCGAACTCCCATCGGCACGTCCGCGCCTCGACATGAGGGATTGACGGCGTCGCGGTGGACACACGGTGCGCGGACCGGCACGGAGGGTGGGATTCGGTGGTCCTCCGGGTCTGCGGCGGCGGGCCGGAACGGCGCGCCGCGGCTTCGCGAGAGGACTCCGCGGCTTCGCGATTGCGAGGGGACTCCGCGGCTTCGGGAGGGGACCGTCCGCCCGGGGCGGACGATGAGGGGAAAGGGGAGTGTTCACTCCTTTCCACTCTCAACCTATAGCGCACCCGGGGGCTTGCGGCAAGGCCCCGGGCATGCCGCAGAATGGGCGGCCGATGCCAGGACCTGCGAGAAAACGGGGGTACGAAGTGCGTGTTCCGCAGTCGGCACATGGACGCGGGGGCGCCGGACCGGCGGGGGCGGCCCCGAGGCGGGGCGATGCCGCGAGCCCTCCGGCCACCGGCGTGTTCGACCTTCCCGGCCATCTGTCCGCCAAGGCCGATCCGGCGCTCGTCGCCGGCGACGAGCGGCACTTCGCGGCCGTCGCGGAGAGCCTGGAGCAGTCGATCGCCGAGTTGTCCGACCGCCTCGCCGCCGAGCGCAGGGCGCCCGGCAGAGGCGGCCGGCAGGCGGTGGACCGGGACATGGAGATCCACCGGCTGACCGCCCGCCTGCGCACGCTGCGCCGCTTCGGCCTGGACCTGTGCCTCGGGCGCATGGTCGGCGCGGACGACCCCGAGCCCGTCTACGTCGGGCGGCTCGGCCTCACCGACAGCGCGGGCCGGCGGCTGCTGGTCGACTGGCGCTCGCCCGCGGCCGAGCCGTTCTTCGGAGCCACCCACGCCGACCCGATGGGGCTGGCGAGCCGCCGCAGGTACCGCTGGACCCGCGGCCGGATCAGTGACTACTGGGACGAGGTGTTCACCTCGGACGGGTTCGAAGGGCACGCCGCGCTCGACGACCAGTCCGCCTTCATCGCCAGCCTGGGCGGTGACCGGTCGGCACGGATGCGGGACGTGCTCTCCACCATCCAGGCCGACCAGGACGCCGTCATCCGCGCGGGCTCCCGCGGCGCCCTGGTCGTCGACGGCGGCCCCGGCACGGGCAAGACCGTCGTCGCGCTGCACCGCTCCGCCTACCTCCTCTACTCCGACCCCCGCCTGGGGCACCGCCGGGGCGGCGTGCTGTTCGTCGGCCCGCACCGGCCCTACCTGGCCTACGTCTCCGACGTCCTGCCCAGCCTCGGGGAGGAGGGCGTGCAGACCTGCACCCTGCGGGACCTCGTCCCCGAGGGGGCCGCGGCGGCGGTCGAGGCCGACCCGGAGGCGGCCCGCCTGAAGTCGTCCGCGGACATGGTCAAGGCGATCGAGCCGGCCGTCAGGTTCTACGAGAACCCGCCCACCGAGGCGATGACGGTCACGACCCACTGGGCCGACGTCCGGCTGAGCGCCGCCGACTGGGCGGAGGCGTTCGAGGCGCCGGAACCCGGCACCCCGCACAACGAGGCGCGCGACCGGATCTGGGAGGAGCTGCTCACGATCCTGGCGGACAAGCACGACGACGACGTCCCGGCCGACCTGCTCCGCAGGTCGCTGCTGCGCCACCGGGAGCTGCTGGCGGTCTTCAACCGCGCGTGGCCGCTGATCGAGGCGGCCGACCTGGTCGGGGACCTGTGGTCGGTGCCCGCCTACCTGAGGATGTGCGCGCCCTGGCTCGATCCCGGCCAGGTCCGCAAGCTGCAGCGCGCGGACGCCCAGGCCTGGACGGTGTCCGACCTGCCGCTCCTGGACGCGGCGCGGCAGCGGCTCGGCGACCCGGAGGCGTGGCGGCGCAGGCGGCGCCGGGAGGCCTCCGTCGCCGCCCGGCGCGAGCACATGGCGCGGGTCGTCGACGACCTGATCGAGGCCGACGACTCCGAGATGCTCGTGATGTCGATGCTGCGCGGGCAGGACATGAAGGACGCCCTGGTCGACGAGACCGAGCTGCCCGGCACCGAACCGGACCGGCTCGCCGGCCCGTTCGCGCACATCGTCGTGGACGAGGCCCAGGAACTGACGGACGCGGAGTGGCAGATGCTGCTGCTGCGCTGCCCGTCCCGGAGCTTCACCATCGTCGGGGACCGCGCCCAGGCCAGGCGCGGATTCACCGAGTCGTGGCGGGAACGGCTGGAGCGGGTCGGGTTCGACCGGATCGACCTGGCCTCCCTGAACATCAACTACCGGACGCCGGAGGAGATCATGGCGGAGGCCGAGCCGGTCATCCGGGCCGCGCTCCCGGACGCCAACGTGCCGACCTCCATCCGCAGCGGCGGCGTCCCCGTCGCGTACGGCTCCGCTGCGGAGCTGAGGCCGGTCCTTGACGCCTGGCTCGCCGCGCATGCCGACGGGACCGCCTGCGTCATCGGCGACCCCGGGTTCCGGGAGACGTCCCGCGTCCGGTCGCTGACCCCGGAGCTGGCGAAGGGGCTCGAGTTCGACCTGGTCGTCCTCGTCGACCCGGAGGAGTTCGGCGAGGGCGTCGAAGGAGCCGTCGACCGCTATGTCGCGATGACCCGGGCGACCCAGCGGCTCGTCGTCCTCACGAGCCCCTGACGTCCCCGGTCGTCTGCGGGTCCGGCCGGGCCCGCAGGCGACCGGCCGGTCGATCTTTTTGCCATAGTGGCAACAAAGTTTGCCGGAACGTGGCGGGCGGGCGGATGCTCTCCGGTGAACGGAGGTGCTTGCCATGAACGAGAGAACAGAACGGGTCGAGGGCGCCGCCGCCCGCGGCGGGCGGCGCTACGAGGTCGTGGTGGTGGGCGGCGGGGCCGCCGGGCTGAGCGGGGCGCTGACCCTGGCCAGGGCACGCAGGTCGGTGCTGGTCGTCGACTCCGGCAGCCCGCGCAACGCCCCGGCGGAGGGCGTCCACACCTACCTGGGGCGTGAGGGCCTGCCGCCCGCGGAGCTGCTGGCCGCGGGCCGCCGGGAGGTGGCCGGTTACGGCGGCGAGATCGCCGAAGGGACCGCCGTGACCGCCGAGCGCCTGGCGGACGGCGGCTTCCGGGTCGGCCTGGACGACGGGTCCTCGGTCGTGGCCGACCGGCTGCTGGTGACCACCGGCCTGGTCGACGAGCTGCCGGACGTGCCCGGCCTGGCCGAGCGGTGGGGGCGAGAGGTGCTGCACTGCCCGTACTGCCACGGCTGGGAGGTGCGCGACCAGGCGATCGGCGTCGTGGCCGTCGGGCCGCTCGCGGTCCACCAGGCGCTGATGTGGCGGCAGTGGAGCGGGGACGTGACCCTGTTCCAGCACACCGCGCCCGCGTTCACCGCCGAGGAGTACGAGCAGCTGGCCGCCCGGGACGTCACCGTGGTGGACGGGAAGGTGACCGGGCTGGCGGTGACCGGCGACCGGCTCACCGGCGTGACCCTGGCCGACGGCCGGACGGTCCCGTGCCGGGCGGTGGTCACCACCGCCCGGCTGGCCGCCCGCGGCGGCGTCCTGGCCGGCCTGGGCCTCGAACCCGTCGCCGCGGAGATGGCCGGGCACGTCGTCGGCGACCGCATCGACGCCGACCCCTCCGGGGCGACACGGGTGCCCGGGGTATGGGTGGCCGGCAACGTCACCACCCTGACCGACACGGTCATCGCGGCCGCCGCCGCCGGGGTGCGCGCCGGGGCGGCGATCAACGCCGACCTGATCGCCGAGGCCACCCGCCGGGCCGTCGCCGCCCGCCGCGCCGCCTCCTCCGCGGAGGCCGGGCGGGAGGTCGCCCAGCCCGTGCCCGGCGACCGCCGGCACGGCCTGTGACCCGGCCGGCGACCGGCGGGGCGGCCCGCCCCGGCCGCCGGTCGCCGGGCCGGGTCAGGCCGCGCCGTCGAGGAGCGGGATCAGCTGCTCCTCCTCGTAGGCCAGGTGCGCCTCGAGCTCGTCCGCGAGCCGTTCGACCTCGGAGAGCACCGACTTGGGGTCCGGGCCGTCGCCGGAGAGCACCCGCTGCAGCTCCTCCATCAGGGCCGCGATCCTGCGGTGCTCCCGGTCCAGCCGGTCCATGGTGGGGGCGAGCTCGGGGTACTGCGCGGCCAGGGCGGGGAACATCCCCGCGTCCTCGTTGGTGTGGTGGTGGTGCAGGCCCTGGCAGAAGGTCAGGCAGTTCACCCGGAGCTGGGCGCCCAGCCCGGGGCCCGACTCGGCGACCTCCTTGCGGATCAGGGCGAGCTCCCGGCGGAACGCGCCGTGGATCAGCCTCAGCGTCTCGCCCCACGACGGCGCGGGCATGCCGCTGAACGCGACCTGCCGCAGGGCGACGACGGGGATGACGCGCGACGTCCGGTCCTGGTAGGCGGCCCAGCCGGGGTCGGCCTCGACCGCGCGGGCGAAGGCGCGGTCGCGTTCGGCGCCCTCCAGCACGACGGCCTCCGCCTCGTAGGTGAAGACGCCGTCCTCGACGGTGACGCGCGGGTCGGCCACCAGGTTGTGGAACCAGGCCGGGTGCTTCGGCGCGCCGGCGGCCGAGGCGATGACCAGGACCCGCTCACCGCCGTCGGGAAGGTAGCCGACCGGGGTCGTGTGCGGGGTGCCGGACCGCGCCCCGGTGGTGGTCAGCAGGAGCAGCCGGGCGCCCTCGAAGGGACCGCCGACCCGTCCGCCGTTGGCGCGGAACTCCTCGATGACCTGCTGGTTGAAATCGTTCGGCATTCTCTGTTTCTTCTCCTGGGGAAATGGTTCCGCGGGCCGTGCGCGGGCATGGCGAATGACCGCCCGGCGGGCGGGGAAGGCGCATCGCGGGCGGCCTCGGCCGCGGTGCGGGAAATTCGGGGATATGCGGATGTACGCGAGGACCCGGAAATCAGGCAACAGCAGGAAACGCACCGATCGTCCGGCCACCGGGGCCCGTCACCGCGCCGGTGACGCCCGCCGCCGGATCGCCCCGCCCCGGATCGCCTCGCCGGCAGGCCCGTGAACCGCCGGAGGACGGCGGGACGGGCGCACGGCGGGACATCGCGGCAGGGCGTGCGGAGACGTCGCGCGGAAAGCGCGGGAGAAAAGAAGAAAGGCGGGCCTCTGGCCGGCCGAGCGCTCACGCCTCGGCCGGGTGCCCCACTCGCTTGTGGCCCATGGCCGACCCGGCAGTCACAGAGATGACCTTAATGCCGGAAACGCCCTGAGGCAACGTGAATTTCCCGCCGGATACGACACGGCGGATTCCGGAATGCCGGATGACACGTCCCGGGGAAAGCCGCTCCGGAGCGATTCGGCCCGGCGCGGCGGAGGACCGGCCGGCGAGCCTCCGGCGTCCTCCCGGCGCTAGGACCGGTCGTACGGCCCGGCACGCGGACCGGTCGTACGGCCCGGCGCGCGGACCGGTCGTACGGCCCGCCGCCTCAGACGCCGGTGACGATGTTCATCGACCAGTCGACGGCCTTCAGGTACGCGTGCGCCAGGTCCTCGCCGTGCGCGTCGTCGGCCTCGGGCAGCCGTCCCGACTCGTAGGCGCGCGCGGTGGTCACCACGCTGCCGAGCGGGCCGCCCTCCTCGACGATCGCGAACGACACGTCGTGGCTGAGCGCCAGGTGGGCGATCAGCTCCTCCGCGGGCACGCCCAGCAGGTCGGCGATGCCGCTCAGGAGCCCCACCGTGAAGGCCTTGTCGCTGGGCAGGCCCAGCGAGCGGGAGAGCAACTGGCACAGCCGGGCCCGCATGAGGACGTGGGACATGCGCTCGTTGTCGACGTCGCCGTCGACGCCCACGACGTCGCTGAGCAGCATCAGCGTCACCCAGTGCCGCAGGCGCTGGGTGCCCAGGATCACGACCGCGTCGTTGATCGAGGAGATCTCGCTCCACAGGCCGGTCGCGGCGGAGTTCGCGGCGCGCAGGATGCGGTAGGACAGCGCCGGATCGGAGCTGATGATCTCCGTGATCTCATCGATGTCGGTGTCCTCGTCGGCGAGCTTGCTGATCAGCTCCAGGTGGCGCAGCCGGCTGGGCTCCAGCGTGTCGAGGGACAGCACGCGGGGCCGGCCCAGCAGGTAGCCCTGGAAGAACTCGAACCCGAGCCCGCGCGCGAACTCCAGGTCCTCCTCGGTCTCCAGCCGCTCGGCCACCAGGTGCAGACCCTCGTAGGCGCGGCAGACCGCGATGCGCTCGCGCAGCAGCTCGGGGTCGATCCCGGAGACCTCCAGCTTGACGTAGGAGGCCACCTCCAGCAGGCGCTCGTGGTCGTTGCCGAGCACGAAGTCGTCCAGGGCGATGGCGAAGCCCTGCGCCGCCAGCCGGCGCACGCCCTCGATCACCTCGTCGTCGATCCGGACGGTCTCGAGGACCTCCAGCACGACGGATCCGGAGTCGAACGGGAGCGGCAGCTCGCCCACGAGGAACTCGCGGGTCAGGTTGATGAAGCACAGGTTCGGCCCCGCCAGCCGCTCCAGGCCGAACTCGCTGAACGCGTTGACGATCACCTGGCTGGTCGCCTCGGCACCGCGCGCGGTCGCTCCCTTGGCCTGCGAATGGGAGCGGAACAGGAGTTCGTACGCCACCAGGGCGCCGTCCCCGTCGTGGATCGGCTGGCGTCCGATGTGGATGCGGTGCCAGCCGCTGTCGACCGGCGCGTCGGCGAGATGCATGTGATTCTCATCGTCGGGACAGGGCTGCATGTGAGGAATCTCCGCAGGAAATGGGGTACGGCCCGCAGATCGGCGGTTCCGCGGACTGACGACGCTACCGGGGCGGCCCGAACGGGGCGGGGCGTCGGCCGCGGACACGACCGGCCGCTCCGGTCCCGCTCCCGGTCCGCTCCGGTCGCCGCCGGTCCCGCTCCCGGTCCGCTCCGGAACCGCTCCCGTCCCCGGCGGGCCTGCGGCCCGGGCCGTCCCGTTACCGCGGCCCGCTCCGGGGGACGAGACCTCTGTGGCATCGCACACCGAGGCAGGACCGCTCGCCGGGCGCGGAGCCGGACCGGACCGGTCGCCGGAACCGCGGCCCGGTCCGGCGGGCGGGGTGCCGCCGGGGGCGGCGCTGCGCCGTACCGCCGTGTTCGCCGCGCTGTACCTGGCGGCCACGCTCGCCGGCCGGATGACCCTGATCGAGGGGACCACCCTCAGCCTGGTGTGGCCCGCCGCGGGGGTGTCGGTGCTGTGGTTCCTGGCGCAGCGCCGCGTCCGGAGGCGGTGGCCGGACCTGGCGGCGTTCGCGGTGTGCACGTTCGCCGCCAACCTGTGGACCGGTGCCCCCCTCGGGCTCGCCGCCTGCTTCGCGGCGGCCAACCTGGCCCAGGTGGGGGCGTTCCTGATCCTGTTCGGGCGATTATCCCCGGAGTCCTGGGCGGCCGAGGGCCTGGGCGAGCTCGTCCGGGTGCGGCAGCTGTGGCGGCTGCTGCAGGCCGCGGCCGGGGCCACGCTCTGCGGGGCGGCCGTCGTCTCGGCTGGGATGTGGCTGATCGGCGCCCACGTGTCGTGGCTGGGCACGTGGGTGTGGATCGCGCGCAACATCGTCAGCATCGTGCTGATCGGCGGGGTCGGGCTGCGCCTGGCGGCGCTGTTCCGCGTCCACCCCCTGCGCCCCGGGCCCGGCTCCGCCTGGTCCGCCGCGCGGGACGCGCTGCGCACGGCCCCCCGGTGGCGGAAGGCCGAGTACGCGGCCCTGGTGCTGGCGTCCGCCACGGCGTACGTCGTGGCGTTCGGCCTGAACCACGGCCTGCCCCTGGCGTTCCCGCTGCTCGTGGTGACGGTCTGGGCCGGCCTGCGCTTCAACACGACCTTCGTCGTCCTGCACGACCTGCTCGTCGGCGCGACCGCCATCCTGTTCACCCTGTACGGGCACGGCCCGTTCGCGACGATCGGCTCGCCGCCCGTCCGGGCGTTCGTCGCGCAGGCCTTCGTCGCGATGGTCGCCGTGGTCGGGCTCGCGCTCGCGCTCGGCCGCGACGAGCGCGACGCGCTCCTGCGGCGGCTCGCCGCCGCCGAGGAGTCGGCCTCCGCGCAGGCCGGGCTCCTGGCCACGATCGTGGACGCCATGCACGACGGGCTGGTCGTCATCGACTCCGCGGGGCGCTTCCTCATGCGCAACCGCGCCGCCGCGGGCCTGCTCGACGACCTGGGACCGCCCGACGTCCCCGTCCCCGTCCACGCCCCCGCTCCCGGCACGGCCGGCGTCGACGTCGGGCACTTCGGGCTGTTCCACCCCGACGGCACGCCCATGGACGAGGCGGAGCTGCCGTACCGGCAGGCCCTGGCCGGCCGGGAGATCCGCGCCGTGGACCTGCTCGTGCGCAACCGCGCCATGCCCGAGGGCCGCATGTTCAGCGTCAGCGCGACCCGTCTGCCCATCGGGACCGGGGTCGAGGGCGAGGCCGCGGTCGTGGTGGTCTTCCACGACGTCACCGCCGAACGCCGCGACCGCGACGAGCTCGCCGCGTTCGCCGGGGTCGTCGCGCACGACCTGCGCAATCCCCTGTCGGCCGTGGACGGCTGGATCGACGTCCTGGACGAGACCGCCGAGACCGTGCCCGGCAGCGCGCCGGACATGGCCGTCGAGAGCATCGCCCGCATCCGGCACGCCTCCGCCCGCATGCGCAACCTGATCAACGACCTGCTCACGCACAGCGTCTCCCGGGCCGCGGCCCTGTCCCCGGTCCCGGTCGACCTGGGGGAGGCCGTGCGGGAGGTCATCGCCACGCGCGGCGGCGACGACGCGGCGGCGGGCAGGGAGCAGCGGCCGCGGCCCCGCTTCCACGTCGGAGACCTGCCCAGGGTGGAGGCCGACCCGGTGCTCCTGCGCCAGCTGCTGGACAACCTGATCGGCAACGCGACCAAGTACGTCGCGCCGGGCGCCGTACCGGAGATCACCGTCACCGCCGGGCCCGCGGAGGAGGAGGGGTGGGTCCGCGTCGAGGTCTCCGACCGCGGCATCGGCATCCCGCCCGGGCAGCACGAGGCGGTCTTCGAGAACTTCCACCGCGCCCACCACACCGCCGGCTACACCGGCAGCGGTCTGGGCCTGGCCATCTGCAAGCGCATCGTGGAACGCCACGGCGGCACCATCGGCGCCCGGGACAACCCCGGCGGCGGGACCCGGTTCCACTTCACCCTGCCGGCCGCCCCCTGAGAGTCCCCGGCCCCCGGACGCCGGACGGCCCCTGAGAGTCCCCGGCCGCCGGACGCCGGACGGCCCCTGAGAGTCCCCGGCCGCCGGACGCCGGACGGCCCCCGGGCGGCGTCCGCGGGTGAGCGGCGCCGGCCGGGGGCCGGGAGGAACGGTGCGCCGGCCGGGAGGGCCCGGCGGCGGTCCGGCCGGGACGGGCCCGGTGCCGGTGCGGAGCTCAGTCGGCGTTGGCGGACAGGCTCGGCTTCTGGTTGATCCTGCGGCGCTCGTCGTAGACCACCGCGTACGGGTAGGAGGTCATCAGCGCCGGCTCGTGCTTGCTGTAGTGGTGCCCGCAGAACAGGAGGTCCTTGTTCCGGCGGAAGACGACACGGACGAACGCCTGAGCTCCGCACTGGTCACACCGGTCAGCGATCTGCAGCGGGTCGGTCTGCGGAATCATCTCAGCCGTGATCGTCATCACTGCCCCCCATGCGGTTCTAGGTCTTCGAGTCATACGGAGTCGGTCCCCGCTACCATCGGCCGCCCGCGGCGGCACTTGAGAAAGGTGCGCCGATCCGGTCGCCCGCCGCCGCGGCCGCCCGCCCTAACGGCGGTCGGGTCCGGGGGCGGAGTACAGCGGCCCTCCGTCGGCGCCCCCGTCGGAGCCGCCCCCGGGACCGCCGCCGGCGCCGCCGGTCCCGTCCTCGGTGAGCGCGTCCCGGCCGGGGACGCCGGGGACCACCGGCAGGGTGAAGACGAAGCGGGTCCCGCCTCCGGAGTTCTCCTCGGCCCGGATCTCCCCGCCGTGGTGGTCGACGATCCGGCGGCAGATGGCCAGCCCCAGCCCCGTGCCCGGGTAGCCCTCGCTCCCGCGCGCCCGGCCGAAGGCGGCGAAGACGGCGTCGCGCTGGTCCGGGGCGATCCCGATGCCGTGGTCGGCGACCGTGACGCGCCACATCGGCCCGTCGCGCTCGGCGCTGATGTCGATCTGCGCCACGGTGCCGTGCCGGACGTACTTGACGGCGTTGCCGATCAGGTTGTCCATGACCTGCCGGAGCCGGGCCGGGTCGGCGGTGACCACCGGCAGGCGGCCGATCTCGATGTGCGGCCGGTCGTGCCGGAGATGGGCGGTGCGGTCCATGACGATGTCGGCGACCAGCCGTTCCAGGTCGACCTCGGCCGGCTCCAGCGAGGCGTCCCCGGCCCCGGCGTAGGCGAGCAGGTCGTCGATGAGCCGCTGCATCCTGCCCGTGCCGCCCCGGATGCGCTGCAGCCAGCCGCTCACCTGCTCGCCCGCGCCGTCGGCGAGGTGGTCCTCCACCAGCTCGGAGTAGCCCGCGATCACGGTGAGGGGGGATTTCAGGTCGTGGGCCGCGACGGCGGCGAACCTCTCCAGCTCGGTCTCCCGCTCGCGCAGCCGGGCCTCCACCCGGCGGCGCTCGGCGATGTCGGCCCTCAGCGCCGCGGTCGCCTGCTCCACGTGCGCCAGCGCCCGGTCCCGCGAGGTGGCCAGGATCAGCACCAGACCGGCCAGCAGGAGGCTGATCACCGCCCCGCCGACCAGGACCACCAGGTGCAGGCGGCGCTCGGCGGCGGAGACGAGGCCCGTCGTGGGGTCGACCTGGAGCCGCCACGTACGGCCGGCGACGTCCATGCTGGTCTCGCGGTGCAGGCGGGCGCCGGCGAGCGGCTCCCCGGCCCGTACGGTGGCCATCGGGCGTTCCCCGCCCGGCACGGAGACGTCGGAGAGCGTCACGTTGACCCTGCCCTGGGAGACCTGCCGCAGCGTGCCGTCGATGAAGTCGCCGCCCCGCACGCCCATCGCCAGCCAGCCGCGCAGCAGCCCGGCGTCGGGCGCGTCGCCCGCGCCGTAGACCGGGGCGACCAGCAGGAACGACGTCTGCTGCCGGGCGGCGGGCAGCATCCGGTCCCGGAGCAGCACGTAGGCGCGGCTCGCGGTGACCTGCCCGCCGGCGCGGGCGGCGTCCAGCGCCTCGGAGGGCTCCCGGGCGGCCATCAGGTCCGAGCCGAGAGCGGGCGAGACCGTGTCCAGGCTCCGGTCGAGCACCACGAACCGGTGCTCGGCGGTGCCCACCGGCCGCAGGCTCAGGTTCGCCGCCCCCCTGCGCCGCCAGGCCCGCTGTACGGCCTGCACCTGCGTGTCGGGGACGGAGACGACGTAGCCCACGTCGGTGATGCCGGGCATCCCCCGGAACGCGAGCCGGAAGGTGAGCGCCTCGAAGTCCTGGGCGGTCAGGTCCTCCTGCACGCCCACCGAGGCCGCCAGGTGGCCGAGGGTCTCCGCGCGCCGGTAGGCCTCCCCGGCCACGGCGGCGCGCACGGCCTCCAGGTGGCGGTCCATGCGCTCGTCGGCCTGCCGGCCCTGCGCGCCCGCCAGGGTCACCGCCATCAGGAAGGAGACCGCCAGTCCGGACACCAGCAGGACGCAGGCCGGGACCACGCCGCCGGTGCGGCCCGGCCGGCGGAGACGGCGCACAACGGGCAGAGGCATGGTGGTCCTATCGGCGGGAGGACGGCGGCGGCGCCCTCCTCCGCGGCGCCGCCGCCCCGCCGGTCGGGTACGGCGCAGGCGGCGTCCGGCCGAGGACGCCTCTTCCTGTCCATCGGACGCGGCGGGGGCCAGTTGAGGACCGCGGGACCGGCGGGAGCCGGTCGAGGATCACGGGACCGGCCGGGCTGCGGCTAAAAGCGCCGGACCGGGTATGAACCGCCGATCGGGGCAGTTCCCGGCAGCGAACCGTCGTGGAGTTGATCATGGCTGGCATTCTGATCGTCGAGGACGACGTCGACATCCGGGACCTGACCGTGTTCCGGCTGGAGCAGAGCGGCCACACGGTGCGCGCGGCCAACGACGGGACCGAGGCACTGGCCGCGCTGGAGCAGGAGCGGCCGGACCTGGTCATCCTCGACTGGATGATGCCGGGCCTGCCGGGACCGGAGGTGTGCCGCAGGCTGCGCGCCATGCCCGGCATGGAGGGCGTGGTGGTGCTCATGCTGACCTCGAAGGCGCAGGAGGCCGACGTGGAGGAGGGCTTCCGGGCGGGCGCCGACGACTACATGATCAAGCCGTTCAGTCCGCGCGAGCTGGCGGCCCGCGTCGGCGCCCTGCTGGCCCGCTCCCGTCCCTGAGCCCGCTCCCGTCCCTGGCCCCGGACCGCCGTCCCGGAAGCCTCGCCGCGCGGACCCGACTACGGTTCGTGGGTAATCAAACGCGAAAAGTAGCGTGCAACCAACCTGCACCCGTCTTATAACCATTTTCGCAACAAAACAGGACTTACCGTAGTGGTCACCTTACGGAAAGCAACAGTCGGCGGCGTCCTGCCGCCGACCGCGCGTGACTCACGGAGGAGTGACCCATGACCACCCGTCTCCTGCTCAAGCTCCAGGCCCTGCGCGACGACTCCGAGCGCGGCGCCACCGCCGTGGAGTACGGCCTCATGGTCGCCCTCATCGCCGCCGTCATCGTCGGCACCGTGATCCTGCTCGGCCAGGGCCTCGACCTGAAGTTCAACGAGATCCTCGGGCAGATCGGCTGACCGTCGGCGGCTCCTCCGGCGAGCGCGGCGCCGCCTCCGTGGAGACGGCGCTGATGCTCCCGGTGATCCTGTTCCTGCTGTTCGCGATCATCGATTTCGGGCGGATGTTCAACGCCCAGATCACGCTCACCGAGGCGGCCCGGGAGGGTGCGAGGGCCGTGGCCCTCGGCCACTCCGCCGGGCCCCGCGTGCGGTCGGCCGCGCAGGGCCTGTCACCCCTGACGGTCACGGCGACCGGCTGCTCCGCGACTCCCGGCCCCGACGCCGACGCCGTCGTCGAGGTCGGGCACGCCTTCGAGTTCATCACCCCCGTGGCGGGGCTCGCCACGATGTTCGGCGGCGGCCTGGACGGGCCGGTGACCCTGTCCGGCAGAGGAGTCATGCCATGTCTCGGCTGAACCCGCCCGCGAGGCCGTTCGCGAGCCCGTTCGCGAGCGGGCTCGCGGGCGCCTCCGCCGCGGCGCCGTCCGGGCGGGCACGCCGGTGAGGTCACGGCTCCTCATGCTGCTGGCCGCCCTGGCCCTGGCCGCGCTGGGCACCGCCGCGGTGCTCTCCTACGTCTCCGGCGCCGAGTCCCGCGCGCTGGCGGGCAAGAAGGCGGTCACCGTACTGGTCGCCGCCGAACGCATCCCGGCCGGGACCACCGGCGAGCGCGTGCGCACCGGCGGCTACGCCGAAGCGGTGCGGATGCCCGCCGAGACCGTCCCGGCCGACGCGCTGGGCGCCCTCGACGCCTCCCTGGACGCGCTGCGGGTCACCGCGGAGATCCAGCCGCGCCAGCTGCTGCTGCGCGGTGCGTTCGCCGAGCCGAGCCCGGCCGCCGGAGGGCTGGAGATCCCCGAGGGCAGGATGGCCGTCGCGGTGGAGCTGAGCGCCGCCGCCGACGTCGCCGGCTACGTGCGCCCCGGCACCCGGGTCGCCGTCTTCGACACCTTCAACGTCCTCAAGGGCGAGCAGGGCGTGCCCTCCGGCGACCGGCTCGCCGAGGGGCACACCGTCAACCGGGCCACCCGGGTGCTGCTGCCCCGCGTCGAGGTGCTGGCCGTCGGCCCGCGCCCCGCCGCGCCCGAGACCGCCGAGCAGGAGGTGGAGCGGACCCTGCTGGTCACCGTGGCCGTCAACCAGGACGAGGCCGAACGGCTGGTGCACGCCGCCCAGACCGGCACCCTCTACCTGGGCCTGCTCACCGACACCACCGACGTCGGCCCCGGCGCCGGCGTCGACAACCGCTCGCTGTTCCGCTGACCGGAGCGGCGGCACCACCGGAGGGAGGCGGCGTTGACCGTCCTGTACGAGCCGCGGCCCGCCGAGGCGGCGCGGCTGGCCGCGCTCCTGGACCCGCCCGCCCGCATCGCGGCGGACCCGCACGAGCTGGCCGCGCTCCTGGCCGCCGACCCCGGCGAGCCGCTCGTGGTCTTCGGCCCCGGCGCCGGGACCGCCGAGGCGACGGCCTTCGCCGCCGAGCAGCGGCTGCGCGGCCCGGCGACCGGCGTGGTGCTGCTGCGCGCCGACGCCGGCCCCGCCCTGCTGCGGGAGGCGCTGCGCGCCGGGATCCGCGAGATCGCCGACCCCGGCGACCCGCAGGCCGTACGGCAGGCGTGCGAGCGCTCGCTGGAACTGTCGCGGCACCTGGCCGCCGCCCCCTGGCCGAACGCCCCGGGCGCGCCGGGCGCGCTCCCGGCCGCCGGCGCGGAGGGCGGGCCCGGCGGGCGGCCAGGCCGGATCGTCACGGTGCTGGCCACCAAGGGCGGCTGCGGCAAGACCGCGATCGCCACCAACCTCGCGGTGACGCTCGCCGCCGACGGCCGCCACCGGGTCCTGCTCGTGGACCTGGACGTGGAGTTCGGCGACGTGGCGATCGCGCTGCAGCTCACCCCCGAGCGCGGGCTCGCCGACGCCGTCGCCATGGCCGACCGGCTCGACGAGACCGGCCTGCGCTCGCTGCTGACCCCCTACCGGCCGGGTCTGGAGACGCTGCTGGCGCCCATGCGCCCCACCGACGGCGAGCAGATCGACGGCGCCCTGGTGGGCGAGGTGCTCCGGCTGGCCCGCGGCATGTTCGACTACGTCGTCGTCGACACGCCCCCGCACTTCTCCGACCCCGTGCTGGCCGCCCTCGACCTGACCGACCACCTGCTGGTGCTCTCGGCGCCCGACGTGCTGACGCTGAAGAACACCCGCATCGCGCTGGAGACGCTCGACCTGCTCGGCCAGCCCGCCGAGCGGCGCGTCGTGACCCTCAACCGGTCCGGCTCACCGGTCGGGCTGACCCCGCAGGACGTCGAGCGGGTGCTGAAGGTCCCGCCGCACGCGCACGTCCCCTCCAGCGCGGACGTTCCGCTCTCGCTGAACCGGGGCGTGCCGCTCGCCGCCGGCGACCCGGCCCACCCGGTCAGCCGCGCCGTCGCCGACCTCGCCGTCCGGCACCTGCACGCCGCACCGGCGCAGGAGCCCCGGCGCGGGCGCGGGCGGCGCGGACTGCTGCGGCGCAAGGGCGGGTGACACGGGATGGGACTCGGCGACCGCATCGCCCGGCGCCAGGCCGCCGGCGCCCCGCAGACCGGCCACCCCGCCGACCACCGCGCAGGCCACCGCACCGGTCACCGGGCCGACCCCGGGCCGCGGAACGGCCGGGACGGGACCGGGACGCCCGCGCAGGCGCAGGCCGGGCCGGAGGACCCGCTCGCGCAGGTGCGCCGCCGCGCCCACCAGGCGCTGCTGGACGTGCTCGGCCCGCAGATGTACGCCGACATGGGCGACGACGACGACCTGCGGCGCAGGGTGCGCGAGACCATCGGCGAGGTGCTGGCCGCGGAGGAGACGCCGCTGACGGCCGCCGACCGGGCCCGCGTCGCCGCCGAGGTCGCCGACGACATCCTCGGCCACGGCCCGCTGGAACCGCTGCTGCGCGACCCCGACGTCACCGAGATCATGGTCAACGGCCCCGGACTGGTCTTCGTGGAGCGCGCCGGGCGCATCGAGGAGGTCGGCGCGCGCTTCACCGACGACGCCCACCTGCGGCGCGTCATCGACCGCATCGTCTCGCGGGTGGGCCGCCACGTCGACGAGGCCAGCCCGATGGTCGACGCCCGCCTGCCGGACGGCAGCCGGGTCAACGCCGTCGTCGCCCCCATCGCGCTGGACGGCTCGCTGCTGACCATCCGCAAGTTCTCCGCCGACCCCTACACCGTCGACGATCTGATCGCCTTCGGCACGTTCACCCGGCCGGTGGCCCAGGTGCTGGAGGCCTGCGTGCGCGGCCGCCTCGACATGGTGATCAGCGGCGGCACCGGCTCGGGCAAGACCACCACGCTCAACGTGCTGTCGGGCTTCGTGCCGGCCGGCGACCGCATCGTCACCATCGAGGACGCCGCCGAACTGCAGCTGCGCCAGAAGCACGTGCTGCGCCTGGAGTCGCGCCCCGCCAACACCGAGGGCCGGGGCGAGGTGACCATCCGGGACCTGGTCCGCAACGCGCTGCGCATGCGCCCGGACCGGATCGTCGTCGGCGAGGTCCGCGACGGCGCCGCGCTCGACATGCTGCAGGCGATGAACACCGGCCACGACGGCTCCCTGACCACCGTGCACGCCAACACGCCGCGCGACACGCTGGCCCGGCTGGAGACGATGGTGCTGATGGCCGGGGTGGACCTGCCCGCGCGGGCGATCCGCGAGCAGATCGCCTCCGCCGTCGACGTCATCGTGCAGGTGACCCGGATGAAGGACGGCGTGCGCCGGATCACCCACGTCACCGAGGTGACCGGCATGGAGGGCGACATCATCACCCTCCAGGACATCTTCGCCTTCGACTACCGCGCCGGGATCGACGAGACGGGCCGCTACCGCGGCACGCTGGTGCCCACGGGGCTGCGGCCGTCGTTCCTCGACGAGATCGCCAAGGCGGGCGTCACCATCCCGCCGGGACTCTTCGGCGGCGCCCGGTGAATCCGGCGGCCGCGGCGAGAGCCGTCGCGCTCGGCCTGGTGCCGGCGGTACTGGCCGTGCTGGCCCTGCTGCCGCCGGGACCCGCCGCGGCGGCACCCGGTGCCGCGTCCTCGCTCTCCGGCACCGCGGCGGCGGACGATCCCTCGCTGGCGGTCAGCGCCGTACGGGTCGTCCCCGGCGCGGCGGAGTTCTACCTGACGGCCCGCGACCTGCCCGAAGGCGTCTCCCTGGAGGAGGCGGAGATCACCGTGCGCGCCGGGGCCGTACGGCTGGCCGCCACCACCGAACCGGCGGGGACCGCGGGCGCGCCCGGACCGGCCAGGAGCGTCGTGATCGTCTTCGACGCCAGCGGCTCGATGTCCGGTCCGGCCATGACCCAGGCGCGCAACGCCGCGCTCCGCTACGCCCGCGCCGTGCCCGCCGACGTCCGGCTCGGCCTGGTGCGGGTCGGCGACCGGGCCGAGACCCTGCTGGAGCCCACCGGCGACCGCGGGGCGTTCACCGCGGCGGTGCGCGGCCTGCGGGCGTCCGGCAGCACCGCCCTGTACGACGGCGTCGCCGCCGGCCGGGAGCTGCTGGCCGGCCGGGGCGGCGACCGGCGGCTGCTCGTCCTGTCCGACGGGGCCGACACCGCCTCCGGCACCTCCCTGAACCTGCTCGCCCTGCACCTGCGGCGCGACCCGGTCCCCGTCGACGTGGTGGCGTTCGGCGCGGGGACCGACGAGGAGGCGCTGCGGCGGCTGGCCGCGTCCGGGAGCGGCCGGGTCCGCCGCGCCGCCGAGGGCGGGCAGCTGGCGGCGGCGTTCCTGTCGGCGGCGGCCTCGTTCTCCGCGCCGGTCCGGGTCACCGTGCGGGTGCCCGGCTCCCTGGCCGGCCGGACCGCGCGCCTGACCGTCGAGGTGCGGACCGCGGGGAAGGCCGCGAACGCGACCACGGCCGTGACCTTCGCGGCCGGGCCCCGGGCCGCCCCCTCCGCCGCTCCGCCCGCGGCCGTCACCGCCCCCGCCGGGCCGCCCGCCTGGCTCTATCCGGCCGGGGGCGCCGCGCTGCTGCTGTCCCTGGCGGCGGCCGCCGCGGCGTTCGCCCGGCCCCGGCGCGGCCTGCCCGCCGACCGGCTCGCCCAGCTGGAGCGCTTCACGCAGCGCCGCGCCGTACCCGCGGGCGGCCCCGGCACGGCGGGCGGGGCGGTCCTCGGCGTGCCGGGCGCGGCCCTGGCCCTCACCGAGAAGGTGGTGCGCGCCCGCGGACGCCACGAGCGCATCACCGCCCGGCTCGAGGAGGCGGGCATGAAGCTGCTGCCCCACGAGTGGACGCTGCTGCGGGTCGGCGTGGCGTTCGGCGGCGCCCTCCTGCTCGGCCTGCTGCTGTCCCCCGCCGCCGGGATCCTGCTCGGGCCCGGCCCGGCCTGGGCGGGCTGCGAGCTGTACCGGCGGCACCGGGCGGACCGGCGGGCCCGGCTGTTCGCCGAGCACCTGCCCGACGCCCTGCAGCTGGTCGTCGGCTCGCTGCGCTCCGGATTCTCCCTCGGGCAGGCGCTGGCCGCCCTGGTACGGGAGTCGGCCGAACCCGTCAGCACCGAGTTCGGCCGGGCCCTGGCCGAGACCCGGCTCGGCGTCGACCTGGAGGACGCGCTGGAGAAGACCGCCGGACGCACCCGGTGCCGGGACCTGTCCTGGCTGGTCATGGCCATCCGCATCCAGCGCGAGGTCGGCGGCAACCTGGCCGAGATCATGGCGACCGCGGTGGACACCATGCGCGAGCGCGCCCGGCTCCGCCGCCACGTGCGCGCGCTCACCGCCGAGGGCCGCCTGTCGGCCTACGTCCTGATCGCGCTGCCGATCGGCATCGGCGCCTGGATGTTCCTCATCCGCGGGGAGTACGTGCGCCCCCTCTACACCGAGCCGCTCGGCGTCGTCATGCTCTGCGCCGCGGTGCTGCTGGTCGCCGTCGGCGCCTTCTGGATGAGCCGCCTGATCAAGGTGGAGGTCTGAGCCGGTGGGGGCACTGACGCTGATGGCCGGGTTCGGGGCGCTGATCGGCGCCGTCGTGCTCGCCTGGAGGGCGCTGACCGCGGGCCGCGGCGGGCGGAGGGTGGCGGCGGCGCGGCTGGCCGCCGTCGAGGACGTCTACGGCGCGGGCGCGGCACCGCCCGAGCCCGCGGCCGAGCCGTTCGCCGACCGCGTGCTCCGCCCGCTCGCCGCCAGGTTCGGCGAACTCGGCCGCCGGCTCACCCCCGGCGGGCTGGTCGCCCGGCTGCACCGCTCGCTGTCGTACGCGGGCAACCCGTCGAAATGGCCCGCCGAGCGGGTCATGCAGGCCAAGGGCATGGGTCTGGCGGGCGGCGCCCTGCTGGGCCCGCTGTACGGCTCCGGCCTCGGCGGCTCCGGGGCGCTCATCGGCGCGGCGGCGGGCGCGGCCGCCGGGTTCCTCCTGCCCGACCTGCTGGTCTACAACCTCGGCGTGCGCCGCCAGCAGGAGATCGCCAGGACCCTCCCGGACGTGCTGGACATGCTCACCGTCAGCGTGGAGGCGGGCCTGGGCTTCGACGCGGCCGTGGCGCAGGTGCGGTCCAACGCCGAGGGGCCGATGGCGGGCGAGTTCGCCCGGGTGCTGCGCGAGATGCAGATCGGCAAGCCGCGCAGCGACGCGCTGCGGGCCATGGCGGGCCGCACGACCGTGGTGGAGCTGCGCGGCTTCGCCGCCGCGGTGGTGCAGGCCGGGGAGCTCGGCGTGCCGATCGCGAACGTGCTGCGCGAGCAGTCCAGGGAGATGCGGCTGCGCCGCCGCCAGCGCGCCGAGGAGGCCGCGCAGAAGGTCCCCATCAAGATCCTCTTCCCGTTGCTGTTCTGCCTCTTCCCCGCCCTTTTCGTGATCATCATCGGCCCGGGCGCCCTGCGCATCATGGAGCTCCTCGGCACCTGAGCGGCCGGACCGGCCCACTCCGTGACGCCGCCGGCGGTCCGCGCTCCCTCGGACGAGGGTTCCCGGACCGGCCGGAGGCGGCGTCCGACCCGTGGGAGCAGTGGTTGGCTTTGTGTGTTCGACTGTTACCGAGTGTCATCATCGGCTCGTCCTGGTCCTCGTCCTCGTCTTCGCGCCCGGGGCGAGCCGGTCGCCGGTCCGCCGAGCGGCACGGGAATGTCAGGTCGCGATGGATCCGGAGGTGCCGTGGCCGAGGCCGACAGCCAGAGCAGACTGCGCGGCCGGTTCGCCGTGCTCATCGGCCCGGTGGTGTGGCTGCTGCTGGTGGCGCTCGCGGCGGGCACGTGGACGTGGGCCGGCCGGTTCCTGCGGGCCGCCGAGGACGGGGGCCTGGCCCAGCGCACCCAGGTCGCGGCCGCCTTCACCCGGTCCTACCTGACCGGGCTCGCGACCAGGCAGCGGCAGGACGCCGCCAGGGCCCTGGCCGACCGGACCGTCAGCCAGGAGCGGCTGGAGGTGTTCGGGGCGGGGCTGGGCTACACGTCCATGATCCTGTTCGACGACCGCGGCCGCGTCCTGCTCTCCTGGCCGCAGCAGCCCGCCCTGGTCGGCCGGGACCTGACGGACGACCTGGCGCACGTCCGCCTGGCCCTGCAGCGGGACCGGATCACCGTCTCCGACGTGTACGCGTCGGTGGTGGTCCCCGGCCGCTCCCTCACCGCGATCGCCGTGCCGTTCCCGACCCCCCACGGGCGGCGGGTCTTCTCCGGAGGGCTCGTCGCGGCCGACAGCCCGCTCGGCGACTACCTGCGCGAGGCGGTCGTCCCCCCCGGCGGCCACGCCTACCTGGTCGACCGGTTCGGCAACGTGGTGGCCGCCACCAGAAGCCTGGGCCCGCAGGTCGTCTCCCTGTCCCGGCTCGTCCCGCCCCTGGCCGCGGCGCTGGAGCGGAGCCCGGCCGGCGACTACCGCGCGGCGGGCGAGGATTGGCACTACACCTCCGCCCCCGTCTGGCCGGGCGGCTGGCGGCTGGTGACCGAGGCCCCGCACCGCAGGCTCTACGCCCCGGCGGACGAGACGCAGCGGCGCTTCGGGGTCGTCCTGCTGGCGGCCGCGCTCTTCGGCCTGGTGGCCGCCGCGGCGATCGGGCACATCGCGCACCGGCGGCGCCAAGGGCAGCGGCAGCTGCGCCGCCAGGCCGCCGAACTGCACGCCTTCAACACCGAACTGGAGCTGCTGGCCGCCAGCATCTCGCACGACCTGCGCACCCCGCTGACCGCGATGAGCGCCTACGCCGAGGTCCTCGCCGAGCACTACCCGGGGCGGATGTCCGCCGAGGAGGCGGCCCTGTTCGTGGAGAAGATCCGCTCCAACGCCGACCGGATGGCCGATCTCATCGCCGCCCTGCTGTCGTTCTCCCGGCTGCAGCGCGGTCAGGTCGACCTGCGGCGGGTGGACCTGGCCGCGCTCACCGGCCAGGTGTGGGCGGACCTGGCCGAGCGCCGGACCGGCCGCGACATCCGGTTCGACCTGGCCGAGCTGCCGCCCTGCCAGGGGGATCCCGCCCTGCTGCGGCAGGCGGTGACCACCCTGCTGGACAACGCCGTCGAATCCACCCGGGAGAGGGCGATCGCCCATATCGAGGTCGGGCACCGGCCCGGACCGGAGGGCTTTTCCACCTACCTCGTCCACGACGACGGCGTCACGCCCGACCCCGGCCAGCTGGAGGACCTGTTCGCGCCCTTCCAGCGGCTGCACCCCACCGGCACCTACCAGAGCGTCGGCATGGGCCTGAGCCTGGTGCAGCGCATCATCACCCGGCATGGCGGTGACATCTGGGCCGAAGCCCGGCCCGCAGGAGGCACCACCTTCTTCTTCACCCTGCCCGTCGCCCGCCCCGACACCGACACCGACGCCGCCGACGCCGCCGGACCGCAGCCATGACCCGGGAGGCCGCCCGGGCGGCCCGGACCCGCGTCTCCCGCCCCGAGCGCGCGGTCATCGGGAGCCCGGCCCGTGCGCCACGCCGCCTCCCCCAGGGAACGGCCCGTGCGCCACGCCGCCTCCCCCAGGGAACGGCCCGTGCGCCACGCCGCCTCCCCCAGGGAACGGCCCGTGCGCCACGCCGCCTCCCCCGGGGAACGGCGCGGTTCCCGGGCGCGTGAGAGGTCCGGGATCCCCGGTGGTTTCGGGACTTTAGAACTTCCCGGTCCCGGCAACCGGGCTGCACCCGTCCCGCACTGGCACCGCTACGTCCAGGCGGCTTACTGGATGTCGTAGGCCGCTACGACACGGGCCCGCACCGGCCACCGGCACCACCGGCCGCAGACCTCGTCGCCGCAGCAAAGGACATCCGCTTCCATGACCCTCACCACCCGCTTCGCCGCCCGCGCCCTGACCACCGCCGCCGCCCTGACCC
>NZ_BMQE01000039.1:0-67982 GCF_014647955.1 Planomonospora antibiotica | reverse complement strand
CCCTGCTCAACATCAGGAGGACTCATGCATCCCCTGTCTCACAGCAGTCTGACAGAGAGGGAGTCGGTGACGGCACCGGTCTCGGGCGAGAGATCCCGGAGATCTTGCACCGGCCAGGCTCCGGCTGTGTCCTGTCTCGCCTGATGCTTGACGCTGCGGCGGCTTAAGCTCTGGGTTCGAGTCGGCCACCGGTCCGTTGCTCGAAGGCGTGGATCACTCGCATGGTCGGATCTGCTGCCTCTGGGTCCCGGAGACGATCGGTCACAAGGAAGTCGGGCAGTTCCCAGTCTGATCCGTGTTCGTTCTCGGTGAGCAGGAAGATCCCGCCTCTGGCATCGAGGTCCCAACCGAGCGCCAGACCGTGTTTGATGATCGCTAGAATATCGGCCGGAGTCGGGTAAGCGGTGTCGGTCGCGCATGCTGTCCACGGCGACGGCCAGGTCTTCGAGAGCAGATCGACCTCTAGTGGGCGACTGTTCTTGCCGGCCCCCCATGCCTTGACGCGGATGCATCGGTGACAGTCGCCGGAACCGGCGACATGTCGGATCTCAGCCGACCACGCGAAGTCGCGTCCGTCGGCATGTAGCTTCCGCAGTCTCGTTCTCACGCCACCGCCCTCAACATACAATCCTGATCAGATCCTATGAGAGGGCGGTTCCGCGAGTCGACGTTCTTTCCGTCGTTGAGGTTGGAGAAGGCGGGCTGGTCAGAGGGCTCGCTGCCGGACTATGCGCGCGGCCGAGTGAACAAGCCGGGCTCGGTCTCGAGGAGGATGCCGCGGCCGACCAGGCGCTTGAGTGCGGTAGCGTCCCTCGGCCTCGGCCGCGGCGATCCCCTCGGCGGTGAGTTAGTTCTGCAGGTCGCGCTGGAACTGGCCGACGGCGGTGAGCACGTTGATGATCAGCGCGGTGGTGGCGTCGTTCGCGGCGAGGTCGTGGAAGTTCGACAGGGGCCCGGACAGGACGCGCAGGGCGACGCCGCGCGCGGCGCACCAGTTGCGGACGTTGTGGATGTCGACGAGGTCACGGCATAGCCGGAACAGCTCCGAGACCGTCAGCGCGTCGCCCGGGTGCGCTGCGGCGGCGAGGTGTCCGAACGCGGGGCGTTCCAGCGCGGGGATCTTCGAGGTGGTGGCCGGGTCCTCGAACAGCAGCACCCCGTCGGCCGGGCGGAACCCCTCGGCGACGCCTTCGGTCCGCACGAGGAGGCCGGCCTCGGCGAGGATGCGGCGCTGGCGCAGCAGGGACTGGGCCGCGGTGGACACCTGCGAGTAGACGATCCGCACCGAAGGCTCCTCGAGGATAGGGCGATGAGCTCTTCTATCTGTCGGGAAATCCTGTCGTCGATCCGAGCTTGAAAGCGACCGCTCGGGGTGTGCTTTCATCTCTGATGTCCGGTTTCCTGGGCGGTGCAGGGCGGGTTCGACGGGATGTCGGGAAACCTTCTAATCCCGACACTGAACACACGAGAACCCCAGCCTCCATCACAGGTCCCGGGACGCTCGTCTCGTCGCCGCCGGGCCAGTCCGAGGTGGGTGGCGTCGGCGGGGCGGGGCTGATCTGCCGGAGGAACTCGTGAGACTGCGGGGCCTCAGTGACGTGGGTCCGGGCCCTCGGTGACGCCCCAGGTCTCCGCGAGTCGGCCGTTGTCAATGCGGAAGATCTCGATGAGCACGGGCCGGACGTCGCTACCCGGGGCTGCCATCCCCTCAACGGATGAGCGGATGGCCACCTTGTCGCCGTCGATCAAGATGTCGTCGGCGACAACGCGCATGGCCGGGAACTGGGTGACGACCTGGACCCATGCGTCCTTGCCCGCTTCGAACCCGGTGGCGCCAAGCGGGTGGTTAAGGAAGTCGGGGGTGAACAGATCGGCGGCCTGGTCGAACTGCCGGGTGTTGAAGCACTCCTGCATCCGCAGCACCAGGGCGCCGGCTTCCTCGCGTGTGGTCATTGAAGGGACCTCCTCGTGTTCCGGTGGGCCTGCCTCATGGTGAAACGACGCATCCGCGCAAGCGGGGCTTCGCCCCGCTTATATCGAGCAGCATACGGGGCGACGCCCCGGTTAAGCTAGGGGTGAGATGTCCAGTCGAACGCCTAAACACACTCCAGCCGAGCCACCGGCGGCTCCCGTGAACGACCGGCGACTACGGGCCGACGCGCGCCGCAATCGCGAGCAGGTACTCCGTACCGCTCAGCAGTTGTTCGCCTCACAAGGCCTCGGCATCTCGCTCGACGAGATCGCCCGCCGCGCGGGTGTTGGTCCAGGCACCGTCCACCGGCACTTCCCCACCAAGGAAGCGCTTTACCTCGCCGTCGCGATCGACCAGATCAGGCAGTTGGTCGCTGAGGGAGAGGCGCTCACCGGTACCGACGATCCAGCCGCTCTGTTCACGCTGCTGTCCCGGATGATGACCTCGGGCGCGGAGAACTCAGCGGTGAAGAGCGCGCTCACGGCCGCCGAGTTCGACCTGCGCAACGCCGCTCCGGACGCCGCTGCCGACCTCACGCACCAGGTCGCACACCTGCTCGATCGCGCCCATCGCACCGGCGTCGTACGCCACGACGTGACAGTCGACGAGGTGATGGCAATCGTCGCCGGCGCCTTCGCCGCGATCCGACACGCCGACGCGGACACCAGCCGCGAACGCTCCGCACACATCGCCCAGATCATCCTCGACGGACTACGGCCCCAATCCCGATACCAAGGGGCCCTAGCTGCTCCACTCGCCACCAAGCCAAGGACCTCCACTCCCACGACGTCCCAGGAGTCGGAGTGACCGGCAACGACTGAGGACCTGCGATCAGCTACCCGGCGGCTGGGGACACGTTCGGGAGCGGAGGGCCGTGACGGCCGATCGCCGAGGCCGCCGGCCGGCACCGGAGCTCGCCGGAAGCGGCCTCACCCCTGGCGGCACGGTGGCCGGAGCCGCCTGGCCCATCCGGCGGCCAGCAGGCGACGCCAGCCGCCGGTGCGGTAGGCGATCTCATAGGCCGGCCGGGTCCCGGCAGGGGCTCGCCGCAGGCAGGTGATCGCCTCGGCGTCGGCGACCGGGTCCAGATCGCCGCCGTCCACCGCCAGCAGCACCCGCAGGTCCCCGGCGTCGCCGATCGCGCCGCGGGCGGCGCCTGCCGCCGCCCGTGCGCTGCGGTGCTCGTGCGGGGCGAGCAGGCGGTAGGACCAGCCGGTGATCTGGACGCCGGGGCCGAGCGCCGCCCGGATCCGGGCGCGTAGTGCGCTCACGACCACCGGCAGGCGGCCCGCTTCTTCGCCTCGATCATGGGCCTGGAGGAGCTGCCGCCCGCCGGCCGCGACGGCCACTTCGCCCCCGTGCGCGTCAACGAGCAGCTGACCCTGGACTTCGTGACCGTGGCCGACCCCGTCGGCATGCACCTGGCCTTCGACGTGGACCCGGCCACCTTCGATCAGATCCTGGCCCGCCTGCGACAGGCCGGCGTGCCGTACGGCAGCCGCCCCACCGAGCCCGGCAACGGCCGCATCGACCACCCCCTGTGTGCGCGCGGGCTGTTCTTCGTCGACGCCGCCCGCAACCTGTACGAGGTCATGTCCCCGGCCTGACCGGCCGCCGCGGCGCCGACGGTCACCACGGGGACCGGGACAGCGACCGGGGAGGGAGCGCCGTCCAACGACCCCGGCCTCGGGTGGTCCCTGCCGCCTTGAACACTCCCACCGCAGACGGGGACCAGCCGCTGGGCACCCTCCTGTGCCGCCTGGCCTACGGCGAGTCGGTGGCGCAGACGCGGCTCGCCGGGTGCGCGGGTACCCCCGACAGGGACCGTCCCGCCGGGGCCGCGCAGGCGCAGCGGGGCCAGGTGGGTCAGGGCGGGCCGGAACCCGGTGCACCAGATGACGGCGTCGCAGGCGCCAGGGTGGTGCCGTCGGCCCAGGCCACCCCGGTCGGGGTGAGGCGGGTGAACATCGGCTCGGCCTTCAGGGCGCCCCGCCTCCGGTCTCCACGGCCAGGCGCTCGCCGGCGTCGCGCACCGTCCGCACGCTCACCGGGCGGACGATCGCAGCGCGTAGCGCCGCTCGTAGTCGCTCAGGTAGGCGACCACGTCGGCGGCGCTCGGGTAGCCGCCGACGTCGGGGATCGGCATCATCCGCCCGGGCAGGGAGCTGTAGGGGGCAGGGGAGAACAGGCGCAGGGACGGCCAGGCGTGCCGCCAGGCCCCGCCCGGCGCGTCTTGGGCGTCCAGGATGACGAAGTCGGTCCCGGCCCGGCGCAGGTGGTACCCGGCGGCCAGGCCCGCCTGCCCGCCGCCGATGACGACGTCGACCGGCCGCGGAGCGCCGGTCAGCGGTGCGGTCATGCGGTGGTGAGCTCCACCTCGACCGGCCCGGGGGCGGGCTCGGCCAGCGGCGCGAACAGGGCGCCGAGCCGGTTCACCGCCTCGGGGACGATCCGGTAGTAGACCCAGGTGCCGCGCCGCTCGCAGTCGATCAGTCCCGCCGTCCGGAGGACTTTCAGGTGGTGGGAGATGGTGGGGGCGGTCAGGTCGAAGGCGTCGGTCAGGTCGCACACGCACGCCTCGCCGCCGGCGTGGGAGCCGATCATCGACAGCAGGCGGAGCCGGACCGGGTCGGCGACCGACTTGAGCAGCACCGCCAGCCCGGCCGCCTCGGCCTCATCCAGCGGCTCGCGGGCGATCGGCGCGCAGCAGGCGGTGGTGGGGGCGCCCATGGGAGATCTCCTTACTTCGACGCTGGTCTAAATGATATGCGGTGGTAGGAGGTCAGCGCGACCGCGGCAATCGCGCAGGCGGTGGCCACCGCGGCCATGACCGAGCCGTAGCCGACGGCCTGGGCCAGGGTGAGCGCCCCGAGCGGGGCCGATGCCTTGGCCGCGACGGAGAAGAACGCGATGCGGCCCGAGAGCGTGGCGTAGGCGGCGGTGCCGTACCGCTGGACGAGCAGGTGCGGCAGTGTGATGGAGGCGATGCCGAACCCGAGCCCGAACCCCAGCACGCAGCCCACCGCGCCCGGCACCGTCCGCCCGGCCAGCGGCAGGAGCGCCGCGGCCACCCCCTGCAGGAGGAAGATCGCCGCGGCGATGAGCGCGGCGGGCAGGCGGGTCTGCAGACCGGTGGTGAGCAGGCGCCCGGTCACCGACAGCACGCCCAAAAGCCCCGCCAGCGTGGCGGCCAGGACCGGAGGGTGACCGAGGTGGATCAGGTAGGTGATGAGCAGGACCGCCATCACGGCCGCGGCGCCGCCGCTGGCGGTGAAGGCGGCCACCAGCAGCCAGAACGGGCGACGGCGGACGGCTCGGCTGACGATCGCGGCCCGCTGCTCGGCTGCGGCGGGCGCGTGGGCCGCGCGCTCGCGGCGGCGCAGCACGAGCGCGTGCAGCGGAACGGCGGGCAAGCCGTAGATCAGGGCCAGGACCACCAGGGCCTGGCGCCAGCCGAACCGCTCCATCAGCAGGCCGGACAGTGGCAGGAAGATCGTGGAGGCGAACCCGGCCACGACGGTCAGTGCCAGCAGCGCGCCGGCCCGGCCGCGCTCGTGGCCGTCGAACCAGGCCACGATGACGGCGAAGGCGCTCTGGTAGAGCACCATCGCGCTCGCGACGCCGACGGCGGCGAACACCGCATACAGCTGGATGAGGTTGTGCACCTGTGACCAGGCCAGTACGGCGAGCGCGCCGAGCACCGATCCGGCGGTCATCAGGCCGCGGCCGCCGCGGGCGTCCAGCCAGCGGCCCACCAGGGGTGCGCACAGCGCCGAGACCAGCACCGAGCAGGTCAGGGCGGTGGCGACCTGGGCGGCGGAGGCGCGCAGGTCGGCCGCCATGGGCAGCAGGAAGACCGAGAAGGCGTAGTAGAGCACGCCGTAGCCGATGGTCTGGGTGACGGCCAGGGCGGCGACGATCCGCGCGCCTTGGCGCCGGGAACGCGGCGGACCGCCGCCTCCGGTGGTGGAGGCGGCGGTCCCGGCGGCGGTGGACCTCACGCGCGTCCGCCGGAGCAGGAGACCAGGCGGCGGCCGTCGGCCGTCGTGCTCCAGGTGTCGCCGGTGCCGGTGATGAGGCCCTGGGCGGCCGGCCGCCAGGCCAGGGTGTCGGCGAGGCGTGCGGCGGCCGGGGTGGGGGCGGGGTTGCCGCCGGTGTGCCAGGCGCGGGCTAGGTGGCGGCCGAGCCGGTCGGCATCCAGCGGGCCGCGGGTGCCGATCAGGCGCAGGGCCTTCTTCTGCGGTGCGGTGGGGTGGCCGCCGGACATGGCCGAATCTCGCCTTTCTTCGACTGGTCGTGGTGCGGGTCAGCCGCAGCAGCCGCCGCCGCTTTCGGCCGAGGCGCCCACTGGGGCCAGGGGCAGCGGGGTGGCCAGCAGGCCGCCGCTGATCCCGGTGGCCAGCCCGACCCGCACCTCCTGGGCCTCGGCCAGGCTGGAGGAGCACACGCCGGTCTCGGGCAGCTCCAGCTGCACCTGCCGGGCGGCCTCCCAATCGCCGGCCAGGGCCGCCACGACGGAGCGGACCTGCTCGTAACCGGTGGCCATCAGGAACGTCGGGGCGCGGCCGTAGGACTTGACGCCGACGGCGTAGTAGCCGGGCTCGGGGTGGGCGAGCTCGCCGGCGCCGTGGGCGGGCACGGTGCCGCACGAGTGGTGGTTGGGGTCGATCAGCGGTGCCAGCGCGCGGGTCGAGCCGAGGATCGCATCCAGGTCCAGGCGCAGCTCGGAGGCGATGGCGTGGTCGGGGCGGTAGCCGGTGGCGGCCACGATCCGGTCCGCGACGACCTTCTGCTCGGCGCCGGACGGGTCACGGCTGATCACCGTGACGGTGTCGCCGCCGACGGTGAGAGCGTGGGTGAAGAAGGCGGTCAGCAGGTTGATGCGGCCGGTCTCGACCAGGGCGCGCAGGCGGGTGCCGAGTGCGCCGCGGGCGGGCAGGGCGTCGGCGGCGCCGCCGCCGTAGGTGCGGGTGGCGTTCCCGGCGCGGATGGCCCAGGTGATGCGGGTGTCCGGTGCCTCGTCGGCGAGGGCGGCCAACGCGAGCAGCGTGGTGGCGGCCGAGTGGCCGGCGCCCACCACCAGGGTGTGCTTGCCCGCGTAGTGCCCGCGGTCCGTGCCGAGCACGTCCGGGAGGGCGTGGTCGACGAACGTGACCGCGTCGGTCTCGCCGTGGGCGGGCAGCCCGTTGGCGCCGAGCACGTTCGGGGTGCGCCAGGTGCCGGAGGCGTCCACGATCGCGCGGGCGGCGATCTCGGTGCCGTCCGCGAGACGGATCAGGAACGGGGCGGCGTCACGGCCGGTGGTGCGGACCCGGTCGAACCCGGCCCGGCTGATCCCGGTCACCTGCGCGTTCAGCCGCAGGTGAGCGGCGATGGCCGGGTGGGCGGCCAGCGGGGTCAGGTACTGCTCGACGAGTTCGGCACCGGTGGGCAGCCAGTCGGGGTCCGGGGCGGTCCAGCCGGTGGTCTCCAGCAGGCGGCGGGCGGCGGCGTCGATGTCGTACTTCCACGGGCTGAAGGTCCGCACGTGCCCCCACTGCGCGATCGAGGCGCCCGCTCGGGATCCGGCCTCCAGGATGAGGAAGTCCAGGCCGCGCGTCGCGAGGTGGGCGGCGGCGGCCAGGCCGACCGGCCCGGCGCCGATCACCACGACCGGCAGGTGGTCCAGCTCCGGTGAGAGCACGACCTGCTCACTGCCGGCGGCCGGGGAGATCTGGACGGGTACGGCCTGCGCGCTCTGCTCGGCGGGGGCGGCCGGGCCGCAGCATCCACTGCTCATGATCGTTCCTCCTGGGTTCGGGTGGTCGCTCTCGGACGGTCGATGGGTTCAGCGGGCGAGCCGGGCGGCGGCGCGGGCGCGCTCCAGCACCGCCTCGGCCCGGCAGGCGCGGTCGCAGACGGTGCCGGTGGCCTCGTCGAAGGAGACGGTCGCGGACGCCACGGGAGCCGGGCGGCGGCGCAGCAGGAAGCGCATCTCACACCTCGTGTTTCGAAGCTTGTCTAAGCAGTGCTCAGCCTGCCACTCTGATTAGAGATATGTCAAATTAGATGTCGGCCAAAGCAGACGGGTCCCGGTGCGTCCATTTCCGCCCTTCATCGTCTACCTGGATGAGTTGTTGTCTTCGGAGAGGATGATCAGTCATGACCAGTACCGACACCACCACCGCCAGCACCGCCCCGGCCGACGACGCCGCCGCCGAGGCCTGCTGCTCAATATCTGCGTTGCAGACCTGCTGCGCGCCCGAGGACAAGGGCGCCTGCTGCGGCGCCCCGGCCGGCGATCCGGTCACCGCTCCGGCCGCCGGGGCGCCCGGCAGCTGCGGCTGCCGGTAACACCGCACGCCCGCCCGGGGCCGGGCCCACCGGCCCGGCCCCGGCAGGGCCAGGAAGGACACGACCGTGACGACACCCACCCGACCGGCCGCCGCCGCCGCCGCGGCGGCGGCGAGCGCGCAGCTGCGCCCCCGGCTGGTCGCCTTCGTCGCCGCCCGCATCGACCGGCCCGCCGACGCCGAGGACATCGTCCAGGAGGTCCTGGCGCGCATCAGCCGCAGCGGCGCCGGCCCGCGCGAGGCCGGGCGGCTGGAGGCCTGGGTCTACCAGATCACCCGCAACGCGATCATCGACCACCACCGCGCGGCCGCCGCGGCCGGCCGGGCGCAGCACCGGGCCGCCTTCGACCGCAGCCTGACCGCCGAGGCGGCCGAACCCGATGCGCTGGCCGCGCTGGCCGGGTGCCTGGCGCCGATGCTGGAGCGGCTGTCCGAGCGCGACCGCCAGGCCATCGCCCTCGTCGACTACGAGGGCGTCACCCAGGCCGAGGCCGCCGGCCGGCTCGGCATCTCGGTGCCCGGGATGAAGTCCCGCGTCCAGCGGGCCCGGACCCGGCTGCGCACCCTGCTGACGGCCTGCTGCCGGGTGGAGACGGACGCCCGCGGCGACGTGCGCGAGGTGCGGCCCGCGGGAGCGTGCCCGTGCAGCGGCTGACCGGCCAGGATCGGGCCGGTGCGCGATCGGGCCGGTCTCACCCGCAGGCGCCGGGCGAGCAGTCGGCCGGAGGGCAGCACGCCCGCAGGCCGGCCTGCAGGTCGGCCAATGCCCGGCTGATCCGGGCCGGGTCGGCGCGGTAGTAGACGGTCTTCCATTCGCGGCGCGAGGTCAGCACGCCGCCGTCGCGCAGGGTGGCCAGGTGGGTGGAGGCGGCCGACTGGGCCAGGTCCATGCGCTCGGCGACCTGGCCCACGGTCAGCTCGATCCCGCCGGCGAACAGCAGGAGGATCTGCTGGCGGGTGTCGCTGGCCAGGGCCTTGAGGAGGCCGCGGGCCGCATCCGTCAACTCGATGCCGCTTCCCATCTCCATGGGAGGATCCTACCCCATCATATTGTCATTTACAGATTCGACGATACGATGCGCGGCATGGACACCATCGTCATCGGCGGCGGCCAATCCGGCCTGGCCGCCGCCCGAGCCCTGCGCAACGCCGGCCTCACCCCCGTCGTCCTGGAGGCGGGCGAGCACCCCACCGGCTCCTGGCCCGCCTACTACGACAGCCTCACCCTGTTCTCCCCGGCCCGCTACAGCGCCCTGCCCGGCGTGCCCTTCGACGGCGACCCCGGCCGCTACCCGCGCCGCGACGAGGTCGCCGCCTACCTGCAGCGCTACGCCGCCCGCCTGGACGCCGACATCCGCACCGGCGCCCGCGTCACCGCCGTACGGGCCGAGAACGGCGGCGGCTTCATCGTGGAGCTCGCCGACGGCACCGCCCTGTCGGCGCCGTCGGTGATCGCCGCCAGCGGCTCCTTCGGCAACCCGCACCTGCCGCTCCTGCCCGGCCAGGACGGTTTCCCCGGACAGATCCTGCACGCGGCCGCCTACCGGAACCCGGCCCCGTACGCCGACCGGCGCGTCGTGGTGGTCGGCGCCGGCAACTCCGCCGTCCAGATCGCCCACGATCTGGCCGGTGTCGCCGCGGTCACCCTGGCCACCCGGGCACCGATCCGCTTCGTCGACCAGCGCCCGCTCGGCCGCGACCTGCACTTCTGGTTCGCGATCACCGGCTTCGACCGCCTGCCCGCCCGCCGGGCCGACTCCCCGCCGGCCGTGCCGGTGCTGGATGACGGCCGCTACCGCCGCGCCCTGGCCGACGGCCGCATCGGCCGCAAGGAGATGTTCACCGGCTTCGCCGATGATGCCGTGGTGTGGGCCGACGGCGCCCGCGAGCACGTCGACGCGGTCGTCTTCGCCACCGGCTACCGGCCCCACCTGCCCTACCTGCACACCCTGGGCGGCGCGCTGGACGCCTCCGGCCGCCCCCGCCAGCGCGGCGGGACCTCGCTCACCCACCCCGGGCTCGGCTTCCTCGGCCTGGAATGGCAGCGCACCCCCGCCTCCAACACCCTGCGCGGCGTCGGTCGCGACGCCGCCCACCTGGCCCGGCACCTGGCCCGCCACCTGAAGGTCCGCCGCGGCACACGCGCCCGGGCCAGGGCATAACCTGGCCACCACGGCCGGCCGGCTCACCGACCTTCCCGCCGCCGCCTACGCCGCCTTCGTCCTGCTGGCGCTGGTGTGCCTGGCCTCCTACGCCACCCCGCCCTGACCGGGCCTGCGGCGCGGCGGGCGGTGGCGATGACCACCACCGTGCGCAACCTGTCGCTGGCCCTCGGCGGCCAGGGCGCGCACCACGTCCATCAGGTCCAGGGCATTGCGGCTCGCACTGCTCCCAGGGCAGCAGGTCGGCACTCCAGATCGTCTCCAGAACCCGCACACCGTCGCCAGGGCTTGGGGGGCGGACCCGCGGTGAGGAGAGCCTATGTCCCGATCAGGAAGGCGGTGACCTCAAGAGTGATACCGAGGTGACGGCCTGTCATGCCCTTCGCCCTCGTCAGGCCGAAGGCGTACCTGTCGATGCTGGTCGTGGCCTGGACTCTCAAGCACCGGTCATCGGTGACGACCGGGCCGAGTGCCAGGACCGTCGGCCGGGTCATGCCCCGCACGGTCAGCGACCCCTGCATGCTGACGCCTTCAGCGGATCGTCCGGCATTCCGGCTGCGAAAGACGATCTCAGGGTGCACGGCGGCGTCGAGGTAGTCCGAGGACCGGACATGCTCATCGCGCTGCGGGTTACCGCTTTCGAAGCTGGCCGCCCGGATCACCGCCTCCACAGCGCAGTCGCCGATGTCCTCGGTGATCGAGATCCGGCCGTGATCGACGGTGAAGGATCCCCGCACAGGCAGCAGACCGAACACCGCACGTGTCGTGAACCGGATCGTCGTCGCGCCCGGGTCTATGCGGTAAACGCCCGGTGACACCCCGAGCCGGCTGACATCTGGATCTTCTATCACGCCGACCGCTTCCTTCTGCCGATGGCGGACGGCATGGCGTCGGCGGTCGCATGCCCCGGGGAGCGCTTGCCAACGCGTGCCGCTTCGATGATCTCCATGGAGACGACGATAGAAAAGCCGGATCACCGCCGGAATCCGACTACGTGCACACCTCAGGTGTGGGTAGGTACACCGCCTCGAGACGGCGGGGCCGAAGAGCCGGTCGGCGGAGACCTCCTCCCCTCGCCTGGTAACCGAGCCGCCGGGGAGCAGCGCGGGTGCGCGGAGCGGCTCAGTCCTCGCCGAGCATCGCCGACAGCCCGTTCAGCGTCTGCAGCAGGATGTCGGCGATGCCGATCGCGTCGATGAGGCGGGCGCGGGCCTTCTCGATCTCGGCGACGTGCGCGGTGACCGCGTCCGCGCTGCGGACCTGCCCGGCGCCGATGACGCCCAGCGGCTCGCCGGAGTTTCGGGAGTGCCGGGCCATGCCCGCAAGGCGCCCCGGAAGGCGTTCGGCCGATGCCCGCCCGCGACCGGCCGGGGGACCGGGCCGCGGAAACGGCCGACCGGCACGGCGTTCCTCGACGCCGTACCGGTCGGAGCCCGCGCCGCCGGCCCGCACGGGGACCGGCGGCCCCTCAGCGCGACGGCTCCCAGCCGCGCCGGGGAGCGCGGGAGCCGGTCGGCTGCTCGTCGCGGCTGCGGTAGACCACGTACGGCCGGGTCAGGTAACCCACCGGCGCGGTCAGCATGTGCACCAGCCGGGTGAACGGCCAGACCGCGAACAGCACCAGCGCGCTGAGCGCGTGCAACTGGAACAGCAGCGGCGCGCCCGCCATCAGCGCCGGATCCGGCTGGAAGTAGAAGATCGACCGGAACCACGGCGAGATGGTCGTACGGTAGTCGTAGCCGCCGCCGACGATGTTCGCCATCACCGTCGCGGCCAGGCCCAGCACGATGGTGACGGCCAGCACCGCGTACATCAGCTTGTCGTTGCGGGTGGTGGCGGAGAACACCGGGCCGACGGTGCGGCGCCGGTAGATCAGGATCGCCAGGCCGCCGAGGGTGGCCACCCCCGCGATCGTGCCCAGCACGACCGCGACGACGTGGTAGGCGTGCTCGCTGACACCCGCCGCCTCGGTCCAGCTCTTGGGGATCACCAGCCCGCCGATGTGGCCGAGCAGCACCACCAGGACACCGAAGTGGAACAGCGGGCTGCCGATGCGCAGCAGCCTGGATTCGTACATCTGCGACGAACGGGTGGTCCAGCCGAACTTGTCGTAGCGGTAGCGCCACACGTGCCCCAGCACGAACACCGTCAGCGCCACGTACGGCGCCACCACCCACAGCACCACGTCCACTGCGTTCACCTGCTCGCCTCCATCACCGCGTACGGTTCCAACCCGACCTCCTCGGCCGGCGGCCCCTGGGAGGCCAGCCGCAGCGCGGCCTCCTGCTCGCGCGGGCTCGCCGGGCCGAGCGTGGCCAGCACCGCGGCCACCACGCCGGCGTACGGCGAGTGCTCGGCCTCCAGCGCCCTGCGCAGCAGCTCCACCCCGGCCCGGTTCTCCTGCAGCAGCCGCCTGGCCTCCCGCACGGCGCCGCGCGCCGACAACTCGCACACCACCGCCAGGTGGTCGGGCAGCTCACCGTCGGCGAGCTCGAAGCCCGCGCTGCGGAAGGCGTGCTTGAAACGCAGCAGCGCCGCGCCGCGCTTGCGGGTGTCACCGTAGGCGTAGTACGTCAGGTACGGGCAGCAGCGCCGTTTCAGGTCGAACGTCGCCACGTAGTGGGCCGCCAGCTCGACCCGGTCGGCGGCCCGCGCGTGCTCCAGGAAGGCCGCCAGCCGCGTGCGGACCTCTCCTTCCGGCAGGCCGGCCACCGCCCCGGCGAGCACCTCATGCCCGCCGTACAGCCGCTCGTCGGGGTAGCCGAGCAGCACCGAGGCCACCATGTGGGCGGTGCGCAGCGCGCCTTCGTCCAGCGCCGTCACGACTCCTCCTTCTTGCCGTTCTTGGGGAACAGCCCGTCCGGGGTGCCCTTGCCGTCCCAGTTGAGGAGGTTGACCCGGCCGCGCAGTTCGTTCGCCTCGTCCAGGTCGTCGCCGCGCTGGCGCTCCTTGAGCGCGTGGAAGTTCTCCACCGCGATCGGGGCGGGCATGCCGGAGGCCTCACCGAACGGGCCGTTCATGCCGGGCCCGCCCTCGTAGTCGAGGCTGCAGCCGCTGCCCAGCGCCAGCTCCTCCAGCTGCGCGCCCTGCTCGGCGTGCGCCTTGGGGATGACGTAGCGCTCGTCGTAGGCGGCGATGGCCAGCAGCCGGTGCATGTCCTGCACGCCCTGGCCGGTCATGCCGACCGCGGCCGCGATCGACTCGTCGGGCTCCTGGCCCAGGTTGAGGCGGCGCATGTAGGAGCGCATCGCGGCCAGGCGGCGCAGCACCGCCCGCACCGGCTCCGGATCACCGGCGGTGAACAGCTCCGCCAGGTACCCGATCGGGATGCGCAGCGCGTCGATCGCCCCGAACAGGTTGCCGGCGTCCTCGCCGTCGTGGCCGGTGCCGCTCAAGACGTCCACCACCGGCGACAGCGGCGGGATGTACCAGACCATCGGCATCGTCCGGTACTCCGGGTGCAGCGGCAGCGCCACCCCGAACTCGAAGATCAGCTTGTGGATGGGCGAGTTGCGCGCCGCCTGAAGCCAGTCCTCCGGAATGCCCTCGGCGCGGGCCGCGGCGATCACCGCGGGGTCGTGCGGGTCGAGCATCACGCCCTTCTGCGCTTCGAGCAGGTCCTTGTCGTCGGCGACGGAGGCCGCCTCGGTCACCCGGTCGGCGTCGTACAGGATGATCCCGATGTAGCGCAGCCGGCCCACGCACGTCTCCGAGCAGACCGTGGGCAGGCCCACCTCCACCCGCGGGAAGCAGAACGTGCACTTCTCCGCCTTGCCGGTGCGGTGGTTGAAGTACACCTTCTTGTACGGGCACCCCGTCACGCACATCCGCCAGCCGCGGCAGCGGTCCTGGTCGACCAGGACGATGCCGTCCTCGGAGCGCTTGTAGATCGCCCCCGACGGGCACGAGGCGGCGCACGACGGATTGAGGCAGTGCTCGCAGATGCGCGGCAGGTAGAACATGAACGCGTTCTCGAAGTCCAGCTTGACCTGGTCGGAGACCTTGCGCAGCACCGGGTCGGCCGGCGCCAGCTCCGGACCGCCGGCCAGGTTGTCGTCCCAGTTCGCACTCCAGCTGATCTTCGTGGGCTCGCCGGTGATCAGCGAACGCGGCCGCGCCACCGGCGTGTCGGCCTGCATCGGCGCGGAGAACAGGCGGTCGTAGTCGTAGGTCCAGGGCTCGTAGTAGTCCTGGATCGACGGCATCAGCGGATTGGCGAAGATCGAGAACAGCTTCTTCAGCCGCCCGCCCGCCTTCAGCTTCAACCGGCCGCGGGAGTTGAGCTCCCAGCCGCCCTTCCACTTGTCCTGGTCCTGGTAGGTGCGGGGGTAGCCCTGCCCGGGACGGGTCTCGACGTTGTTGAACCACACGTACTCGGTGCCGGCCCGGTTGGTCCACGCCTGCTTGCAGGTGACCGAGCAGGTGTGGCAGCCGATGCACTTGTCGAGGTTCATCACCATGGCCAGCTGTGCCATGACGCGCATCAGTAGTCGACCTCCTGGTTGCGGCGGCGGATCACGGTGACCTCGTCACGCTGGTTACCGGTCGGCCCGAGGTAGTTGAACGCGAACGACAGCTGGGCGTAGCCGCCGATCAGGTGCGTAGGCTTGATCATCAGGCGGGTCAGGGAGTTGTGGATGCCGCCGCGCCTGCCCGAGGTCTCGCTCTTGGGCACGTCCACCACCCGCTCCTGGGCGTGGTACATGTACACCGTCCCGGCCGGCATGCGGTGCGAGACGATCGCGCGCGCCACCACGACGCCGTTGCGGTTGACCGCCTCCACCCAGTCGTTGTCGCGGATCTCCGCCCGCGCGGCGTCGGCCGGGCTCATCCAGATCGTCGGCCCGCCCCGCGACAGCGTCAGCATCAGCAGGTTGTCCTGGTACTCCGAATGGATCGACCACTTCGAATGCGGCGTCAGGTAGCGCACCGTGATCCCGTCGGCGCCGGGCTCCCCGGCCGAGCCGATGCCCGGCTCGCCGAACAGCGCCGTCATGTTCAGCGGCGGCCGGTAGACCGGCAGCGCCTCGCCCGCCTCGTGGATCCAGTCGTGGTCGAGGAAGAAGTGCTGGCGGCCGGTCAGGGTGTGCCAGGGCTTGCGGTGCTCCACGTTGATGGTGAACGCCGAGTAGCGGCGCCCGCCCGTCTCACTGCCCGACCACTCCGGCGAGGTCGTCACCGGCACCGGCCGCGCCTGCGTGTCGGCGAACGTGATCTTCTTGTGCTCGTCGGCGAGCCCGTCGAAGCTCGTGCCGGTGCGCCGGCCCAGCGTCGCGAACCCCTGCGCCGCCAGATGCCCGTTGGTGGTGCCCGACAGCGCCAGGATCGCCTCGCACATGTGGGTGTCGCGGGCCAGCGACGGCCGCCCGTCGGCCACCCCGCCGCGCACGGTGCCGTTCATCCGGCCCAGCCGCTCGATCTCCCCCGACACGTCGTAGGTCAGGCCCTTGGTGGTGGCGCCGAGTCTCTCCATCAGCGGCCCGAGCGCGGCCATCTTCTGCGCGATCGCGCCGTAGTCCCGCTCCACCGTGACGATCTTCGGGAAGTCCCGGCCCGGCACCGGCGTGCGGCCCTCGGCCCGCCAGTCGCGCACCACCCCGCCCGGCGTGGCGAACTCGTCCGGCGTGTCGTGCAGCAGCGGCACCGCCACCACGTCCTTGCGCACCCCCAGATGGGTGGCGGCCAGCGCGCTGAACGCCTCGGCGATGGAGGCGAACGCCGCGAAGTCGGTGCGGGTCTGCCACGGCGGGTCGATCGCCGGGCTGAACGCGTGCACGAACGGATGCATGTCGGTGGAGGACAGGTCGTGTTTCTCGTACCAGGTGGCGGCCGGCAGCACGATGTCGGAGAACAGCGTCGTCGACGTCATCCGGAAATCCAGCGACAGCAGCAGGTCGAGTTTGCCCTGCGGCGCCTCGGGGTGCCAGCGCACGTCACCGGGACGGTGCGCGGGCCCGGCCTCGGTCGCGCGCAGCGAGGAGTCGGTGCCCAGCAGGTGCCGCAGGAAGTACTCGTTGCCCTTGGCCGACGAGCCCAGCAGGTTGGCCCGCCACACCGTCAGCACCCGCGGCCAGTTGGCGGGGGAGTCGGGATCCTCGCAGGCGAAGCCGAGCTCCCCGGCGGCGACCTTGGCGGCGATGTACGGCCCGGCCTCCTGCCCGGAGGCCGCCGCCTCCTCGGCCAGCTCCAGCGGGTTGCGGTCGAACGTCGGATACGACGGCATCCAGCCCAGCCGCGCCGACGCCGACAGCAGGTCCGCCGTCGCCTTGCCGGTGAACGCGCCCCCGCCCAGCGGCGAGGAGACGGTGCCGGCGCTGTAGGTGTCGTAGCGCCACTGGTCGGTGTGCAGGTACCAGTAGGCGGTGCCGATCATCTGCCGGGGCGGCCGCGACCAGTCGGTGCCGAACGCCATGTGCGCCCAGCCGGTGACCGGCCGGCACTTCTCCTGGCCGACGTAGTGCGCCCAGCCGCCGCCGTTGACGCCCTGGCAGCCGGTCAGCGTGGTCAGCGCCAGGAAGGAGCGGTAGATCGTGTCCGAGTGGAACCAGTGGTTCGTCCCCGCCCCCATGATGATCATCGATCGGCCGCCGGACTCCTCGGCGTTGCGCGCGAACTCCCGGGCGATCTTCACGGCCTTCGCCGCGGGCACCCCGGTGATCGCCTCCTGCCAGGCCGGCGTGTACGGCGCCGACGCGTCGTCGTAGGAGACCGGCCAGTGCCGCTCACCGCCGGCCTCCGGCCCGGTACCGGTGCCGCCGGCGCGGCTCGAGCCGCCCGGCCGGGCCACGCCGTACTGGGCGAGCATGAGGTCGAAGACCGTCGTCACCAGCCGGCCGGCGACCTCGCGCACCGGCACGCCGCGCCGCAGCACCCCGCCCGCGCCCTCACCACCGGCCTGGTCGCCGGCCTGGTCGAAGCGGGGCAGCAGCACTGTGGCGTTGCGCCCGCCGTGCAGGCTCAGCAGCGGGTCCACCCCCTGCAGGTCGAGGTTCCAGCGGCCCTCGCCGGCCTGCGCATAGCGGAAGCCGAGCGAACCGTTGGGCACCACCGGCTCACCGGTCGCCGCATCCAGCAGCACCGTCTTGAACGCCGCCTCCTCGCCGGCCTCCCCGAGGTCGGCGGCGGTCAGGAACTTGCCCGGCACGTACCCGCCGCCGTCGCGCTCGGTCAGCGCCACCAGGAACGGCAGGTCGCTGTGGCGCTTGACGTAGTCGGTGAAGTACGGCACCTGCCGGTCGACGAAGAACTCCTTGAGGATCACGTGCCCCATCGCCATGGCCAGCGCCCCGTCGGTGCCCGGATGCGGCGCCAGCCACTCGTCGGCGAACTTCGTCGCGTCGCTGTAGTCGGGGGTGACCACCACGACCTTCTGCCCCCGGTAGCGCGCCTCGGTCATGTAGTGCGCATCCGGGGTGCGCGTCACCGGCACGTTGGAGCCCCACAGCATCAGGTAGGACGCGTCCCACCAGTCGGCCGACTCCGGCACGTCGGTCTGGTCGCCGAACACCTGCGGCGAGGCCACCGGCAGGTCGGCGTACCAGTCGTAGAACGACAGCATCGTGCCGCCGATCAGCGACACGAACCGGGCACCGGAGGCGTGCGAGACCATCGACATCGCCGGGATGGGGGAGAACCCGGCGACCCGGTCGGGACCGTAGGCCTTGATGGTGTGCACGTGCGCGGCCGCGATGATCTCGGTCGCCTCGTCCCAGGTGACGCGGACCAGACCCCCCCTGCCGCGCGCCGACTGGTAGCGGCGCCGCTTGTCCTCATCCGCGGTGATCTCCGCCCAGGCCGCCACCGGGTCGCCGAGGCGCGCCCTGGCCTCCCGGTACATCTCCACCAGCACGCCGCGGGCGTACGGGAAACGCACCCGGGTGGGGGAGTAGGTGTACCAGGAGAACGCCGCGCCGCGCGGGCAGCCGCGCGGCTCGTACTCCGGCCGGTCGCCCCCGACGCTGGGGTAGTCGGTCTGCTGCGACTCCCAGGTGATGATGCCGTCCTTGACGTAGACCTTCCACGAGCACGACCCGGTGCAGTTCACCCCGTGCGTGGAGCGCACCACCTTGTCGTGGCTCCACCGGTCGCGGTAGAACGCGTCCGCCGCCCGGCCGCCGATCTGGTGCAGCGTCCGCAGGTCGTCGGAGACCGTCCCAGCGCGCAGATGCCGGCCCAGCCGCAGCAGCGCGTCGTCGACCGGCCCGTCCATGCCCGCCATACGTGATCCTCTTTCTCTCGTCACAGACCGCACATCCCCGCAACGCCCGCTTTCATGACTTTTTTCTCCGTCATCGCGCGGCCGGGTCCTCCGGGCAAGGGCGCGGCCGGAGCCCGGCCGCGGGATCCGTTCCGGGTCCCTGCAGCCCCGGAGCAGGCCCGGGGCGCCGTCCCTCATCCTCCCGACAGGGCATATCCCGGCCTCAGGGTCTTTAGTCCCGCCGGTCAGGCCCAAAGGCCCAAAGATCTCCACAGACCACCCCCCGCCCCGCGAGCCGACCCGGGCCGGCGAAGAGACAGGGGAAGGAGCAGGCGAAGCGGCCGGGCGGAAACGGCGTGCGGCGGCCGGGGGAGCGGGCGGCGCTCAGGTGGCGGGCAGCGCCGCGGCCAGCAGCACCACGCCCACCGACCCCACCAGCGCCGCCACCGCCGAAGCGCGCGCCAGGGCGGGCCGGCCGGCGCCGACCGCCCACCCGTGCAGGCCCGCCGCGGCCATGACCGCACAGAACAGCACCAGCTTGGCCGCCAGCACCCGCCCGTAGCCCGGCTCGGCCAGCGACGCCCACGTGACACCCTTGCGCCAGGCCAGCACCACCCCCGTACCGAGCTGCACCGGCAGGAACACCGCCCCGGTGAACATCCCGAAGCGGCGGCCCACCGCGCGCATCACCCCGTCACGCCGCCCGCCGTCCAGCGACCGCCGCACCAGCGGCAGCACCACCAGCGACACCGTCAGCTGCCCGCCCACCCACAGCGCCGCCGACAGCACGTGCGCGAACCGCACCACCGTCCACCAGGTCACCGCGCCCCCACCTCGAACAGGCCGTGCGCGCCGCCCTCGGCCTGGCGCATCGTGTGGTCGACCACCGGATAGGTACCCGCCTCGGGGAAGACCAGCTCGGCGAACCCCCCCTGCGCCGGCGCCAGGTCCAGCACCTGCGCCCCGCCCGGACCACCGGCGCGCAAGCGGTAGGCGCCCTCGGCGTAGACGGTGTCGAACGGCGCCCCCACCACGTGCAGCGCCGTACCCGAGCTCGGCCCGGCCGCCACCGCCCAGATCCGCACCCGCTCACCGGCCCTCGCCTCCAGCGGGGCGTGGTCGTAGCCGGCCGCGGTGCCGTTGAACATCCACCCGTCGGGCCGGCCCTCGCGCAGCTTGACGACCTGCGCGTCGCCGCCCGGCTCGCCCAGGTACAGCTCACCCTGGACCAGCAGGTACTCGCGGTCCACCCGTGCCAGACCCGGCGGGTCGACGACCACGGCCCCGTACATGCCCGAGGCGATGTGCTGGGTCATCGGCACGGTCGAGCAGTGGTACAGCCACGCCCCGGCCAGATCCGCCCGGAACCGGTAGGTCAGCCGCTCACCCGGCTGAATCGTGCGCATCACCTCATCGGGGGCGTTGGCCCCGGCGTGGAAGTCGATGCCGTGTCCCATGGTGCCGCCGTTGACGAACGTCACCGTGAACACGTCCCCGACCTTCCCCCGCAGCACCGGCCCGGGGACGGTCCCGTTGAACGTCCACATCCGCTGCCGCACCCCGGGCGCGACCTCCAGCACCGCACGGTCGTCCACCCGGACCTCCACCTGGTGCTCGGTGCCGCCGGGCGCGGGCTTCAGCGCCGCGTCGTACGGCCTCCACCCGGGCGACATCGCCGCCCCCAGGTCCAGGCCGGTCCCCGCAGCGCCCCCGGCGCCCGTACCGGCCTGCGCTCCGGCCGTCGCGCCGTGCGCGCCGTGCCCCGTCCCCGCCGTGTTGTCCCCCGCAGTGCCCGCACCCGGCCCGGCGAGCGCGCCCACCGGTACGATCCGCAGCGTCATGCCCGCGGCCCGGTGCCCGGCCACCGTGCACCAGCCCTCGACCTGCCCGCCGAGCGGCGCCAGCGTCAGCACGGCGCTCTGCCCGGCCCCCAGCATCGGGGTGCGCTCCCCGCTGCCCAGCCGCAGATCGTGCCGCTGTGCGTCGGTGTTGGTGACGCGCAACGTCAGCACCGTGCCGGATGCGGCCTCGATCACCGCCGGCCGCACCCGCATCCCCGACAGCGTCACCTCGACCGTCTTCGCGCCGGTCGCGGTCACCACCGGACCGGAACCCGTACCACCGGTGACGGCCACGACGACCGCGGCGGCCGTCAGCAGGCATCCGGCGACCGCCCCGGCCAGCGCGGGGGAGACGACCGCCTTCCCCCTCCCGCCCCGAGCACCCGCCCCGGCCAGCGCGGGCCGGACCCGCTCGGCGGAGGCGGCCCGTCCCAGCGCCACCCCGGCCAGCACGACGAACGCCGCCGCCGGCACCAGCACCAGCGCCCAGCCCAGCAGCGCCAGTGGCCGCGGCACCGCCAGCGCCAGCAGCGGCACCCCGGCGTTGAACGCGGCCAGCCGGACCGTCCAGCCGCGCTCCAGCAGCGCCGCGTTCTCCTTGAACCGCGCCGGACCGCCGCCCAGCACCGCCGGCAGCAGGTGCAGCAGCGAACCCAGCAGCACCTGGCCGACGAACCCGGCCACCACCAGCGGCACCAGCGGCTCCAGCCCGGCCGCGACCTCACCCGCCGGGCGGGTCGCCACGACCACCACGTCCGCGACCAGCGCCACCTCGAACCACACGACACCGGCGCCCAGCATCCAGGCCGCCCCGGTGTGCGGGCGGCGCGCCCGCACCGCTTCGGCCAGCGGCACCAGCGCCGCCAGCGCCCCGGCCGCGTACACCGCCGCCCCGGCAGCCGCCACCGGCCGCAGATCCGACAGCAGACCCCCCACCAGCAGCACCAGCCCGGGCACGGCCAGCCGCAACCCGACCAGGGAGGCCCGCCGCGTCCGCTCCGGCATCCGGGTGCGCAGCACCGTCGGCCACAGCGTGAACAGCGTGCCCAGCACGGTCAGGCCCACCCAGCCCAGCAGGTTCGCCTGCGCGTGCGCGGCGTGCAGCCGCTCGTGCACGGCGCCGTGACCGGCGTGCACGGCCATCAGCCCGCCCAGCGTGCCGCCGGCCGCCAGCGCCCCGGCCGCGCACACGTACCAGGCGATGACATGGCCGAACCGGCCGGGCAGCGCCCGCCGCGCCAGCCGCACCAGCGCCGCGGCGTGCCACACCACGACCACCACGATCACACCCGCCCCGCCGGCCGCCACCGCCGCCGGACCGGCCGCCACACCGTACAGCACGGCCACCGCCGCGGCGTTCAACAGCCCGATCCGGGCCAGGCTCCAGCGCGGATCCGGCGTGCGGGCGCGCAGCAGCGCGACGGCGAAGTGCTCGCTCCAGATCAGGATCGCGGTGCTCACCGCGCCCAGCAGGAAGACGTGGATCAGCAGCCAGCGCGGCGCCGGCAGCCCGTCACCGGCCAGCGCCACCACGACCGTCAGCCCCAGCCACGCCACCACGAGCGCGTTGGCCCGCAGATGCCAGGGCGCGCGGCGGCGCACCGGTCCCGGCGGCGGCCCGGGAGGCGGGCCCTTCTCGATACGCACCTCGACCGATGTCACCTCGGGTCACCTTCCCATCGATGCCCGGGTGCGCCCGCCGCACCAGCGCGGCGGCGCACCCGGCGAACACGAGCAGCGCGAGCTCGGCGGGCAGCCCGCCGGTCACGGGCGACCTGGCGGAACTGCTGTAGCCGCCGCTCAGTCCCGCTGATCGATGCGCCGGCCCGACACCTGCTCGGTGGCGATGACGATGAAGTGGTCACGCGTGCCCGGCGCCCACGGCGTCAGCGGCAGCGCGGCCAGCCGGTCGGCCTCGACCGGGTCCTCCACCGCCCGCGCGTGCCCGACCACCGTCACCGACCACCCGGTGCGCGCGGCCGGATCGAACTCGTCGACCTCGAAGGCGACCACGGTCCGGCGCGTGGCGGCGGCCAGCTTGGAGCCGACCGTCGTACGGATGACGATGTCCTCCCCGTCGAGGCAGAAATTCACCGGCTGCACCGCCGGCAGAGCACGGTCGGTGAAGACGATCCGGCCGATGGGGCACGAACCCAGCAGACTCATGCACTCCTCGTAGGAGAGCACCTGCAGGCCGGCCGAGTCGAGTCTCATGCCCCCAGCCTCGCAGACCGCCCACCTGCGGGATCAGGGGCGAAAGTCCCTTCATCGCCCGCCGGACGCCCTCCACACCCCCCACCACGGGACGCCGAGCCCGTACGGCTCCCGCACCCGAGGCGGACATCCATGATCGAAAAAGGACCTTCTCCCCTAGATGATCATGGGAAAAGGGGGAACCGTCACCCCCATGGAGAAACTGCAGCGCATCGACGCCTACTGGCGAGCCGCCAACTACCTGTCGGTCGGACAGATCTACCTGCTGGACAACCCCCTGCTCACCGAACCCCTCGCAACCGAGCACATCAAACCCCGCCTGCTCGGACACTGGGGCACCACCCCCGGACTGAACTTCTGCTTCGCCCACCTCAACCGGATCATCGCCGAACGCGACCAGGACATGATCTACATCGCCGGCCCCGGCCACGGCGGACCCGCCGCAGTCGCCCACGCCTGGCTCGAAGGCTCCTACACCGAGAAATACCCCGACATCACCCAGGACGCCGCAGGCATGCGGAAACTCTTCCACCAGTTCTCCTTCCCCGGCGGCGTCCCCAGCCACGTCGCCCCCGAGACCCCCGGCTCCATCCACGAGGGCGGCGAGCTGGGATACGCCCTGGCCCACGCCTACGGCGCGGCCTTCGACAACCCGAACCTGGTGGTGGCCTGCATCGTCGGAGACGGCGAAGCCGAGACCGGACCACTGGCCGCCAGCTGGCACTCCAACAAATTCCTCGACCCCTACCGGGACGGCGTCGTCCTGCCCATCCTGCACCTCAACGGCTACAAGATCGCCAACCCCACGGTCCTGGCCCGCATCCCCGAAGAAGAACTCCTCAAACTCATGGAGGGCTACGGCTACCGCCCCCACATCATCTCCGGCGACGACCCCGCCACCATGCACGAACTGACGGCCCGCACCCTCGACACCGTCTTCGACCAGATCACCGAGTTCAAGAACGGCCACGCCGCCCGCCTACCCATGATCATCCTGCGCACCCCCAAAGGCTGGACCGGCCCCCGCCAAGTCGACGGCCTGCCCGTCGAAGGCACCTGGCGCTCCCACCAGGTCCCCCTGTCCAACGTCCGCGGCAACGACGAACACCGGCGCCTGCTCGAAGAGTGGATGCGCTCCTACCGGCCCGAGGAACTCTTCGACGCCGACGGCCGCCCCACGCCCGAGATCCTGCAAACCGTACCCGCAGGAACCCGCCGCATGAGCGCCAGCCCCCACGCCAACGGCGGAGAGATCCTCCGCCCCCTGGCCCTGCCCGACTTCCGCGACTACGCCGTCGACGTCAAGACACCCGCCGCCCAGCACAGCGAACCCACCCGCGTCCTCGGCGCGTTCCTGCGCGACATCATCACCGCCAACCCCCAGACCTTCCGCCTCATGGGCCCCGACGAGACCGCCTCCAACCGGCTCGGCGCCGTCTTCGAGACCACCGACCGCACCTGGAACGCCGAGATCCTGCCCGGCGACGACAACCTCGCCCCCGGCGGCCGCGTCATGGAGGTCCTCAGCGAACACCTCTGCCAGGGCTGGCTCGAAGGCTACCTGCTCACCGGCCGCCACGGCCTGTTCAACTGCTACGAGGCCTTCATCCACATCATCGACGCCATGTTCAACCAGCACGCCAAATGGCTCGACGCCTGCCACGACATCCCCTGGCGCCGCCCCATCGCCTCACTCAACTACCTGCTCTCCTCCCACGTCTGGCGCCAGGACCACAACGGCTTCAGCCACCAGGACCCCGGCTTCCTCGACGTCGTGGTCAACAAGAAGGCCGACGTGGTGCGCGTCTACCTGCCGCCGGACGCCAACACCCTGCTCTCGGTCGGCGACCACTGCCTGCGCTCCCACGACTACGTCAACGTCGTCGTCGCCGGCAAGCAACCCGTCCTGGACCTGTTCACCATGGACGAGGCCATCGCCCACTGCACCCGCGGCCTGGGCATCATCGAATGGGCCAGCAACGACGCCGGAACCGAACCCGACGTCGTCCTGGCCTGCGCCGGAGACGTCCCCACCCTGGAGACCCTCGCCGCCGCCGCCCTCCTGCACGAGCACCTGCCCGAACTGAAGGTCCGCGTCATCAACGTCGTCGACCTCATGCGCCTGCAACCACCCAGCGAACACCCCCACGGCATGTCCGACGCCCAGTTCGACGCCCTGTTCACCCCCGACAAACCCGTCATCTTCGACTTCCACGGCTACCCCTGGCTCATCCACCGCCTCACCTACCGCCGCAGCGGCCACCACAACATCCACGTCCGCGGCTACAAAGAAGAAGGCACCACCACCACCCCCTTCGACATGGCCATGCTCAACGACATCGACCGCTACCACCTGGTCATGGACGTCATCGACCGCGTCCCCGGCCTGGGCACCCGCGCCGCCCACCTGCGCCAGCAGATGTCCGACGCCCGCCTGCGCGCCCGCGCCCACACCCGCGAGCACGGCGAAGACCTCCCCGAGATCCGCGACTGGACCTGGACCCGCTGACGGCGCCCTCCCGGGCCCCGGCACACCCCTCCCGCGGGAGAGGACCGGCGGCGGGAGGGGTGTGCCGGGGCCGGTCCTCTCCCACTCCGGCCCACCACCCCACCGGCCGGACAAGGCATGATCATGGGGGAGAGGAGCACCTGGAACCGCCGCCTCCGGGCGGCCCCCACCAACCGGGAGGACGACCACGATGGACATCATGAAACTGGCCGAGCAGGCCCGCGACGCCACCGCCGTCAACCGCGTGTTCGGCGAACCCGTCACCCGCGACGGCGTCACCGTCATCCCCGTCACCAAGATCGCCGGCGGCGGGGGAGGAGGCAGCGGCAGCGGCAGGCGGCAGGACGGTGCGCACCCCGACACCGGCGAAGGCGCGGGAGGCGGATTCGGACTCCGCGCCGCACCCGCAGGAGTCTTCGTCATCAAAGACGGCGAGGTCCGCTGGCAACCCGCCCTCGACGTCAACCGCATCGTCCTGGGCGGCCAGATCGTCGGCGTGGTGCTGCTGCTGACCATCCGCGCCGTCACCCGCCTGCTGACCCGCCGGCGCGGCAGGCGCTGACGACCGAGGCGCGGAACTGGACGCCCACCTCCTCGCCGCCCGCCGAGCAGGCCCGGCCGCCTCCGCCTCGCCGTACGGAGGCGGCCGGAGCGGAGAATGCACACCACCGTGATTACCGAAATATGACGCTATAGGCCCTTTCATCCAGATGGCACCGGGCACGGGGAGGATGCGCCCGAAGAGCACCCACGGTGAAAGGTGATCGCAGTGCCGACACCGGAAGCGGCCCCCGCCCACACCCACCCGGCCGAAGGAGCCCGGCACGGCCGCCTGACCGCCCGCCCCGCCCTCACCACCGCCACCGCCGAACCCGGTACCCGACGCCTGACCGGACAGGCCCTGCTGCACGTCCCCCGGACCACCCGCCCACCCACCCGCCTGGCCGTCGTCCTCCATGGAGCCGGAGGCACCGCCGGACAAGCCCTGAACTGGCTTTCCCCCTACGCGGACACCGCCGCCGCCCTGCTCCTGGCACCCCAGTCCATCTCATCCACCTGGGACATGATCGCCAGCGGATACGGCCCCGACGTGACCCGCCTCAACGCCGCCCTGCACGAGACCTTCACCCGCACCACTGTCGAACCCGGTCGGGTCGCCGTCGCCGGCTTCTCCGATGGCGCCTCCTACGCGATCTCCCTCGGCGTGACCAACGGAGACCTCTTCACCGCCGTCCTCGCCTTCTCCCCGGGATTCATGGCCCCCCTCGTCCGCCACGGCCGCCCCCGCTTCTACATCTCCCACGGCACCGATGACCGCGTCCTGCCGATCGAACGCTGCAGCCGCCGTCTCGTCCCCCGGCTGCGCAAGAGCGAATACCCCGTCACCTACGAGGAGTTCACCGGCGGCCACGAGATACCCGCGCCCACCGCGGCCGACGCGATGCGCTGGTGGACGCAGGAGTGAACCTCCCGGAAACCGCAACACCCACCAGAACAGGGGGACAAGACCATGGTCCGCAAGAAGATGGAAGGAAACGAACAGCAGCGCCGGGCCGCCGCCCGCAAGGCACGCGAGTCGGGCAAGAACGCCAGCCAGGAGAACGCCACCACGGGAGGCTCCAAGCAGCGCCACTCCCGTCCCAAGAGCGAACCGCACCACCACGAGGAACGCACCTCCTCACCCCACCGCGGCAAGCAGCAGGACATGTCACCGAACACGCAGACCGGCTACCACAGCCCCGACAGCTGACAGGCGCCCGGCGGCGGGGGAGAGGAGGCCCCGGCCCGGGAGGCCTCGTACGCGATCCCGGGCCGGCGGTGACTCCGAACCGCTCATGGCGGAATCGGCAGGTACGCGGCCGGTCGGCTGGAGCACGCCGTCCGCCCCGCCGACCAGAAATCCAGCACCGCCGGGCATGAGTGGACGAAGTATCTCCAGACACCACACGACTCCCTATACCGAACAGAATTCAGCTTCTGTCTGGTATAGGGAGTCGTGTGGCAAAGGTCCGCATCGAGGGCGGCCCAATGCCTTCAATCGGTCCCGCCAGGTCAGCGCAGCCACCGCAGTGCTGCCTCGGCGCAGTCCTCGGGGCTGTTGTTGAAGGCGATGGCCGCATCAGGCGCATGGCGGTGCACCAGGTTGATGACCTTCTCGAACAGGTCGAGCAACGGTTCGTGCTTGCGAATACCACCCCCGATCACCACGCAGCCATAGTCTGCGCGGGCCAACGCCTGCGTGATCGTTCTTTCGGGGTCATCGTCGAGCGCCACCAGGCACCAGTCGGCTTCGAGGTCGTGCTCGTCGAAGCGGGCCTGGCCGCGTGCCATCGCCGCCTGGATCGGCTCCGGATCCCAGCCTTGGATCTTGGCGGGATCGAGGCCGATCACCAGCACGCGCGCCTCTGTCATCCGCTCTCCTTCGTGGAACGCCTTTGCGCCGGGGTGGCGGTCGGCGGCGGTGCGTGAATCCGTCGCTCCGTCGGCGCCGTCTATTTCTCCTGAGAGTACGACGGTATCCCGAAGATGTGCCCCGGTCGCCCCATCGGTCAGAGCGGGTTTGATGCATAATCGCACTTATGCTGCATTTCTGATCCCCTCCCCTCGGTCCGCCGGAGCGTCGTCGGCTCGCCGTCTCTCCGTCGTCCGCCGGAACCGAACCCTCGCGCGGGCCTATTGCCCCTCTTCGCCGTCGTTCTCTTCGTGTCGGCGATCCGTGTTGTGCGCCTCTCCCCCGCCTGTGCGTGCCGTCGGCGGCGAGTGGGTGGTTCCGGTCGGTGAAGAGCACGGTCCGGGGCCGGTGCGCTTCGTTGCCGGCTGGGTCGCCACTCCCCCGGTTGTTGTGCTCCGGGCCTGCGGGAGGTCGCTTCTTCGGCGGGCGCCGGCGGTGGCCGGGAGGATCGGTCCTTTGGCGGCGGCCAGGCCGCCGGCAGTCGGCACGGCGGGCGGTCAGGTGCCGTAGGCGGCGAGGAACACCCGGACGCCCTCGTCGGCGTAGTGGTGGAGTTGGTCTTCGGTGAAGGTCTCCTGCGAGCCGCACAGCATGACCTTGTTCAGCGGGATCGAGATGATCAACCAGGTGAGCTGTTCGGCGGCAAGGCGCGGGTCGGCTGCTCTCAGCCTGCCGCGTTCGTGCAGGGTGGTCAGGCTGTCGGCGAGGAGCCCATGGACGCGGTCGGGGCCGCGCTCGAAGTAGGTGCGGCTCAGTTCGGGGAAGCGGTCGGCCTCGGCGATGACCAGCCGGCGCAGCCGCAACCTGTCCGGCTGCACGAGAAAGGCGATGAACTGGCGCGCCATCGCGCGCAGATCGCCTTCCAGGTCGTCGGAGTCGGCGAGGCTCTTGGTCACCACGGTGAACAGGGCCTCGACCTTGTCGGTCGTGGCCAGAACGATCTGGGTGTACAGGTTCTCCTTGTCGGCGAAATGTTTGTAGACGGTCTGCTTGGAGACCTTTGCCAGCGCGGCCACCTCGTCCATGCTCGTGCCCAGGTAGCCCTTGGTGAGGAACACCTGGGTCGCGGCCTCCATGATCTCCCGTCGCTTGCGCGCGGATCTGCTCTCCCCGTCCATCACGTCTCCTTTCCTCCATCACGGTACTGGACAGCTCAGTACTGTTATCAGTACTGTACCGTCCAGTTCCAGAGAAGAGCCGGAGGGAACACCCATGAACACCGTCACCTCACAGGACGGCACCACGATCGCCTACGACACGATCGGCTCGGGGCCGTCCCTGATCCTGGTCGGCGGCGCCTTCCAGGTCCGCCGCGACCCCAGGTTCGCCGACCTGGCCGCGGCCCTGGCCGCACATTTCACCGTCCTCACCTACGACCGCCGCGGCCGTGGTGACAGCGGCGACACCGGCCCCTACGCCCCGGCGCGGGAGGTCGAGGACATCGTCGCGCTGATCAAGGAGGCCGGCGGCCGGGCACACCTGTTCGGCATGTCCTCCGGTGCGGCCCTGGCCCTGGACGCAGCCGCCGCCGAGACGGCGGTCACGAAGGTCGCCGTCTACGAGGCTCCCTTCGTCGTGGACGACAGCCGCCCTCCGGTGCCCGCCGGCTACCTGGCCGAGCTGAAGTCGCTGCTGGCCGACGGCAGGACCGGCGACGCCGCCGCCCTCTTCCTCACCACCGCCGCCGGCGTGCCGGCCGAGTTCGTCGAGGGCATGCGATCCGCGCCGTTCTGGGCCGACATGGAGGCCGTCGCCCACACCCTGGCCTACGACGGTGAGGTCATGGGCGACACGATGTCCGGTCGGCCTCTGCCCGGCGGCCGGTGGGCCGACGTCACCGCCCCGGTGCTGGTCATCGACGGCGGAGCCAGCGGGCCCTGGATGAGCGGCGCAGCGAACGCCCTGGCCGCGGTGCTGCCCGGCGCCTCTCGCGCGACCCTGGACGGTCAGGACCACGACGTCTCGCCCGCCGCGCTGGCCCCCGTCCTGCAGCGGTTCTACATCTGAAGGAGCGACCGAGCATGCGCAACCTGACCGTTTGGATGCAGATGTCCCTCGACGGCTACACCGAGGGCCCGCACGGCGAGTTCGACTGGCCTGTCGTGGAACCGGAAGTACTCGGCTACTTCGTCGATCTGGCGTCCCGGTTCGACACCTTCCTGTTCGGCCGCAAGGTCTACGAGATGATGGCCGGCTACTGGCCCACCGCCGACCGGCAGGACTCGTCCACCGACTACGAGCGTGCCTACGCCCCGATCTGGCGCGACACCCCTAAGATCGTCTTCTCCGAGACCCTTCAGCACGCTCGATGGAACACCACCGTCATCAACGGTGACCTCGCCGCCGAAGTCACCCGCCTCAAGCAACAGCCCGGCAAGGGCCTGGTCCTCTTCGGCGGCAGCCAGATCGCCCACGAACTCATGGACCTCGGCCTGGTCGACGAATACCGCCTGTTCATCCACCCCACCGCCCTGGGCGCCGGACGCCCCCTGTTCGGCGCAGGCCGCACCGACCTCACCCTGGCCGATGCCAGGACCTTCGACAACGCAGTCGTCCACCTGCACTACAGAACCCGCGCCACGCCTCTCAGCTCATAGCTGCGACGGGCCGATCGCGGCCGCGTCCAGGTATCGGGTCACACCGTTCACTGGGACAGACCCGGCCGGGTGTCTACGGCGTCAGGCCCGGAGGCCTGCGGGCAGGGTGGGCAGCGTGAGGGTGAAGGTGGAGCCCTCGCCGAGGGTGCTGGTGGCGGTGATGGTCCCGCTGTGCGCTTCGGCGATGGACCGGGCGATGGTCAGGCCCAGGCCGATGCCCTGGACGGCCTGTTCGGTGGCCAGGCGGGTGCGGTAGAAGCGGTCGAAGACCAGGGGCAGTTCTTCGGCGGGGATGCCGACGCCGGTGTCGGTGACGGAGATGGACGTGGTGCCGCCGGCGGTGGAGGCGTGGACGGTGACGGTCGCGCCGGGGGGCGATGATTTGATCGCGTTGGACAGCAGGGCGCGGAGTGCGTCGGCCAGGTGGGTGCAGTCGGCGTGGACGTGCCCGACGTCGTCGTCGAGGTGGACGTCGACGGTGTGGCCGTGGCGTTGGGCGAGTTCCGCGGTGGACTGCAGGGCTCGGTCGATGACGGCGCGGACGTGCACCGGTTCGGGGGTGATGAGGAGTTTGCCGGTGTCGATGGTGTTGGCGGTGAGGAGTTCTTCGACCAGGTGGTGCAGGCGGGCGGCGCCGCCGGCCATCGCGTTGAGCATGCGCTGCTGGGAGGGGGGCACCGGTCCGGCGTCTCCTTCCAGGAGCATTTCGAGGTAGCCGCTGATGGCGGTCAGCGGGGTGCGCAGTTCGTGGGAGACGGTGGCGATGAAGTCGTTCTTGGCCTGGTCGAGTTCCTTGAGCCGGGTGACGGTGGCCTGCTCCTGTTCGTAGGCGGCGCGCAGGGCCTCTTCGGCGCGGCGGCGGTCGGTGATGTCGTGCAGGAAGGCGTTGAAGAGCCACTGGTCTCGGTCGCGGATGGGCCAGATGGCGAGTTCGATGGGGAATTCGGTGCCGTCGGGCCGCTGGGCGGTGATCTCGAAGCGCCGGTTGAGGACTTTTGGACGTCCGGTGGTGAGGAAGCGGGCGAGGCCGTCGCGGTGGGCGGCGCGGTAGCGGGGCGGGATGATCGTGTCGGCGAGTATGCGGCCGAGGGCTTCACCGCACGGTATGCCGAACATGTGTTCGGCGGCGGTGTTCCAGCCGATGATGCGGCCGGCGGAGTCCATGGCGATGAACGCCTCGACCGAGGTTTCGATCATCTGCTCGGTGCGGGCCCGGCTGGCCTCGAGTGCTTCGCGGGCTCGCCGCCGGTCGACGATGCGGCCGAGTTGGTGCCCGAGGTTGGCCATGACCCGCATCAGTGGCGCGTCGGGGGGGACGGTGCGGGTGGAGAAGAACTCGAGTACGGCCGCGACGCCGTCGGCGGCCACGACGGGGAAGGCGAACGCGGCTCCCACTCCGAGGTCGGCTCCCTGGTGGGTCCGTACGAAGTTGGGGTCGCGGTCGACGTCGTGCGACCAGACGGGTTCGCCGGTGGCGGCGACTCTGCCGACGATGCCGGCGCCGCTGGTGAAGGCGGTGCGGGCGGTGACCTCGCGCAGGCCGGCGAACTCCTCGGTGGCGCCGACCCAGATGCCGGAGGAGACGAACTCGTCTCCGGATCCGGCGGGGACGCACAGGTGGCCCAGGGGCCAGCCGGTCAGTTTGCAGACGGCCTCGAGCGTGGCCCGGGCGGCGGGTTCGAGTTCGTCGGCGGCCCGTACCGAGTCGGTGGTGCTGTCGAGCAGTTCCACCAGTGCTTTCTCCCGGTCGGTGTCCGGCATGGCCGTCTTCCTTACTTACTTCCGGGAGGCCGGTGGGTCGCGCCGGGCGGCTCGGGGCCGGTGGGCGGGGCGTGGTCGGGGCATGGGTGGTCGGTGGGTCTTCGGCGGCCTGCGCGGTGGCGGGCCGGGTGCGGTCTGGGTCGGTCAGGGGGAGCCTTCCCTGCTCGCGTTCCGGTATGCCGTCTGCGGGCAGGGTTGCGGGGCCGGTGGGCCGGAGGTGCCGGCGCGCCGGTCGGCGGCGTGGGAGGGGGCCGGTCAGCAGGCCGGCCGGTGCATAATTCTGCGCAGCGTGGTGGGAGGCCGTCGTGGCGGATGGAGGCTGTGGTGGGTGGTGATCCGCTGGTGCTCCTGCGGGTGCCGGAGGCTGTGGCGGAGTTCTTGTCCTCGCTGCGGGCGAAGAAGCTGTCGGTGAACACGGTGGCGGGTTATGAGCGGGATCTGCGGCTGGTGGCGGAGATCGCGGCGGGGCTGGCGGGCGTGCCGGTGGCGGAGCTGGAGGTCAGGGCGCTGGCGGGGCGGTTGGTGCGGGGGGCGTTCGCGGAGTTCTCGCAGCCTCGGTCGGCGGCCAGTGTCAACCGGGCGTGGAGTGCGTGGAACCAGTTTCTGACCTTCTGCGTGGCGGAGGGGCTGCTGGAGGGCAATCCGATGGCGGCGGTCCCGAGGCCGAGGCAGCCGGCCAAGGCGCCGAAGCCGTTCCTGGGGGACGGTACGGCGTCGGCGACGCTGCTGGAGCGGATCGCGGCGGGGGCTCGCAAGGCGCGTGATCCGTGGGTGGAGCGGGATCTGGTGGTGCTGGGGCTGGCGCTGGTGACGGGGATGCGGTCGGCGGAGCTGCTGGGGTTGACGCTGGGGTCGATCGGGGGTTCTCCCGGTGATCGGCGGGTTCAGGTGCTGGGCAAGGGGGGCCGGACGCGGTCGCTGCCGATCGAGCCTCCGGTGGAGCAGCTGGTCGAGCGTTACCTGCGCAGCCGGTTGGAGCGGTTCGGGCTCGCTTCGCTGCCGCGGTCGGCGGCGCTGCTGGTGGACACGGCGGGTGAGCCGTTGCGGCGGGGCGGGCTGCAGTATCTCGTGCGGCAGTGCTACCGGTACGCGGGTGTTCATGATCGGGTGCAGCGGGGCACGCTGGTGCACGCGCTGCGGCATGAGTTCGCGACGCGGTTGGCGGAGCGGGGGGCGTCGGCGCATGAGCTGATGGAGTTGCTGGGGCACTCGTCCATCGTGACGGGGCAGGCCTATGTGGCGTCGTCGGCTCGTGAGGTGCGGCGGGCCGCGCAGGGCAATCCGGCGTACGGCGTGCTGGACCGGTTGCTGGCCGGTCCGGCCGCGGCCGGTGGGGGCGGTGGGGGCGGGGCTTCAGTCCTGGGCGGCTGAGGTGAGGGTGAGGTGGAGGCGGACCACGGTGCCGGGGCGGCGGGTGTGGATCTCGACGAGGTCGCACAGCTGGCGTACGACCCACAGGCCTTGGCCGTGGTGGGGGCCGGTGGGGGGCAGGTAGCCGGCGAAGCCGCCGGTCAGGTGGCCGGGGTCGCCGATGTCGCAGATGATTTTGCCCTCGTGGCGGTGGAGCCGTATCTCGCCTGTTCCGCCGCCGTGCTGGACGGCGTTGGTGGCGACCTCGTTCACGGCGAAGACGAGGAGTTCGGTGTCGTCGTCCGATATGCCGAGGGTCGCCGCCTGGGTGGTGACGAAGGTGCGGACCTTGCTGAGGTCGCTGTCGAAGTGCATGCTGGCGCCGTGTCCGTGGTCGGTGAGCCGGTGGTTGCGGGTGTCTTCGAAGAGCTCGGGGTCGGTGTAGAGGGCGCTGGGGTGGGTGCGGGGGCCGGTCGCCAGGTGGGGGTGGGTGCGCCGGGCGTCCTCGACGATCGCGGCGGGGAGGGTCCTGGTGTCGTAGGGGCAGATGATCCAGGCCGGTGAGTCGGCGAAGGCGCGGTTGATGACCGACTCGTAGCGGGTCCATTCGAGGGTCTGCGCGGGGTCGCGGCCGTGCCAGACGGGTTCGCCGATGATGCGGGTCCGCCGGTGGGAGGCGGAGTGGCGGTCGACGTAGCGGTGGTAGGCGGCCAGGGTGCGGCCGGGGGTGGCGTACCAGGCGGCGGCATCGGTGAATTCGACGTGGCGTGCGGCGGTGCCGAGGCTGTCGCGCAGCAGTGCGATGTTGGCCGGGGTGGTGACGGCCAGGACGGCGTCGTCGTTCTCCAGGCCGTCGAGGCAGAATCCGGTGGTGGTGTCCAGGAAGGCCTGGTCGGAGTCGTAGATGAGTGCGTGGTGGATGAGCCCGGTGAGCCGGTCGGTGGTCATGGGCGGTCCGCTTCCGTGGTCAGGACCAGTTGTGGTTCGCGGTCCCAGCCGACCAGGTGCATGATGTCGTGGAGCATGGGGGCCAGGTGCAGGAGCCGGAGCCGCCGGGCGGGGTCGAGGTGGCCGGCGGCGAGGGTCAGGGTGCGCAGGCCGGCGACGTCGATGAACTCCAGTTCGCTCAGGTCCACGTGGATGTCTCCGTCCCAGCCGGTGGCGGTCTGCAGGGCGGCGGCGAGCCCGTGGGCGTTGCCCTGGTCGATGGTGCCGGTCACGCGGATGGTGCGGTGGCCTGCCTGGTAGGCGGGGACGATGCGGACGAGGCCGTCGTGGTGGAGGGCGTTCATCCCCACGACTCCGGGGTGGCAGCGGGTGAAGACGCGGGTGCGGGCGGGGCCGAACCGGCGGGTGTCGTACTGGCAGACGGCGCTGGACAGGCCGGTGGCGAAGACGGCGGCGACCTTGCGTTCGTAGTCTTCGAGTCCTTCGGCTCCGGGCACGTCGCGCAGGGCCCAGCTCATCTCGCCGCTCACGCGCAGGCCGGCGTGGCCGTCGCGCAGGCTGCGTTCGGTCTCCTCTTTGAGGGCTGCGACCATGGCGTCGGGGTCGAAGCGGCCGCCGGCGAGGTAGCTGTCCTCGGCGGTGCGCACGCTCAGCCGGCCGCTGCGCAGGGCGGCGGTGAGGTCGGCGGCGGGCAGCCAGGAGTGCACGGTCTCGGGGTCTCGCCGGTCGGTGAAGTACAGGACGCGCTCGCCGCGGGCCAGGCCGCCGGTGATGAAGGCGGCGGCCACTTCGCGCTGCTCGGCGTCTTCGGAGAAGGGCAGGCACAGGTGGTCGCCCGGTTCCACGTCGCGGACCTGGCGGACTACGGCGCCTGCTGTCATCGGGGCGGCCTCGCGATCTGCGCGGTGGTGTCGGCGGGAGGGGCGGCCGGGTCGGCGGGTGCCGGGGTGTCGCGGGCCCGGTGGAGCGGTGTCGGCCGTCTCATCCTACGGTGTCGGGGGCGGCCGGGTGCCGGTGGGCTGTGCGGGGGTCCGGGCGAGGGGTCCGGGCGAGGGGTCCGGTCAGCGGATCTTCTTGACGAAGCGGCTGGCCGCGCGGTGGCTCATGCCGGTCTCGCCGCGCACCATGAAGACCGCCTGGTCGAACTGGCCGGTGGTTTTGAGTTCGCGGACCTGTTCGACCAGTTCGGGGCTGAGGGTGCTGCCGAGCAGGGCGTTGCGGGGCCGCTGGGCCAGCCGTACGGCCAGCAGGATCAGGCCGATGACCAGCGCTGCGAACAGCGCGGTCAGCAGGATGATGGAGAGCGTGTCGGTCATGGGGGCGCGGTCTCGCTTTCTCGGTGTCGATCGGTCTTACACCGGCCTATTCAATCCCGGTCGCCGCTGCGGCGGTAGCCGGTCGAGGGGGTGCCGCCGCGCGGGGTGGGCGCGCATGCGGGCGGCCGGGTCGGGCAGGGGGCGGTGATGAGGAGATTGGTGAAGATCGTGGCCACGCGGTGGCTGGCGCGTACTCCGCTGGGGCTGGCCGTGCTGGGTGCGGGCTGGCTGCTGGGGCGGCGCAGGAGGCGGCGGGCGGCGCAGGCCGGCCCGGTGCGGGGTTCCGGTGTGCGGCGGGCGGGCCGGCGGGCGGTCGGGGATCGGGCCCGTGCGCGCCGGTGAGGTGCGCTGCGGCGGCGGGCGGGCCGGCGGCGTGTCGATGCCGGCCTCCGGTGGGCTGCGCACCGGGGTGGGCGCTGGGGCCGCTGCCGCCTCTGTCGGCTGCCCCGGTCACGCGGTGGGCCTGGCTGCGGTCTCGGTGAATCTGCGGGCCAGGTGCGTGAAGGCGTGGGTGAGTTCGCAGGGGCCGACGACTTCGATGTCGGCGTCGTAGCGGGCGATGGCGGCGGCGAGGCCGGGCCAGGACCAGGAGCCGAGGGTGAGCTTGCAGCGGTCGGGGCCGATCTCCTCGATGATGCCGTCGCGGGTGTAGAGGGCGGCGGTGGCGGCGGGCAGGTCGAGGATGACGGTGCCTCGGCAGGGCCAGCGGCCGGAGGCGTCGGCGGAGCCTCGGAACCGGCTGGTGACGAAGGCGGCCACGTCGCCTCCGGGCAGCGACCTGGGGGTGAAGCGGGGTCCGTTGGGGGTGCGCGGCGTGATCCGGTCGGCGCGGAAGGTGCGCCAGTCCTGGCGGTCGAGATCCCAGGCGATGAGGTACCAGCGTCCGTCCCAGGTGATGAGGTGGTGCGGTTCGGCGTGGCGTGGGGGCTCGTCCGCGGTCCCGGTGCCGTAGTCGAATCGCAGGGTCTCGTGGGCGTGGACGGCGGCGCTGATCGTGAGCAGCGCGGCGCCGTCGACGGGTGCGGCCGGGCGGTCGGCGGGTCGTTCGACGGCGGTGACCTGCAGCGCGTTGACGCGGTTGCGGAGCCGGGCGGGCATGACCTGGCGCAGGGTGTTCAGGGCTCGCGCGGCGGGTTCGGCGAGGCCGTTGCCCTCGGTGGTGGCGGTGATCTGCAGGGCGGCGGTGAGGGCGACGGCCTGTTCGTCGTCGAACAGCAGGGGCGGTAGTTCGGTGCCGGCGCTGAGCCGGTAGCCGCCGTCGGGGCCTTTGGCGGCGGTGATGGGGTAGCCGAGCTCGCGGAGCCGGTCGACGTCGCGGCGCACGGTGCGCAGGCTGACGTCGAGGCGGTCGGCCAGCAACGTGCCGGGCCAGTCGCGGCGGGTCTGCAGCAGCGACAGCAGGGCCAGCAGCCGGGCGGAGGTTTTCGGCATGAATGTGATTCTGCCCGAGGTAGGTGACACATCCTGGCACCTGCTGCTGCGAGTTTCGGTCCTGCAACCGGAAAACCTGATTCGACGGAGCCGTCATGAGCATCACCACTGCCGTTCACCTGAACTTCCAGGACAGCGCCCGCGCGGCGCTGGAGTTCTACCAGTCCGTCTTCGGCGGCCGCCTCGTCGCGTTCACCAACGCCGACGCCGGGAGCGTGCGGCACCCGGCCGACGCCGGCCGGGTCTCGTGGGGCGAGGTCCGGGCCGACAACGGCTTCCACGTCATGGCCTACGACGTGCGCGAGGAGCAGGGTTACGACGCCGGTGACCGGGCGTTCTTCGTCTCGGTCCGCGGCAGGGACGCCGACGAGATCACCGCCTACTGGAAGGGCCTGTCCGACGGCGCCACCGTCGTCGAAGACCTCGGCCCGGCCGGCTGGTCCCCGCTCTACGGCATGCTCAAGGACCGTTTCGGCGTCACCTGGGTCCTCGACGTCGCCGCCGGGGACGACGCCGGCTGATCCGCCGCGCGGGTGCACGGCCCGGCCCGCTCGGGAGAGAGCAGCCGTGACGGCGCGTCTCGACCTGCGGGCGCTCAACCGGGTGACCCTGGTCCGCCGGCTCCTGTTCGACGGGGATCGGTTTCCTGCCGCTGGTTTCCGTGCTCGGCCTCACCGGAGGCCTGGGGTGTCAGCAGAGGGTGAACGGGGTGGCCGAGATCACGGCGAAGACGGGGATCGGCCCGTAGACGTGCGGGAAGGTCTCCGTGGCGGCGGGAGCGGGGCCGGCGGGGGCCTCCATGCGGACGTCGAGGCCCCGGGGGTCGACGGTGAGCAGGGTGAGCGGTTCGGTGACCGTGCGGTAGAACCGGTCGGCGACGCCGTCCAGCTGGGCGCGGTCGGCGCAGGCGTGGATGAAGCCCTCCTGCTCCAGGGTCCGGCCCAGCGTGGAGACGCGGTACTCCCCCGTGGTGCGGGCGGCCTGCCAGTCGGCGCTCAGGGCCAGGTGCAGGATGACTTCGGGGACGGCCGCCCGGCTGCCCCCGGGGTCGTGCGCGGCGCCGTTCATCGCGTCGCCTGCCGCCAGTCGCGCTGCAGGATCGCGTAGACCAGCTCGTCGGTCCACTCGCCCTTGACCCACTCGTTCTCCACCAGGTGGGCCTCGCGCCGCATGCCCAGGCGTTCCAGCAGGCGGGCCGAGGCGGTGTTGCGGCCGTCCAGGCGGGCGGTGACGCGGTGCAGGTCCAGTCCGTCGAAGGCGAGTTCGAGCAGGGCGCGGGCGGCTTCGGTGGCGTAGCCGCGGCCGTGGTGGTCGGGGTGGAAGACGTAGCCGATCTCGCCGGAGCGGTGGACGCGGCTGTGCCAGAACAGCAGGGCGTCGCCGGCCAGTTCACCGGTGGCGGCGACCTCCACCGCCAGGGACAGGGCCTGGCCTTCGTCGAGCAGCGCGGTCTGGCCGGTCTTGATCTCCAGGGCCTCGCGGACCTGCTCGCGGTCGCGGGGTCCCCAGTACAGGTAGCGGGTGACGTCGGGCAGCGACTGGACGGCGTGCAGGGCGTCCAGGTCGCCGGGGGTGAAGGGGCGTAGCAGGAGGCGCTCGGTGCGGATCGGGTAGGCGGGTTTCAGCACTCCGCCAGCCTAGGACACGCGGCGCGGGAACGAGCGGCTCGCGCCGGGCCGACGCCGGGCCGACGCCGGGCCGGGGCGGGGTCGGGGCGGGCCTCGCCGGCGCGGTGGCGCGCGGGGCCGGCTCCGCGGTGAACCGGTTGCGGCCGGAGTCGAAAGCGTGTTCCACTGGGCCGTATGGGATGGGACTCCCCTGCGCTGGTGGCCGAGGCGCCCGACACCCGGCCGCGGATCGAGCGCACCGCGGTGAGGCGGGTCCATGGCACGCTGACCTGCTACGAGGTGCGGGCCCGCACCGCGCTGGAGGCCGTGCCCGGCGGCTGGGCGGTGAACCCGTACCGCGGGTGCGTGCAGGCGTGCCGCTACTGCCCGGCGCGGCGGGGGCACCGTTACCTGGGCCTGGACTCGGGCGCCGACTTCGATTCGCGGATCGTGGTGCGCACCGACATCGTGCGGCGGCTCCGGGCCGACCTGGCCCGCAGGTGGGACGGGGCGCCGGTCGCGGTGGGCCTGACCGGTGACTGCTACCAGCACGCCGAGGAGCTCTACCGGCTGATGCCCGGGGTGGTGGCCGCGCTGGCCGAGGCGGGGGCGGCGTTCACGGTGCGCACGAAGAGCCCGCTGGTGCTGCGCGACGCCGCCGTGCTGGCCGGGGCGGCCGGGGCGGGTGTGGCGGTGTCGGTGGCGTTCGTCGACGACCAGGTGCGCCGGGAGGTCGAGCCGGGGGCGCCCAGCGCGCAGAAGCGCCTGGAGCTGGTGGCGGCGCTGGCCGAGCACGGGGTGGTGTGCGGGGTGGCGATGGCGCCGGTCCTGCCGCTGCTGACCGACTCCCCCGATCAGCTGGCCGCCACCGTGCGCCGGATCGCCGCCGCGGGAGCGGTGAGCCTGGAGCCGCAGGTGCTGCGCCTGCCGCCGGGGGCCCGGGAGTGGTACATGTCGTGGCTGGCCGAGCGGCATCCGGGGCTGGTGGCCCGCTACGGGGAGCTGTACGGCGGGGGTGCCGAGGTGGAGGCGGGTTACGCGGCGCGGGTGGCCGGTCAGGTGGAGGCGCTGGCCGCCCGGTACGGCCTGGCCGTGGGCCCGCCCGCGGGCAGGCCGGCGGTGGCGGCGGCGCGGCAGCTGTCGCTCCTCTGAAGAGCGCTCGTCCGGGACCCGGGGCGGCGGGCGGGACCGTCCGGCGCGCCGGCGGGCGTGCGCGGCGCGTGCGCGGCTCCGTGTACGGCTCGCGTGCGCGCCGGCGGCGGGAACGTCCCGGCCGTGCCGCCGCCGGCGGCACGGCCGGCTAGGACAGGGCGCTGCCCTTCTTCCACTCCTTGAACGACAGCTGCCAGTAGCTCCAGCCGTTGTTCCACTCGACCTCGCGGTCGGTGCCCTTGATGGTGATCACGTCCCCGCGCTGGGCGTTCTCGTAGAACCACTTGGCCTGGTCGGGGCGGGCGTTGATGCAGCCGTGGCTGACGTTGCGCCGGCCCTGGGCCCAGACGTTGTCCTTGGCGTGGACGTACTCGCCGCTGTTGGAGAACCGGACGGCATGGTTGATCATGACGTCGTAGTACTCCGGGTGGCCCTTGGGGAAGCCCGGGGAGATCATCCGCTCGGGGTTGGACTTGCCCATCACCAGGTGGACGCCGCTGGTGGTGGTGTAGGCGCGGGTGGTGGCCATGCCGGCGCTGATCAGCATCTTCTTGACGATCTTGCCGTCCCGCCTGACGATCATGTTCTTCTTGCGGGTGTCGACGGTCGAGACCTGGGCGGCGCCGATGCGGATGGTCTTGGTCAGGTCCTTGGTGCCGTACATCTCCTTGCCGCCCTGCACTCCTTCGAGGCGGGCGGTGAAGGTCACCTTCTGGTGGGCCTTCCAGAACTTGGCGGTGCGGTAGATCACCGTGGTGTCGTCGATCCACCGCCATGCGCCCTCGACGGGGTGCTCGGCCTCGACCTGCAGGGCCCGTTCGACGTTGGCCTTGCCCGCCTTGGAGGGGATGGGGTGGTTGAACCTGACGATGATCGGCGCCCCCACGCCGACCTTCTCCCCCTTGACCGCGGGGGTCACGTCCGCCACGGCCAGTTCGATCTTCGGCTTGAGCGTGGTGAAGGAGCTGCTGGCGGTGACCCCGCCCGCGGCGGTCGCCGAGACGGTGTAGTCGCTGGCGGGCTTGAGCGGCGTCGTGGAGACCCACTTGCCGCGGGAGGCGTCGAACTCGCCTTCGAGCTGCTCGCCGCCGCTTTCCACGGTGACCTGCTCGAGGGGCCCGCCGGCGGCGGTGACGACCACTTTCTTGTCCGGGCGGACGGTGTCGCTGCCCTCGGCGGGGCTGATCTTTATGACCGGCGCGGCCGGGGTGGCCTGCGCGTTGCCGGCGCCGGCGTCCTTGCGGTCCGCCACCGGCGCCGTCTCGGCCGATCCGCTGGAGCAGGAGGCGACGAGCACGGCCGTGGCCGCCGCGGCCAGTCCGGCCAGCGGCGTCCTGAGTCGTCGTGATCCCACGTTCAACACAACCCCATCCCCCATACGGCAGCAAACTGCGTCTAAAAACACTAATAGGAGATGCGTGCGGGGTGCGCAGGGTTCAGCCCGAAAGTGTCACATTTAGGTAACATTCAAAGGTCAGGCGGCCATTGACCTGGAGTCACCGGCTCATCAAGATGAATCCGGCTCCGTATGCCCACCGGCGGCCCGCCTTCCCGCCGCCCTTCCGGGAGGCCCGGCCGTTCAGCCGATCAGGCTCATGGCCTTCTCGGCCAGGCCGGCCGGGGCCGTCCTGGCCGAGCCGCTGTCGAAGGGCGGGGCCGGGTCGTACTCGATGGCCAGTTGCACGGCGCGGGCCGTCTCCTCGCCGCTCATCCGGGCCAGCAGGGTCAGGGCCATGTCGATGCCGGAGGAGACGCCCGCCGCGGTCACGATCCTGCCGTCCACGACCACGCGCTCGCTCACCGGTTCGGCGCCGAAGCCCGCCAGGTGCTCCAGCCATCCCCAGTGGGTGGTGGCCCTCCTGCCCTTCAGCAGGCCGGCGGCGCCTAGCAGGAACGAGCCGCTGCACACCGAGGCCGTCCAGCGGGTGCGTTCGTGGGCGCGGGCGATCCAGCCGACCAGGGCCTCGTCGGCCAGCGCCTCGGCGGTCCCGGGTCCTCCGGGCACGATGATCACGTCCGGGTCCGGCAGGTCGGCGTAGGACGCCGCGGCCGTCAGGGCGAGGCTGCCGCGGTCGTCGGCGACGGGACCCGGCCGGGCCGCGGCGAAGGTGACCGTGCAGCCGGGCGCGAAGGCCAGCACCGTGTACGGCCCGACGGCGTCCAGGGCGGTGAAGCGCGGGTAGAGCGGGATGGCGACCCGCAGGCCGGAGCGCTGCGCGGCGGGCTCTGCGGGGCGGCCGGAGGGGTGCGGTGAAGGGTTCACGGTCGGTTCTCCTCGGAGTGGAAGCGGCGGCGGTAGTCGCCGGGTGAGACGCGCCAGTGCCGGCGGAAGACCCGGTAGAGGGTCTCGGGCGCACCGAGCCCGGACTCCCTGGCCACCCGGTCCAGCGGATGGCCGGTGACCTCCAGCAGCCGCCGGGCGGCGTCGGCCCGGCTGCGCTCGACGTAGCGGCCGGGCGGCAGGCCGGTCTGCTCGGTGAACAGGCGGGAGAAGTGGCGCTCGCTCATCCCCGCGCGCCGCGCCAGGGCCGGCACGCTCAGGTTCCCGGCGGGGTTGGCGTCGATGAACGCCTGCACCTCCCGCAGCGGCTCGCTGCGCGGGGTGAGGGCGTTCAGCTGGGTGCTGAACTGGCTCTGCCCGCCGGGCCGGTGCAGGTACACCACCAGCCCGCACGCGACGTCGCGGGCGAGGGCGTGGCCGTGGTCGTCGGCCACGAGGGCCAGAGCGAGGTCCACCCCCGCGCTGACCCCGGCCGAAGTCCACACGTCGCCGTCCCTGACGTAGATCGGGTCGACGTCCACCCGCACGTCCGGGTACCGCTCGGCCAGGTCGCCGGCCATCAGCCAGTGCGTGGTCGCGCGCCGGCCGCCGAGCAGCCCGGCCTCGGCCAGGACGAACGCCCCGGTGCAGACCGACGCGACCCTGCGGGCGCCGGAGGCCAGCCGCGCGACCTGACCGGGCAGCTCCGGGTCGCGCGACCGCTCCGACGCCGGCAGCCCGCCGGTGACCAGCAGCGTGTCGATCGGCCCTTCGACGTCGGCGAGCGCCGCCTGCGCGGTGACCTCGATCCCGTTCTGCGCCCGTACGGCTCCCGCGCGGGCGGCGGCCACCTCCACGCGGTAGCCCTGCCCGCGCGTCAGCAGGTCCGCGACGGCGAACACGTCGGCCGGGCCGGCCAGGTCGAGCAGCTGGAAGCCGTCGAAGACGACGAGGACGACGCGTCGGTGCATGCCCTCATGCTGGCCAGCGGGGCGCCGCGGCGTCAACGACACAGGTATTGCAGATTGCGCCATGCCGCTTCTCCGCGGGGCGTCTCGCGGGGATCCGCGGGGCGTCTTCCGGGCAGGAGCAGCGGGACCGGGGCGGCCCGGCGGGCCCCGGTCAGCCCTGGCGGAGCCGGTGGGTCAGGCTGGTGTGGCGGCGCCCGGCGCCGCGGGTGCGCACCGCCTGGCCCAGCGCCCGGCGTGAGCCGACGATGACGACGAGCTTCTTGGCGCGGGTGATCGCGGTGTAGAGCAGGTTGCGCTGGAGCATCATCCACGCGCTGGTGGCCAGCGGGATCACCACCGCGGGGTACTCGCTGCCCTGGGAGCGGTGGATGGAGACCGCGTAGGCGTGGGCGAGCTCGTCGAGCTCGTCGAAGGAGTACTCGACCTCCTCGTCCTCGTCGGTGCGCACCAGCAGTTTGTGGTCGTCGGGCCGGATGTCGGTGACCACTCCGACGGTGCCGTTGAACACCCCGGCGGCGCCCTTGTCGTAGTTGTTGCGCAGCTGGGTGACCTTGTCGCCGATGCGGAACACCCGCCCGCCGTAGCGGCGCTCGGGCATGCCCTCGCGGGCCGGGGTGAGCGCCTCCTGCAGCACGGTGTTGAGGTTGCCGGCGCCGGCCGCGCCGCGGTGCATCGGCGCCAGCACCTGCACGTCGCGGCGGGCGTTCAGGCCGAACCTGCGCGGGATGCGGTTGGCGACCACGTCGACGGTCAGCGCCGCGATCTCCTCCGGTTCCTCGCACGGGAACAGGAAGAAGTCCTTCATGCCCTCCAGTGCGGGCATCAGGCCGGTGTTGACCCGGTGGGCGTTGGTGACCACGCCCGACTCCTGGGCCTGGCGGAAGATGTGGGTCAGCCGTACCCGCGGGATCTCCTCCTCGGCGGCCAGCAGGTCGCGCAGGACCTCCCCGGCGCCGACCGACGGCAGCTGGTCGACGTCGCCGACGAACAGCAGGTGCGCGCCGGGCGCGACGGCCTTGACCAGCTTGTTGGCCAGCAGCAGGTCGAGCATGGAGGCCTCGTCGACGACGACCAGGTCGGCGTCGATCGGGTTGTCGCGGTCGAAGGTGGCGTCCCCGCCGGGGCGCAGCTGCAGCAGCCGGTGCACGGTGGTCGCCTCGTGGCCGGTCAGCTCCGCCAGGCGCTTGGCGGCCCGGCCGGTGGGCGCGGCCAGGATCACCTTGGCCTTCTTCGCGCGGGCCAGGGTGACGATGGAGCGCACCGTGAAGCTCTTGCCGCAGCCCGGGCCGCCGGTCAGCACCGCGACCTTCTCGCACAGCGCCAGCCGTACCGCCTTCTCCTGCTCGGCGGCCAGATCCGCGCCGGTACGGCCGCGCAGCCACTGCAGGGCCACCGGCCAGTCGACGTCGGCGAAGACGCCCAGCCGGTCGTGGCCTGCGCCCAGCAGCGCCCGCAGCGAGCGGGCCAGCGACAGCTCCGCGCGGTGGAACGGCACCAGGTAGACCGCGGGGATCGTCACGTCGCCCGCGGGCAGCTCCTCGCGGACCACGCCTTCTTCGGCGACCAGTTCCTCCAGGCACTGCGCGGTCAGCTCGGCGGGCACGTCGAGGATCTTGACGGCGTCGCCGATCAGGTTGGGCGCCGGCAGGTAGCAGTGGCCGTCGTCGGCCGCCTGCGACAGGGTGTAGCGCAGGCCCGCCTTGACCCGCTCGGGGCTGTCGTGGGGGATGCCGACGGCCTGGGCGATGGTGTCGGCGGTCTTGAAGCCGATGCCCCACACGTCGTCGGCCAGCCGGTACGGCTCGCTCCTGACGACCTCGATGGAGCGGTCGCCGTACTGCTTGAAGATGCGCACCGCGATGGAGGTGGACACCCCGACCCCCTGCAGGAAGATCATCACCTCTTTGATGATCTTCTGTTCCTCCCAGGCGGCCGCGATCATCTTGGTGCGCTTGGGGCCCAGGCCGGGGACCTCGACCAGGCGCTCGGGGGTGGTCTCGATGACGTCCAGGGTCGCGGTGCCGAAGTGGCCGACGATCCGCTCGGCCATCTTCGGCCCGATGCCCTTGATCAGCCCGGAGCCGAGGTAGCGCTGGATGCCCTGGACGGTGGCGGGCAGCACCGTGGTGTAGGACCACACCTCGAACTGGCGGCCGTAGCGCGGGTGCGAGCCCCACCGGCCGGTCAGCCGCAGGGACTCGCCCACCTGCGCGCCCAGCAGCGGGCCCACCACGGTCAGCAGCTCCGACCCCGACCGCTCGGTGGCCACCCGGGCGATGGTGTAGCCGGTCTCCTCGTTGGCATAGGTGATGCGCTCCAGCACCGCCTCCAGCACGGTGCCGGGGGGACGCTGCGCCTCCGCAGTGGTCATGGCGGGTATTGTGCCGCAGATCCCCGACAACCTCTCTCTCCCGGCGCCGCGGCCCCGGACGGATCCCCGGACGGCTCCGGCCGTCCCGGGCCCTTCCGGTGCCGGTCCCGCGGAGCGGGAGCGGCCGGGCGGTGAAGATCCCCGGACGGCGCGGGCGGGCGCGGGCGGGTTTCGCCGGGGCGTGGCGTGGCAGACCACCTGGGTGAGAGGTGCGGCGGACGGCGTATGGGACCTGGTGGTCGTCGGGGCGGGCCCCGCGGGCTCGGCGGCGGCATTGCGGGCCAGGCAGCTGCGCCCCGACGCGCGGGTGCTGCTGCTGGACCGCGAGGACTTCCCCCGCGACAAGGCCTGCGGCGACGGCATCGCCGCCCACGGCCGCGACGAGCTCGTCCGGCTCGGCCTGCCCGGCCTGATCGACGACCACCGGCCGACGCGGCGCCTGGAGGTGGTCTCCCCGGGCGGCGAGCGCGTCCACGCGACCGTCGCCCGGCCCAACCACGTCGTGCCCCGCCGCGTCTTCGACGCCCGCCTGGTGGAGGCGGCCCGGGCCCGCGGGGTCGAGGTGCGCCGCCACCGGGTGCGGGCGCTGGCCGAGCGCGGCTCGCACGTGGTCGTCGACGGGGCCTTCGCCGCCCGCGCCGTCGTCGCCGCCGACGGGGCCAACTCGACCGTGCGGCGCCTCATCGGCCTGCCGGCCACCCCCGAGCGGCACACCGCGATCGCGGTGCGCGGTTACGCCGACGTGCCGGCCGGCGACGACGTCCAGCTCATCGCCATGCAGCGGGAGGGCTGGCCGGCCTACGCCTGGTCGTTCCCGGTCGGCGACGGCAGCGCCAACGTCGGCTTCGGGATGCTCCTGCCCCGGTTGCGGGCCTGCGACCTGCCCGGCCGCCGGGTCCTGCACGGCCGGCTCGCCGAGCTGCTGCCCCACCTGCCCGCCCGGGACCTGCGGGCCCACCACCTGCCGCTGTCGTGCGGGCGGCCGCGGCCCGGTGCGGGCCGGGTGATGCTCGCCGGCGACGCCGCCAGCCTCATCAACCCGCTGACCGGCGAGGGCATCTACTACGCGCTGCTGTCGGGCCGTCTGGCCGGGGAGGCGGCGGTGCGGGCGGCCGGCGACCCGCTGCCCGCCTACCGGCGTGCGCTGCGCGGGGCTCTGGGGCGCCATCTGCGCACCACCGACGTGCTGGCCCGCGCCGCCCGCTCCCCCGGTTTCATCGACGCGGCGATCGCCGTCGCCTCCCGGCGCCGGGAGGTGTTCGACCTGCTGGTGGAGGTGGGCCTGGGGGCGGGGACCGTACCGCCGCGGCTGGCGGGGGCGGTGGCCGGCCGCTGGCTGCTGGACGGGCTGCGGCTGCGCGGCCGCTGAGCACGGGAGGACCTGCCCGGAGCCGACCGGCGGGCAGGCCGGCCCTGCGGGTGCGGCGGCGGCGTACTGCGGCGCGCGGGCATGCGGAGAAGAAGGCGAGAGCGCTATACTCGATCGTCTTCACCCTGCAAGTAGGCTATCACACAGGAGTCTATCAAAGAGATGGGATCCCGTCAACCCGACCCCGCCCTCGCCGAAGCCCTGCTGACCGAGCAGACCCGCCTCACCGCCCTCTACGACCGCCTGGACGCCGTCCGCGAGCGGACCCGCGCCGCGCTCGCCGCCGCCCACGCCGGCGGCACGGCCGGCGGCACCCACCAGGCCCGCCTCGAACGCGACGTCTCCGCCGCCGAGCACGCCCGCCGCCTGGCGCAGCTGTCGGCCGTGGAGCACGGCCTGTGCTTCGGCCGCACCGACGACACCGAGGGCCGGACCCTCTACATCGGCCGGACCGGGCTGCGCGGCACCGACGGCGAGATCGTCCTGACCGACTGGCGCGCCCCCGCCGCCCGCCCCTTCTACACCGCCACGCCCGCCGACCCCGGCCCGCTGGTGCGCCGCCGCCACCTGCACACCCGCGAGCGCACCGTGGTCGGCCTCGACGACGAGGTCTTCGACCCAGACCGCCTCACCGAACCCGACCGGCGCACCCTCGTCGGCGAGGCCGCGCTCATGGCGGCGCTGCGGCGCGGCCGTACCGGCAGGATGAGCCAGGTGGTGGCGACCATCCAGGCCGAGCAGGACCGGGTGATCCGCTCCGGCCTGGCCGGAGCGCTGGTCGTCGAGGGCGGCCCCGGCACCGGCAAGACCGTCGCCGCGCTGCACCGCGCCGCCTACCTGCTCTACACCCACCGCGAGGTCCTGTCGCGGCGCGGCATCCTCGTCATCGGCCCCACCACCTTGTTCTCCCGCTACATCGGCCAGGTGCTGCCCTCCCTCGGCGAGACCGACGTGGTGGTGGCGACCGTGGGCGAGCTGCACCCCGGAGTGCGGACCGCCGCCGACGACCCGCCCGCCGCCGCCGTCGTCAAGGGCGACCTGCGCATGGCCGCCGTCGTCGCCGCCGCGATCGGTGACCGCCAGCGCCTGCCCGACGGCGACCTGGAGGTCACCTTCCCGGTACGGACCTCCCTGCGCGGCGGCGTCGAGGTCGTGGTCGAGGAGATGACCCTCCGCGCCTCCCGCGCCGTCTGCGCGGCCGCCCGCGACCGGGCCCGGCGCTCGGGCCGCCCGCACAACGTCGCCCGCCGGCTGTTCGTGCTGGACGTGCTGCGGGCGCTGGCCGCCGACGAGGCCGCCCGGCTGGACGCCCCCGCCGACGCCGAGGACCTGGCCTACGCCCGCAAGGTGCTGTGGAGCCGCCCCCAGGTGCGCGCCGCGCTGGACGCCCTGTGGCCCGACCTCACCCCCGAGCGGCTGGTCGGCGACCTGCTGTCCGACCCGGAGGCGCTGGAGCGGGCCGCGCCGCGGCTGTCGGCCGCCGAACGCGGCGCCCTGCTGCGCCCGCCCGGCTCGCCGTGGACGACCGGCGACGTCCCGCTGCTGGACGAGGCCGCCGAACTGCTGGGCGTCGACGACTCGGTGAGCCCGGCCGCCGAGCGGGCCGCCGCCGAGGCGCGGCGCAAGGAGGAGGCCTACGCCCGGGGCGTGCTGGAGTTCACCGGCCTGGCCGCCGACGAGATGATGGAGGCCGCGGCGCTGGCCGAGCGCCACCGCCCGGCCGGCCCGCACGTCACCACCGCCGAGCGGGCCGCCGCCGACCGCACGTGGGTCTACGGGCACGTCATCGTGGACGAGGCCCAGGAGCTGTCGGCGATGGCCTGGCGGACGGTGATGCGCCGCATCCCGGCCCGCTCCCTGACGGTCGTCGGCGATCTGGCGCAGACCGGCTCGGCCGCCGGGGCCCGCTCCTGGGGCGAGGTCCTCGACCCCTACGTCGCCGGCCGGTGGCGGGTGGAACGGCTGCAGGTCAACTACCGCACCCCGGCGGAGATCATGGAGGTCGCCGCCGACGTCCTGGCGGCGGTCGCGCCGGACCGGCGGCCACCGGAGTCGGTGCGGGCGGGCGGCGACCGGCCGCGCGCGGTGCGCGCCGGCATCGGGGAGCTGCCGGTCCTGGCAGAGCGGGAACTGGAGGCGATCGGCGAGGGCCGGCTGGCGGTCATCGTGCCCGCCGCCCGGCACGCCGAGGTCGCCACCGTCCTCGCCCGCGCGGGCTTGCCGGAGCCGGCCGCGCCCTCCGCCGCGCAGGCGGGCGCCCGGAACGGCGTCGAACCCCGGGCCCGGGCCGCGGGACCGCAGTCCGGCGCGCAGGACGGCGCCGGGCCCGACGTGCTGGACCGCCCCGTCGCGGTGCTGACGGCCACCACCGCCAAAGGGCTGGAGTTCGACGCGGTGATCGTGGTCGAGCCCGCCGAGATCCTGGCCGGCTCCCCCCGGGGCGGCCATGACCTGTACGTCGCCGTCACCCGCGCCACCCGCCGGCTGACCGTGCTCTTCGCCGGTGACCTCCCGCCGATGCTGTCGCGGCTGGCCCGGCGCTAACGTGGGCGGTCAGTGGTCCCAGTCGTCTCACAGGGGAGGAGCCCCGTCGATGTCACCGGTGCTGGAGGGTACGGCTCGCGCTCTGCTGCGCAGGATCGCGGCCGAGCAGTCCGAGTCGAGGCTGCCGTCGCTGGCGGCGGCCGTGGTGCGCGGCGGGGAGATCGCCTGGTTCGGCGCGCGCGGCCGCGTCGACGGGACCGGCGGGGACGGCGCGGCAGGCGGCGCGCAGGAGGCCGCTGCGCCCGCTGCGCCCACCACGGACACCCAGTACCGCATCGGGTCGATCACCAAGAGCATGGTCGCCGTCGTGGTGATGCGGCTGCGCGACGAGGGCCGCCTGGACCTGACGGACCCGATCGGCAAGCACCTGCCCGGCACCCCCGTGGACGAGGTGACCGTCGCGCAGCTGCTGTCGCACACCTCCGGCCTGACCGCCGAACCACCCGGCCAGTGGTGGGAGCGGACCCCCGGCCTGCCGTTCACCGAGCTGCTGGCCCTGCTCGGCCCCGAGGCGGCCCGGCACCGGCCCGGCCGCCGCTACCACTACTCCAACGTCGGCTTCGGCCTGCTGGGCGAGCTGGTCGCCCGCCACCGCGGCACCGACTGGGCCACCGCCGTACGCGAGGAGATCCTCCAGCCGCTCGGCATGCGCGACACCACGACGCGGCCGCGCGCGCCGCACGCGCGCGGCTACGCCGTCCACCCGTGGGCCGACGTGCTGCTGCCCGAGCCCGAGCACGACGCCGGCGCCATGGCCCCGGCGGGGCAGATCTGGTCCACCCCGGCCGACCTGGCCCGGTGGGCGGCGTTCGTGGCCGGCGACACCGGCGGCGTACTGGCCGCCCCGACGCTGGCGGAGATGCGCGAACCGGCGACCGTCGACGACGGCGACGCCTGGACCGGCGGGTACGGCCTGGGCCTGCAACTGGCCAGGGCGGGCGGGCGCCGCCTGGCCGGGCACACCGGCTCCATGCCCGGCTTCCTGGCCACCGTCTGGGCCGACCCCTCCGACCGGACCGGTGTGCTGTTCTGCGCCAACTCCACCTCCGGGGCCGGCCGCACCCTGCTGACCGACCTGCTGGCGATCCTGGACGCCTGCGAGCCGCGGCTGCCGGCCGAGTGGGCGCCCGCCGAGGTCGATCCGGCCCTGCTGGAACTGGCCGGCCCCTGGTACTGGGGACCGGCCCCCTACGCGCTGCGGCTGCTGGGCGGCCGCGACCTGTCGCTGACGCCGCTCGGCGGCACCGGCCGCGCCTCCCGCTTCACCGCGCGGCCCGACGGCACCTGGCTCGGCCTGGACGGCTACTACGCCGGGGAGACGCTGCGCCCGGTCCGCCGGGGAGACGGCTCGGTCCGCCACCTGGACCTGGCGACGTTCGTCTTCACCCGCACCCCCTACGACCCGGAGGCCGGCGTGCCCGGCGGCGTGGACGACGGCGGCTGGCGCAGCTGAGCGACCAGCGCGGCCACGGCGTCCCCGGCGGCCACGGCGTCCCCGGCGTCCTCGCCGTCGCCCCGGCCGCCGGCGAGCGCGCCGTGCAGCACCTCCACCCGGTGCACCACGCGCGGCGCGCTCAGCGGGACCGCGGCCGTCCCCCCGGGCGCCGGGCGGGCCGCCGCGGAGACGGGCAGCAGGGTCAGGCCGTGCCCGGCTGCGACCAGGTTCAGCACCGTGTGCAGGTCGTGCCCGTCATAGCGGCAGGCCACCCGGAAACCGCCGGAGCCGGGCGGCTCGCCCGCCAGCTCGCGCAGCCGCTCCACCGTGACCGCGGCCGGCGCCTGCAGCCACAGCGCACCCGCCAGGTCGCCCAGCGCCAGGCCGCTGCGCCCTTGCAGCGGATGACCGGACGGCACGACCACCGCCAAAGGCCCGGACGCCACGCCGACGGCGGTGAGCGGCCCGACGTCGGGCAGGCGCAGCGGGTCGCTGGGCGCGGCGATCCCGTCGACGAGCCCCAGGTCCGCCGCACCCGAGGCGACCTGCTCGGCGACCCGGCGGCGGTCGACGGTGCGCACCGTCACCTCCAGCCGGGGCCCGCGCAGCGCTCGGGCGAGAGCGGGCGGGCAGGCCAGCGCCGAAGCGGCCACGACGACCGTCCGCGGCGGCCCCGCCGCGGCGCGCAGCACGTCGGCGCGGGCGGCCCGGTGGCGCAGCAGCAGCGGACCGGCGTGCTCCAGCAGGCGCCGCCCGGCCGGGGTGGGCGCCACCGGCCGCCGCCCCAGCAGTACCACTCCCAGGTCGGCCTCCAGCGCGGCGATCTGCTGGGAGACCGCCGACTGGGTGTAGCCGAGCCGCTCGGCCGCCGCGGAGAAGGAGCGCAGGTCCGCGACGGCGACGAAGGTGCGCAGCAGATGGGGGTCCACGGCCCATCAGTATCCCTTATCGCATCAGCAGGGATCATCGTTGGCGCTTAAGGCGGGAGGCCGGTCAGGATGGGCGCATGACCACCGCGACCGTCGCCCTGGTCGGCGACCGATCCCCCCATGTCCAGGCCCACGCCCGTATCCCCGCCCTGCTGTCGGCGCTGCGCGGGCGCGACGGGCTGACGCTGGACGCCTACTGGATCCCCACCACCGACACCGGCGATCTGGAGCGCTTCGACGCGATCTGGATGCTGCCGGGCAGCCCGTACCGGAGCGAGGCCGGGGCGCTGCGGGCCGCCCGCACCGCCCGCGAGCACGCCGTCCCGTTCCTGGGCACCTGCGGCGGCTTCCAGCACGCTCTCCTGGAGTACGCCCGCCACGTCCTGGGCCTGGCCGTATCGCACGCCGAGAACGACCCCGCCGCCACCGCCGACCCGCTGCTGGTGCCCCTGGAGTGCTCCCTGGCCGGCCATGAGGACGCGGTACGGCTGGCACCCGGCTCCCTGGCCGAGCAGATCATCGGCGCCGAGCAGACCATGGAGCGCTACTCCTGCCACTACGGGCCCGACGCCCGCTACCTGCCGGCCCTGACCGGCGGCGGGCTGCGCTTCTCCGGCCGCGACGGGGCGGGGGCGCCGCGGATCCTGGAACTGCCCGGCCACCCGTTCTTCCTGGCCACGCTCTTCCAGCCCGAGCTGGCCGGTGACGGCACCCGCCCGCACCCGATCATCACCGCCTTCGCCGCGGCCGCCGTCGCCCGGGCCGCGGACCCCGCCGGGCCCGTCTCGCCGTATCCGGAGCGCAGCCCGGCGGGGAGGTGATCCGGCGGCCGGATGTCGGTGCCGGCCGGTAGCATCCGGGAAGATCGAGAAAGGGCGTCCCCGAAACCATGCGGCCTGCGGAGCTGAACCGTCTCACCGTGCAGGAGTCGGCCGATCGCTATGTGGAGCTGATCCGGGCCAAGACCTCGACCGGCGCCCTGTCCCCGGCCACCGCGGAGGTCTACGCCCGGGACGTGGCCACCTTCGTGCGGCTGGCCGGCGCCGGCCGGGTGCTGGACGACCTGACCGGCGAGGACGTCGACGCGGTCCTGCTGGCGTTCGCCCGCAAGCCCGACGAGCGGCGCACCCGGCCGGACGGGGCTCCTGCCCCGGCTCCCGGGCGGGCCGTGCAGTCGGCGTCGTCGCAGGCGCGGTTCCGGCGGTCGGTCTCGGCGCTGTTCAAGCACGCGGCACTGGCCGGCTGGGTGCAGATCAACCCGATGGCGGCGGCGACGGTGACCTCCAGGGAGCGCGGAGGGCTGCGCCCCGAGCGGCGGGCGCTCACCCGCGAGCAGGCACAGGGACTGATCGGCGCGGCCCGGCGGCTGGGCGGCGGCGCGGACCCCGATCCCGGCTCCGGCTCCGGCGCGGGTCCGGATGCCGACCGGGAGCGGCGCAGGCGCCGCGACCAGCGCACCGAGCTGCGGGACGCGCTGATCGTGCTGCTGCTGACGACGCTGGGCCCGCGGGTGTCGGAGCTGGTCCGCGCCAACGTCGAGGACTTCTACACCAACGGCGGGGTGCGCTACTGGCGGATCTTCGGCAAGGGCGGCAGGACCCGGGACGTGCCGCTGCCCGCCGACGTGGCGCGGGTCCTGGACGCCTATCTGGAGCGGGGCCGGGCCGGCTCGCCGGACAAGGCGCTGCTGCTGTCGTGGCGGGGACGCCGGCTGGCGCGGGGAGACGTGCAGGCGGTGATCGACCGGGTGCAGCGGCGGGTGGAGGCCGACCGGCGGCGCTCGGTGACGCCGCACGGCCTGCGGCACACCACGGCCACGCACCTGCTGGCCGACGCGGTGGACATGGACGCGGTGCGGCGGGTGCTGGGCCACAGCGACCTGGCGACGCTGGGCCGCTACCGCGACGAGCTGCCCGGTGAGCTGGAGGTGGCCATGCGCGCCCACCCCCTGCTGCGCGGGCCCGCCCAGCGCCCCGACGGCGCCTGACCTGCGCCCCGCGCGGGAAGCCCGGACGGCCGGACACCCTGCCCTGCACCAGCGACCGCTGCTCCGGGTCGAACCGCTCCCGAGGCACGGCCGGCACCGCCCGTGCGACGTCCGGGTCGGCCGGGCTGCACCGGCACCCGGTGCATCCTGCGAACTGCGGTCACGGGAAGCATGAGCGACACACCGGCCACGTGCACGATCTCGCGGGCGCCCACCGATTAACCTGCAGAAACACGATCACGTGACAGTCTGCGCACGCATCACCGCACCGGGTGAGACCAGATCGTCGATCACCACCAGGGGGACCATGATGAGGTACTCGACCCCGATGCCGGGCCACCCGCTGCTGGCGGCCGCGCTGACCGCGAGCATGCTTCTGAGCGGCGGCTCCGCCGACGCGGCGGTGACCACGGCCGCGGCCGCGGCCACCGTCACCACGGCCGAGTCCGCCGCAGCCGCGAAGAGCAGGTTCGGGCCGTTCGGCTATCGCGGGATCAAACTCGGGATGAGAGCCGAGAAGGCGCGGGCGACAGGAAAGATCAGACGTGTGAGCAGCAGGGGCACCTGCTCGACCTGGAGGTTCAGGACGCCCCCGCGCGCGTCCCTGGGCATCTCCAAGAGACTCCGTGCCGTGGCCTACATTGAGGCACCCCGGAGCGCCAGAACCCCTCGGGGGATCGGAGTCGGCTCCACCAGGAAGCAGATGAAGCAGGCCTATCCGAAGGTGCGCCGCAGCCCGAGCGGAGTCTTCTACGCTCCGCTTCCGCGCAACCCGAAGGGTGACTACATCTTCGTCCTGTCAGGCGGCAGGATCAACCAGATGGTCATGGCTCTCGACAGGCAGGACTGCGGCAACTGAGAGGCGGCGCTCCCCCGGCCGGCGTCGGCGGCCTCGGCCTCCAGCGCCGCGCCGGCGCGCCGGGGCTTCTCCGCCGCAGCCGCGCAGCTTCTCCTCGCCTGCTGGACGAAGACCGGAGGAACAGGCTCGGTGTGCTTCGCCGGCCACGTCACCGCCCCCGACGGCTGGACCCCGTCCAGCGCCGACGGCAGCCGCGCCGCCCGGCACCGCTCCGTCCCGGTCACTCCAGATCCTCCAACCGGACCATCAGATGGGTGACCAGCCGATCCGGCACGGTGACGGCCGGATCGGACAGGTAGACCTCGCGGACAGGGCCCCGCACCGGATGCCCCCGCTCGGCGCACCACGCCAGCAGCGAGTGGTAGGCCGGCGCCGACTGGTCATAGGGGCCGATGTGGACGACGCGGGCGAAGGCCCCGCCGGGCAGCAGGTCCAACTCCGTCCCGGGCCGCGGGCGGTGGCCGCCCCCGCCGGGGCCTCCGGGATCCAGCAGCGCGGCCATCGCCACCGGCAGAGGGCCCTCCAGCTCCACGGGGAACAACCCGACCAGCCCGGCCGGACCGTCGCCGTCCGGTGCGGGGACGCCCAGCCGGGCCACGCACACCGCGACGGCCCGGCCGATGTCCTCGGTCGAGGCGGCCATCTCCCGGGCCAGCGCGACCCTGCGGGCGGGCTCGGCCACCACCTCCACCGGCAGCGCGGGCAGGCCCGTGCCCAGCACCCGCTCCAGCGTCGCCAGGGTACGGCGCCGCCGCGCCAGCTCCGCCTCCAGTCCGTCACGGACCCGGCCCAGCGCCCGGTGGGGGTCGGCACCCGACAGCACCTCCCCGATGGCGGCCAGCGGCACGTCCAGCGAGCGCAGCAACCCGATCGACAGCGCCTCGCGAGCCTGCCCGGCCCGGTAGTAGCGGTAGCCGGTGCCCGGATCCACCCACGCCGGCGGCAGCAGGCCCAGCTCGGCGTAGTGGCGCAACTGCTTGACGCTGAGGCGACACAACCGGGCGAACCGCCCGATCGGCAGCAGATCCTCTTCCCGATCCTCGTTCACGTCCCCAGCATGGCCCCTCCCCCGCGAGGAGGGTCCAATCGCGCCAACCGGCCCGCACCGCACGCACCGGACGGATCCGCCCCGGCGACACCGGCCGGAAGAAAGGAGACCGACCGGCCGGGCGGGCGGGCCGCCCGCACCGCCGGGAGCGACGGCGCGCACGCCGCACGACACCCTACCCGCCGGGCCCGCCGCCCTCCCGGCGGGGAGCACGGTCCCGGCCCCCTAGGCTGAAGGCCGTTCCCGGTTCCGAAGGAAGGTGCCCCGCCGTGTCCAGCATCCCCGCCGCGCCCGCAGCTCTGCGTCTGTTCCGCTACGTCGCGATCGCCGAGGCGTGCTCATGGGCGGGCCTGCTCGCCGGCATGTACTTCAAGTACATCGCCGCCACCGGCGACCTCGGTGTGAAGATCTTCGGCCCGGTCCACGGCGCCCTGTTCGTGCTGTACGTCCTCGGAGCACTCGCCGCCGCCCGCGCGGCCCGCTGGAGCACCGGCACGATCGCACTCGGCCTGGCGTGCGCGGTGCCGCCGTTCACCTCCCTGTGGTTCGAACGGCGCATGTCCGCCCGCCTGTCCACCGCCGCCCCGGCCACCGCCGCCTGAGGGCCCTGTCGGCCCGCCCCAGGGCGCCCGTCAAAGACCCAGCACGGTCCGTGTGACGGCGCGGCAGCGATCCGGGCACGTCAGCACGTCGGCGGAGCCGGCGAACTGGTCCACCGACCCGGCCGGCGGCAGCGCCGCCACCACCGGGTCGGTGACCGCCGCCACCAGCGCGTCGGCGAACCGCCCGGCGCCGATCACCTGGAAGGGCCCGCCGGAGGAACCCCGCACCGCCGCCTCCAGCGGCTCGGCCAGCCCCACCCGGTTGTGCAGCGCCGCCACCCGCTCGCACGCGCGGCGCAGATGACGCTCCCGCTCCCGCCACTCCCGCGCCGCCACCGCCCGCGACAGCGCGTCACCGAGCTCGGCCGCCCCCGACAGGCGGGCGAACCCGCTGCCGAGCCATTTCGAGTACGGCGGATAGCGGCGGCGCATCAGCAGCGCCAGCCGCATCACCTCGCGCGCCAGCCCGGCGGTCAGCACCGCCGAACCCAGATCGTCCCCCACCTCCCCGCACCGGCCCGGGAACGACTCCTCCTGCGCCAGGCGCCGCCACTGCACCGCCAGTACGTACCGCCACAGATCAGCCGGATACCAGCGCAGCGCGGCCCGCGCCGGCTCCAGCACGCCCAGCCCGTCGTGGAAGACCTCCCCGCTGGTGACCTCCGCCAGCCGCTGCCACGGCGCCGACAACCAGTCCAGGACGCCCACCCCCCGGCCCGGATCGAACCCGAGCCGCCCGGAGAACCACTCACCGGGATCGGCGACCACGACACCGCTACCGCCCCCGAACACCGTCGGATAGCCCGCGAAGACCTCGGGCAGGCCCCGCCCGACCGCCTCCCGCACCTCCTGCGCGACCCCGGCGGCCGTGAACAGCACCACCCGCGGCCCCCAGCCGTGGCCGGTCGAGCGCTCGGTGTCGAACGCCAGCACCTCCGAACCCGCGCCGATCAGCGCGGCGCTGTGCGGCACCCCGGCGACCAGGGGCCGCACCACCTCGGTGTAGAAGTCACGCGACAGCTGCAAACCAGGCACGAAACTGGACATCATTCCGTCCACTCTGCCCCGGCCCGCCCTCCCCGCGCACCCGGTTTTCCCCGCGCGGCCGCGGCCCGTCCCCCCACCACCTCCACACCGCCCCCAGGCCGGGGGGAAACCCGTCACCCCCCGCAGACCGCGGGCAGCTCCGCCGCGGCGACCGGCCGGATCCGCATGCCCAACCGCTCGTAGACGCGGATCGCGCCCCGGTTGGCGGTATCGACCATCAGCGCCACCCTGCCGTGCCCGGCGGCCAGCTCGCCGAAGACGAACCGGCACACCGCCTCGCCCAGCCCCCGGCCCCGCCAGGCCGGCGCCGTACCCACCCCCGCCACGAAACCGACCTGCGGCGCCGACCACGCATCGGCGGCCACCGCCACCAGCCTCCCGCCGGGCTCCCGGACCCCGGCCCACCTGCGGATCCCCGCCACCCCCGGCACCGCCCACGCCGACGGCGACGCCTCCGCCAGCAGCGCCGCCACCTCACCGTCGGCCTCCGCCGGCAGCCACACCGCGCCAGAGCCGTCCACACCACCCGCCCCGCCCCCGGCGACCGCCGCGCCCGCGTCTGCCGCGGTGTCCATCGCGGTGTCCATCGCGGTGTCCATCGCGGTGTCCATCCACTCGAACCCCACCGGCGGCCGCGCCCCCGGCAGCCGCTCCACCACCGCGGCCACCAGCGACCGCTCCCCCAGCAACCGGTAGGACGGCCCCAACCCGGGCAGCACCCGCCGCACCAGCTCCGCCGCCCCCACCGCCGGACCGTGCACCGTCAACCGGTCACGCCGGTTCAACTGCGGACTGGCCACCGCCACCGCCCCGTCCAGCGCCCACGCCCGCACCCCGCCCCGCAGCCCCTGCGCGGCCCACAGCACCATGCAGTCGCCCCCGGACGCGGCCACCACGTCCGGGACCGTGAACAACTCCACCACCGGCTACAGGATCGCGCCCGGAACGTAGCCGGCCGCCTGCGGATGCCGGGCGGTGATCTCACCCACCCGCGCCACGACCGCCTCCACCTGCTCGGCCGCCGCCCCCGTGAAGGAGACCCGGTCGGCCAGCAGCGCCTCCAGCGCCGCCGCATCCAACGGGAACCGCTCATCGGCCGCCAGCCGCGCCAGCAACTCGTTACCGGCCCCCCGCTCCCGCATCGCCAGCGCCGCCGCCACCGCATGCTCCTTGATCAGCTCATGCGCCGTCTCCCGGCCCACCCCGGCCCGCACCGCCGCCATCAGCATCTTCGTCGTCGCCAGGAACGGCAGGTACCGGTCCAACTCCGCGGCCACCACCGCCGGGAACGCCCCGAACTCGTCCAGCACCGTCAGCATCGTCTCCACCAGCCCGTCGAAGGCGAAGAACGCGTCCGGCAACGCCACCCGGCGCACCACCGAACACGACACGTCCCCCTCGTTCCACTGGTCCCCGGCCAGCTCCGACGCCATCGACGCGTACCCGCGCAGCACCACCGCCAGCCCGTTCACCCGCTCGCACGAGCGGGTGTTCATCTTGTGCGGCATCGCCGACGACCCGACCTGCCCCTCGGCGAACCCCTCGGTCACCAGCTCGTGCCCGGCCATCAACCGGATCGTCTTCGCCAGCGACGACGGCGCCGCCGCCAGCTGCACCAGCGCCGTCACCACCTCGTAGTCCAGCGACCGCGGGTACACCTGCCCCACACTGGTGAACCGGTGGGCGAACCCCAGATGCGCCGCGATCCGGTCCTCCAGCTCCGCCAGCCGGGACCGGTCCCCGCCCAGCAGGTCCAGCATGTCCTGCGCCGTGCCCACCGGGCCCTTGATCCCGCGCAGCGGGTAGCGGGCGATCAGCTCCTCCAGCCGCGCGAACGCCACCAGCAGCTCGTCGGCCGCCGACGCGAACCGCTTGCCCAGCGTCGTCGACTGCGCCGCCACATTGTGCGAACGGCCCGCCATCACCGTCTGCGAATGCCCGGCGGCCAGACCCGCCAGCCGCGCCAGCAGCGCCACGCACCGGTCCCGCACCAGCACCAGGCTGTCGCGGATCTGCAACTGCTCGACGTTCTCCGTCAGGTCCCGCGACGTCATGCCCTTGTGCACGTGCTCGTGCCCGGCCAGCGCGTTGAACTCCTCGATGCGGGCCTTCACGTCATGGCGGGTGACGCGCTCCCGCTCCGCGATCGACGCCAGGTCGACCCGCTCGACCACCTTCTCGTAGTCGGCCACCACCCCCGCGCCGACCTCCACGCCCAGCTCGGCCTGGGCGGCCAGCACGGCCAGCCACAGGCGGCGCTCGGCCACCACCTTGTACTCGGGAGACCACAGACGGGCCAGCTCCGCCGAGGCGTAGCGGGTGGCCAGGACATTGGGGATACGCGGCTTGGCAGTCACGTTGCCTCAGCTTATCGGCGCCCGCGCGCACCGCGCGCCCGGGGTCCTCCCCCGCCCGCCGGCACCCCGCCGGCCCACCGCAGCCCGCCAAGCACCGGACCCGCCGAAAAACCGGCCGCCGTACGGCGGGCGCGACACAGCGCACCACCGCACGGCGACCGGCCCGGACCGCTAGCGCGAAGCCGCCAGCTCGTCGGCGTCGTACACCTTCACCTCGGCCCCCTCCCGCGCGGCCTTCCCCGGCCCCCGGCGCAGCCGCTCCTTGGTCCGCTCCAGCATCACGTACAGCGTCGGCACCAGCACCAGCGTCAGCAGCGTCGACGACAGCAACCCGCCGATCACCACGATCGCCAGCGGCTGGGAGATGAACCCGCCCGACCCGGTCAGCCCCAGCGCCATCGGCACCAGCGCGAAGATCGTCGCCACCGCGGTCATCAGGATCGGCCGCAGACGCCTGCGACCCCCCTCGATCACCGCCTCCACGATCCCCATCCCCTGCTCCCGGTACTGGTTGATCAGATCGATCAGCACGATCGCGTTCGTCACCACGATGCCGATCAGCATCAGCATGCCGATCAACGCCGGCACCCCCAGCGGAGTGCCCGTGGCCAGCAGCAGCCCGATCGCACCCGTCGCCGCGAACGGCACCGACACCAGCAGGATCAGCGGCTGCACGAAACTCCGGAACGTCGCCACCATGATCATGAAGACGATCGCGATCGCCGCCAGCATCGCCAGCCCCAGCTGACCGAACGCCTCCTCCTGGTCCGCGCTCACCCCGCCGATCTCGTACGAGGCCCCCTCCGGCAGCGACAGCCCCTCCAGCCGCGTCGTCAGCGACGCCGTCACACCGCCCAGGTCACTGGCGGTCGCCGTACCCGACACCGTCGCGCTGCGCTCGCCGTCGATCCGGGTCACCTGCGGAGGGCCTTCGACCTTCTCCACCGCGGCCACATCCGACAGCTCCACCATCCCCGCGGCCGTCGGCAGCTCCAGCTTCCGGATCGCCTCGACGTCCTCGGGCGCCTCACCGGTGCGCAGGATCAGATCCTCCGCCCGCCCGTCCAGCGTGACCTGGCCCAGCGGAGCACCGCGGAACCGCTGCGCCAGCAACTGGCCGACCGACGACTCCGTCAGGCCCCTGGCCGCCGCCTTCTCCCGGTCCACCCGGACCTCGACCCGCTCCGCGCTGGCCGCCAGGTTGGACGACACGTCCCGCAGCCCCTCCAGAGGGGCCATCGCCCCGCGCACCCTCTCCGCGGCCGCCTCCAGCGTCTCGATGTCCGGCGCCTGCACGATGACCTGGACCTGGTTGGCCGAACCGCCCATGCCGCCGCCCTGTCCGCCGCCCACGGTGATCTCACCGACGCCCGACAGGCCCTTCAGCCGCTCACGCAGCGTCTCCTCCAGCGCCGGCGTGTCCGTGCCCTCGGCCACCGTCACCGAGTACGACGCGCTGTCACCGCCGCCGCCCATCGCCCGCATGAACCCGCCACCGGAACCCACGTTCACCTGGTAGGACTGCACACCCTGATCCTCCAGGCCGGCGAGCACCTCCTCGACCTTCCTGGCCGCCGCGTCCGTGGTCGCCAGATCCGTGCCCACCGGCATCTTCTGGCTGATCGAGACCGTGTCCTGCCCGGAGGAGTCCAGGAAGTTCGTCTCCAGCCGCCCCGCCAGGCCCATCGTCGCCACGAAGACCACCACGCCCACCAGGACCGTCACCAGCCGCCGCCGCGTCGCGAACCGCAGCACCGGCAGGTACGCCCGCTGCAGCGGGCTGCGCAGCTCCTTGGCCTCGGCCTCCTCCCGGACCGCCCGCGCCTCCTCCGCGCCCAGCACCGGAGCCTTCAGGAACCAGTACGCCAGCACCGGGATCACCGTCAGCGACACCAGCAGCGACGCCAGCAACGCCACCGTCACCGTGATCGCGAACGGCGCGAACAGCTGCCCCACCATGCCGCCGACCACCGCGATCGGCGCGAACACCGCCACCGTCGTCAGCGTCGAGGCCGTCACCGCGCCGCTCACCTCGCGCACACCCGCCAGCACCGCGTCGCGCTTGGCCTCGCCGTACTCCAGATGCCGCTTGATGTTCTCCAGCACCACGATCGAGTCGTCCACCACGCGGCCCACCGCGATGGTCAGCGCGCCCAGCGTCAGCATGTTCAGCGAGTAGTCGCCCAGCCACAGCGCGATCAGCGCGATCACCACCGACAGCGGGATCGACACCGCCGTCACCAGCGTGGAACGCACCGACAGCAGGAACACCAGGATCACCAGCACCGCGAACGCCAGCCCCAGCAGGCCCTCGGTCGTCAGATCCTCGATCGACCGCTCCACGTACGGCGCCTGGTCGAAGATGACCGTCACCTCCGCGGTGTCGCCGATCGCCCGGACGATCTCCGGGATCCGCTTCTCCACCTCGTGGGAGATCGCCACCGCGTTGCCGTCCGGCGCCATCGTCACCGACACGCCCAGACTCGGTTCACCGTTCGTCCGCGTCAGCGACGTGGCCGCCGCCGGCTCCCGCTCGATGTCGGCCACGTCGGCGAGCCTGACCGGCTTGGGCGCCTTCGGCGCCGCCGCGGGACGGGCCTGCCCCGCCCGGCCCCCGGTGCCGGGCACCTGGCGGCCCTGCTGCGCCGCCTGCTGCTGGGCCTGCGGAACCTGCGCCGCCGGAGCGGCCGGCGTCAGATAGAGGTCCTCCAGCTCCTTCAGAGAATCGATCCGGTCGCCCACCTGCACGGTCAGCGACCTGTTCCCCTCGGTCAGGGCGCCCGCCGGGATCGGCTGGCCGTTGGCCCGCAGCACGTCGGCGACCGCGGTCGGCTGCAGGCCGAGCAGCGCGAGCTTCTTGAGGTCAGGAGTGATCACCACGGTCTCGTCGCGCACGCCGGTCACCGCCACGTCGCGCACGCCCTCGATGCCCCGCAGCTCCGGAACCATGATCCGCTCGAGCTTGTCGGCCATCGCCCGGCCGTCGCCGCCGTCCCCCACCGCCAGCACCAGCACCGGGATGTCGTCGGTGCCGCCCGTCATCACCTGCGGGTCGGTCCCCTCCGGCAGCCCGGCCTCGATCCTGGCCACCGACTGCTGCATCTTGGCGACCGCGTCGTCGATGTCCGTGCCGTACTCGAACGCCACCTGGACCTGCGACAGGCCCTCCCGGGAGGTGGAGGTCACCTCGGTGACCCCCGCGATGCCCTGGAAGCTGTCCTCGATCGGCTTGGTCACCTGCTCCTCGACGATCTCGGGAGAGGCGCCCTGGTAGGCGGTCACCACGAACGCCCCCGGGAACGAGAGCGAGGGCAGCAGCTGCTGTTTCAGCGACGGGATCGCGAAGGCGCCGAACGCGCTCACCACGACCGCGATCATTATGACGAGGCTGCGGTTGGCGAGGCTCAACCTGGCCAGGGCGGTCATAAGAGGGGGCTCCTAGAGGACGTCAGAATAATGTTGCCGCCAGACTAACACTTCGCCTCGAACGAATATTTAACGGAGTCTCACGATCCTGATAACCTTCTCAGGAAACGAGGGGTGAGCGTGGACGACGAACGTGACCGGCTGATCGGCCGGATCGGCGACATACAACGCGACCTGGGCCGCATCTTCGCCCAGAACCGCCAGTCCTCCCCCCTGTTCGACTCCAGCCTGACCATGCGCCAGCTCAAGGTCGTCATGCTCCTGGCCGCCCGCGGCTCGGCCTCCGGCCAGGAGCTCGCCCACCACCTCGGAGTCGGACTCGGCACCGTCACCGGCCTCGTCGACCGACTCGTCGGCCACGGCCTCGCCGCCCGCCGCGAAGACCCCCACGACCGCCGCGTCCGCCGCGCCGAACTCACCCCGGCCGGCCACTCCCTGATGGAGCACATCTCCAACGCGGGCCTCGACGACTTCCGGCGCCTGCTCGTGCACCTCGACACCCAGACCCTGCACGACCTGTGCTCCGTCATGGACCGCATCCAGGCCGTCGCCGCCACGCTCCAGGAAGAAGACCCTCCCGCCAGAAAGGTAGGATGATAGGTTTTCTGTTCATGCCCGGCTACCTCGACACCCTCTTCTCCCTCACCGGAAGAACCGCCCTGGTCACCGGCGGCAGCTCCGGCATCGGCTACGCCATCGCCGAAGCCCTCGGCCGCGCAGGCGCCGACCTCGTCATCGTCGCCCGCCGCCCCGAACCCCTCGCCACCGCCGTCGCCCGCCTGCGCGCCCACGGCGTCAACGCCACCGCCCTCAGCGCCGACCTCGCCGACCGCACCGACCTCACCCGCCTCTGCCGCGACGCCGCCACCCACCACGGCGACATCGACATCCTCGTCAACGACGCCGCCAACAACATCCGCCGCCCCATGGCCGAACTCACCACCGACGACTACGAGCAGACCATGGCCGTCAACATCACCGCCCCCTACCTCCTCGGCCAGCACTACGGCCCCCGCATGGCCGCCCGCGGCTGGGGACGCATCATCAACATCGGCTCCCAGCAGTCCATCCGCGCCTTCGGCGACAGCGGCGCCTACGGCATCGCCAAGGCCGCCCTCACCGGCCTGACCCGCTCCCAGGCCGAAGCCTGGTCCCGCCACGGCGTCACCAGCAACACGATCATCCCCGGCTTCGTCCTCACCCCCCTCACCGAAGCCGTCCAGGCCGTCCCCGGCCGTGTCGAAGCCCTCGCCGACCGCACCATGACCGGCCGCAACGGCCTGCCCACCGACTTCGCCGGCCTCGCCGTCCTCCTCGCCGGCCCCGCCGGCGCCTACATCACCGGCCAGGCCCTCTGCGTCGACGGGGGCTTCTCCGTCCACTGAACAACCGGACACGACCAGCCCGCCAGGCCCACACACCGACCCGAGAGGCCAATGAGCACCACACCCCGGCAGGCCGCCAACGCCCGCCGCGCCGTCTCCTACTTCTTCATCGTCCTCGGCACCGTCTCCGGCGCCTGGGCCGCCCGCATCCCCGCCGTCAAAACCGACCTCGGACTCAGCGACGGACAACTCAGCTACGGCCTGCTCGCCATCGCCGTCGGCCTCGTCGTCGGCATGCGCTTCGCCGGACGCCTCACCGACCACTTCGGCAGCGCCCGCGTCATCGTCCCCGCCGCCATCGGTACCGCCCTCACCATCATCCCCCCCGGCTACGCCCCCACCCTCCCCGCCCTCATCGCCTCCCTCTTCCTGTACGGCCTCGTCAACGCCTCCCTCGACGTCTCCATGAACGCCCACGGCGTCGAGGTCGAACGCGCCTACGGCCGCCCGATCATGTCCTCCTTCCACGGCATGTTCAGCATCGGCGGACTCCTCGGCGCGGGCATCGGCGGGCTCTTCGCCCTCCTCGGCCTCGGCGCGGGCGCCACCCTCGCCGCCACCGGCATCCCCCTCGCGCTCATCTCCCTGTACGCCGGCCGCCACCTCCTGCCCGCCGACCGCCGCCCCTCCGCCCGGCAGACGCAGGACCGCGCAGGACCCGCCCGCTGGACCGGCTGGATCGTCCTCATGGGAGTCGTCGCCTTCGCCGGACTCGTCGGAGAGGGCGCCGCCGTCGACTGGACCTCCGTCTACCTCTTCGAGGACCTCCACGCCTCCGAGACCGTCGCCGCCCTCGGCTTCGCCGTCTTCTCCGTCGCCATGACCGTCGGCCGCTTCGCCGGGGACCACCTCGCCCTGAAGCACGGCCCCGTCCGCCTCGTCCGCGTCTCCGGCGTCATCGCCGCGCTCGGTCTCGGCGCCGCCCTGCTCATCGGCAGCGTCCCGGTCGCCATCGTCGGCTTCGCCCTGTTCGGCCTCGGCCTGGCCACCATCGTCCCCCAGGTCTTCTCCGCCGCCGGCAACCACGACCCCGCCCGGGCCGGGCAGGCGATCGCCCAGGTCGCCACCGTCGGCTACACCGGGCTCGTCGCCGGGCCCGCCATCATCGGCGGCGTCTCAGAGCTCACCGACCTGCCCACCGCTCTGGCCATCCCCGCCGTCCTGGCGGCGTTCATGGCGGCCTCCGCCGGCGCCCTGCGCCCCCGTGCGCCCCGCGACGCCGGGGACACCGCGGCGGCGGTCCGCCCCGACCCCTGAGACCAGGTCGGCCGAGAGGGCGCTTTCCCTTTTGCAGCTGGGTTTTCAGGCGGTGGGTTGTTTCATGAAACAACCCACCGCCTTTACTATGTAGATTATTGTTTGGCGGCGCCGGACCTCGTGGAAGCCCCGGCCCTCACGCCACATCTGGATGACCAGGTGCTCCCCGTCCGCGTCCACGAACCTGCGGACCACTCCGGTGACGTCGATCCGCAACAGGTGCGACTCCTGCCCCTCCGGCAGCTCGGACCCCCGAGCACCTGCGCCGACAGCTCAACTCGCAGGGTCGACCAGCCCCGTCCGGTAGGCGATGACGACCAGCTGCGCACGGTCGCGCGCACCCAGCTTCGCCATCGCCCGGCTGACATGGGTGCGCGCTGTGGCCGGGCTGAGAGACAACTCGGCACCGATCTCATGGTTGCTCAGGCCCCGCCCCACCAGAGCCAGCACTTCGCGCTCGCGGCCGGTCAGCACCGCGAGCCGCTCCTCCCCGGCCCGGGCGGCCGTTCGCCGCGCGGTGAACCGGCCGATGAGGCGCCGGGTGATCCGCGGTGCGAGCAGCGCTTCTCCGGCGGCGACCACCCGTACGGCGTGCAGGAGCTCGGCCGGCCCGGCGTCTTTGAGCAGGAAGCCGCTGGCACCGGCCTGCAAGGCGTCGAAGACGTACTCCTCCGTGTCGTAGGTGGTGAGGATGAGGACTCGGACCTGCTCCAACCCGCGCGTTCCGGCGATCCGGGCGGTGGCCTGGATTCCGTCCACCTTGGGCATGCGGATGTCCATGAGGACGACGTCGGGACGGGTGGCGCGGGCCCGCTCGACGGCTTCGGCGCCGTTGGCGGCCTCCCCCACCACAGTGATGTCGTCCTCGAGGTCGAGCAGGACCTTGAACCCGGATCGCACGAGGCCCTCGTCGTCGGCGACCAGCACCTTGATGGAAGCCCCGGTCAGCGGTGAGGCGGCCGGCGCGTTCACCGGCGCGACCCGGTCGGCGCGGTGGGCAGCCGTGCCCTGACTTCGAAACCGCCGCCCGGCATCGGCCCGGCGTCGACCTCTCCGCCCAGCAGTCGACAACGCTCGCGCATGCCGACGATCCCGCGGCCGGGCCCGGCCGAGCCGCCCGTACCGCTCGGACCCCTGGCGGACAGGCGCGGATCCGCGGAGTCGTGATCCGGGGCGGCACGGCGGCCCTCATCGGTCACGCGGACCTCCAGTGCCTCGATCCCGGGGTTCAGCGCTATCGTCACCCGGGTGGGGCCGACGTGACGGACCACGTTGGTGATCGATTCCTGAACGATCCGGTAGACGGCGCCTCCCACCGCGCTGGGCAACGGCGCCGCGGGCGAGGTCTCCTCGAGTTCGACATCGAGTCCCGCCGCCCGTGCCTCGGCGGCCAGTTCGCCGATCTGCCCCAGCCCGGGGTACGGCACCCGCCCCTCGTCGTCACCGTCGCCGTCACGGAGCACCCCGAGGACGGCCCGCATCTCCTGCAGCGCCCGGGAACTGGTCTGCTCGATGACGCGCAGCGCTTCACGCGCCATTTCCGGCCGCTTGTCAAGGACGTGCGCGGTGACACCGGACTGGACGTTGATGATCGCTATGGCGTGCGCGACGGTGTCGTGGACCTCACGGGCGATCCGGAGCCGTTCGGCGTCCACCCGCGCCCGCGCCTCCTCCTCGCGCGTCCGCTCGGCCGACTCGGCGCGTTCCCGGGCTTCGGCCGCGACGACCTGCCGGGACCGGACGGACTCGCCGAGGGCCGCGCTCATGACCGACACACCGATCCGGAAGTACACCCAGCCGATGGCGGCGCGTGGTTCGATGCCGGTCGCGGCGATCAGCCAGCCGACGGCGAGCACCGAGGTGCCCGCGCCGGCGATCACCAGCGACCGGCGCCCGTCACCGTAGGCGGCAAGGGTGTAGAGGGCGACGAAGAGCCCGAGCCAGCCGGGCCCGTCCGGGAAGTCAAGGGTGTAGTACACCAGGCTGGTGAGCGCGGCGGTGACGAACACCGGCGCCGGCCACCGGCGGCGGCCACCGGCGGCGGACGGCGACGACCGCGCCACCCGCGATCAGCAGGACGTATCCCAGATTTCCGAGGTCGGTAAGGGGACGCTGCACCACCTCGCCGGCATTGCGGACCATCGTGCCCTGGACCTGCATCACGGTGTTGACTTCCTCCCCCACCTAAAGGCGGGGGATTCCAGCGGTCGCCCGCTGGGGTTCCTGCTTCACTGACGACCGCCCCGTCCGGGAGGACTCCCGTTGAGGTCTCACACCGTCTCCACAGGCGGACG
>NZ_BMQE01000038.1:0-69136 GCF_014647955.1 Planomonospora antibiotica | reverse complement strand
TCTGGCCCCGACTTCCCGATAACCAATGAAGATCGAGTTACACCGTTAACTGGACACACCCGCAGCGTGTGGAAGCCGAGATCGGCAAGCGGTTGGATGTAATGCCCGGTCCGGAGGACCCCGTCGGCCTCCTGGAGCGCATGCGGGCTCTGCACGAGGTCACCGCGGAGAACGCCTACTTGTTCGGGGCCAGTTGGCTGTTCCGACTCTTCCTGATCATCGTTGACTGCCTTCCCGTCCTCGTCAAGCTCATGGGTGGATCGACCACCTACGACCGCATGGTCGAGCAGGAGAACCGTGTCCGGGAGAAGCTCCACGAGAAGACTCTGCAGTGCAAGGCCGACGTACAGCTGGGTGAGCTCGAGCTCCAGGCGTACCGAGGCTCCGAGGACCGTCGCAGGCGCCGCCAGCTGATAGACGTCGAGAGCAAGGCGGCTGACGCAGAGGCTCGGGCCACGGTCGAAGAAATGATCAAGAAGCGGGCCGGGGAGCTGAGCCGTCAGAACGGCGGCGGGGAGCGGCGCAACGGCGTCCGCCGACACACCGGGCTGACGAAGCCGTTCATCACCTGAGGCGCAGCCCCCGGAATATCGCCTCCGCGGTTTCCGTCTCCGCCGGGTCACGAGGTCACCCGGTGGAGACGGAAACCGTCATGCGGGGATCATCCCGCCGGAGTCGCCTCCCTCAGCACCCCGTCCGGCGTGAATTCGAGCACGGCCACCGTGTCCGCCGGGGCGGTTCCGTGCCGGACCTGGGACAGGCAGACCACGTCCGTCGCGCCGATCCGCTCCCGGTACGGCACGTGCATGTGGCCGCAGACGTGCACCTGCGGGTTGAGCACGTCGGTCAGCATGCGGATGCGGTCGCAGCCCACGGCCTCCTTGCCGTGGTGGCGGTAGGCCAGGCCGGCGGGCCAGTCGTGGGTGATCAGCAGGTCGATCCGCCGGCCGCGTGCCTGGCGGAGGAGGTGGTCGACGTGCGGCCGGGTGAAGTAGCCGTACTCCTTCAGCCGCTCCGGGGTGATCGCGGGCGGTTCCGCGGGCTCGCTGAAGTACCGCGAGTAGATCCCGGACAGGAACGCGACCCGGAGCCCGGCGATCTCCGTCACGCCGGAGCGCCCCAGGAAGTGGAAGCCGGGCGCCCACTCGCCTGGGCCGTGCTCGTCGAGCGCCGGCCAGGGCTCGTGGTTGCCGCCGATGAAGTACAGCGGGGCGCTCATCATCTGCAGGCCGGCGGCGAACCGGGGAAAGTCCCCGACCTTGCGGTATTTGGCGGGACCGGCCACGCCCAGGCTCTCGGCCTCGTCGCGGTTCGGCTCGGCGTCCCCGACGCTGAAGACGGCGTCCACGGGACCCGCGTACCGCCGGATCATCGCGTCGGCCAGGGTGAAGTCGGCGTGGATGTCTCCGATGACCGCGAATCTCATGGGCTGAATCATGGCGATCCGCCGTTTCCGCGGGCAACCGGATTTCCCGCCGGTACGGCGAGCCGCCTCCCGGTCAGCCCTTCGGACCGGTCGACCCTTCGGACCGGTCAGCCCTTCGGACCGGTCGACCCTCCGGACCGGTCGACCCTCCGGACCGGCCGACCCTCCGCCGGTCAGCCCTCCGGATCGGCCTCCGCGACCGCGACCGCTCCGCCGTACATCGTGTCGTGCTGCTTGCGCGGCGAGCAGACCGAGGCGGAGGGGCAGGCGCAGCGGCGGCCGCCGTCGTCCAGCCGGACGACGACCGAGTCGGAGGGGACGTTGCGCCCCACCACGGTCCCCGAACCCTCCGGCGTCTCGACCTTCAGGCCGAGCCGGGGCATCGTCCTGTGCGCGTCGACGTAGAGCGGGTGCTCGTACTTCAGGCAGCACATCAGCCGCCCGCAGGCCCCCGCGATGCGCAGCGGGTTGACCGGCAGGTCCTGGTCCTTGGCCATCCGGACGGACACCGGCTCGAAGTCCTTGAGGAAGGTCGCGCAGCACAGGTCTCGGCCGCAGGGGCCGATGCCGCCCTGGAGCCGGGCCTCGTCGCGGGGCCCGATCTGGCGCAGCTCCACCCGGGCGCGGAGGTTGCGGGCCAGGTCGCGGACGAGCGCGCGGAAGTCGACGCGGTGCGGGGCGGAGAAGTAGACCGTGTAGACGCCGGTCGAGTCGAGGTAGTCGACACCGACGACCTTCATGGGCAGCTCGTGCCGCTTGATCAGGCGCTTGGAGACGCTCCGGGCCTCGGCGCGGCGGCGCTTGTTGGCCTCGTCGCGGGCGAGGTGCTCCTCCGTCGCGATGCCCTCGCAGACCGGCAGGCCGCCGATGTCCTCACTCGTCCACTGCGGCGCCCACACGCACTCGGCCACCTCCGGCCCGGCCTCGGTGGGCACGAGCACCTTGTCACCGACCTTGGGGTTGTGCCCGCCGGGATCGAGGTAGTACAGCCGACCGTAACGGGTGAAGCTCACGGCCATGATCATGCTCATGCGACTCCCGGATCCACGCTCGGAGTACGGCTACCGCCCACCCTACGCGCCGTCGCCGTCCCGGTGGGATAACACGCAATCCGGGACGGTCCAGAGCGAACCGCCTTCCGCTCGGCGAGAAGTGCCCGCAGCCGGGCACCACCGGCGACGCAGGGGCCGGAGGCGGCCTCCCGCACCGCCCGGAGACCATCTCCCGCACCGCCCGGAAGCCGCCATCCGTCCTCGGCCCCGTCACCCCGGGAGCACCTGCCGACCCGGGGCGGCCGTCCACAGATGTGGACGGCCGCCCCGGGTCAGCACTCCTCCTTGTGGAGCATGCAGAACGAGCTGATGACGTTGGAGATCCCGGGGAGCCCTTCCACCGCCTCCATCACCTTCTCCGACATCCGGTGATCGGCAGGGTCCACGACCCACACCCGGAAGGACTCGGGCAGGTCCTCCACCCGGATCGCACTCGTCAGCACCGTGTTCTCCCGGTTCTGCGCCCTGAAGTTCGCGTAGGCCGTGCGCCTGTCCTCGAAGACGACGGCCTCCACCTCCGGGAGCGCGTCGAGCGTCCGCCGGATCTCCGCCTTGTGCGCCTCCGTCGCCCCGTTTCCCGCGCACTGCGGGAAGGGATCGGGGTCCTTGCAGAGGAAGATCGAGATCTGCGCCATGCCGGTCCTTTCGGGAACACCCCCGGTGCCGGCCATGGCCATGGCGATGATGCGCTCCTTCGTCAGCTCGGGGCCGGGCGGATCCGGCAGCGCCACCCGCGCGGCCGTGAGGACCGCGACGGCCACCGCCGCGACCGTCGCGGCCGCGGCGAGCAGCGCCGGGATCCCGATCCGGCGACGGACCGGAAGGGCGGGCGGCAGCGGAAACCGGCGACGGACCGGGACGGCGGGCAGCGGGTGGACCTCGGAAGCGGTCGCGGCGGCCCCGGCCAGGGCGTCGCGCAGTCGCTCTTCCACGACGGACATCGAACCCTCCTCGGATGTGCGGTCTCCAGCGGCGGACGCCGGGCCCTCCTCGAACGGGTGATCTCCGATGACGGTCGCCGGATCCTGCTCGAAGGCACGGTTTCCGGCGGCGGACGCCGGGCCCCGCTCGGACGGGCGGTCTCCGGTGGCGGTCATGATTCCTCCCCGAGCTTGCGAGCGAGCGCGGCCAGGCCGCGGGCGAGGGTGGACCGGGCGGTGCTCGCGCCGATCCCCATGGTCTCGGCGATCTCCAGGTCCGACAGGTCGAGGTAGTAGCGGAGCACCAGCGCCTCCCGCTGCCTGCCGGGCAGGTCGCGCAGGGCGACGAGCACCTCCCGGCGCTCCTCGCCGAGCAGCGCGGCGTGCTCGGCGGACCAGACCGGCGGCTCGTACGGCACGGCCCGCCGGAACGCGACCGCCCGGCGGCGCAGCACGGAGCGGGCCCCGTTCAACACGGCCGAGCGGATGTAGGTCAGCGCCCTGTCCGGGTCGCGCAGGCGGCGCCACCCGGCGTGGGTCCGGGTGAACGCCTCCTGGACGACGTCCTCGGCCGTGGCCTGGTCGCCCACCATGAGCAGCGCCAGCCGTACCAGCCCGAGGTGGTGCTCGGCGAACAGCCCTGCGACGTCGACGCGGTCCCTGGCCAGCGGCTCCCCGTGGGAGAGCAGCTCTATCTCGGGTTCCGGGGTCGTCCCCGACAATGACATGGTCACGTCACAGAGACGCCGGACCGGCCCGTCTGCTGCTCCGCTCAGCCCGCCAGTTCCGCGAAGGCCTCCTCCCAGCGGTCCGCGATCATGGCTATGTCGTAGTCGCGGGCCGTCTCCAGGGCGTTGGCGGCCATCCGGCGGCGGCCCTCCTCGTCCTCGATCATCGCCAGCAGCCCGTCGGCGAGGGCGTCGACGTCGTCGGCCGGGACGAGCAGTCCGTCGCGGCCGGAGGTGATGATCTCCCTCGGCCCTCGGGGGCAGTCGAAGCTGACCACCGGCACCCCGCACGCGAACGCCTCGATGATGGTCATGCCGAAGCCCTCGAAGCGGGAGCTGACCGCGTGGATCGAGGCCTTGGCCAGCTCGCCCTCGATGTCGCCGGTCGGGCCCATGAAGGCGACGTTGTTGTGCAGGCGCAGCTTCACGGCCAGCCTGACCAGTTTGTCGGAGACCCGGCCTTCGCCGTAGATCCGCAGCCGCCAGTCCGGCCGGACCTCGACGACCCGCGCGAACGCCTTCAGCAGCCGGTCGTAGCCCTTGACCGGCACCAGCCGCCCGGCGGCCAGCACGATCCGGTTCTCCTGCCGGGAGCGCGGACGCGGCCCGCCGGCCAGCCCGTTGCCGATGGTGAACACCCCGGTCCGCGAGCCGCCGAGCATGGCCCGGTAGTCCCGCTCGTCGGCCTCGGTGAGGGTGACGACCGCGTCCAGCTCCGGGTACCACCGCCGGATCTCCTCGAACAGACCGGGCTTGTGGGCCTCGAAGTGCAGGTGCTCCTGGGCGATCGTGACGACCCGGCGGCGCGCGAAGCGGGCGGCCATGATGTTGAGCCCGGCCCGCGTGGTCACCAGCACGTCGGTGCGGAGCCGGCGCAGCTCCCGCCGGAGCACCTCGTCGCTCCAGGCGCTGAAGGAGGCGTAGGCGCGCTCCTCCGGGTGGACCAGCGCGCTGGGCTCCCCGCTCAGCCGCTCCGCCCTCCTCGCGTACGGCCAGCGGACCCTGGCCCCCTCCCGCAGGTCCACCAGCGCGCGGAGCCGGACCCCCGGACCGAGCGGGAGGAACGGCTCGTCGGCGTGCCGGAAGACGCTGATCACCTCGACGTCGTGCCGGGCGGACAGCTCGGTGGCGAGATCGAAGGTGGCGCGGATCGTGCCGCCCATGCCGTAGGCGTTGAGGATCAGGAAGGAGACCTTCACTCGCCCTCCCCCTCCTCGACCGTGCAGGCGACGGCCAGCGCGTCGGTGTCGGTGAAGTACGGCCGGACCCGCACCCGGTCCACGCGCTGTGCGGGGAAGCGCACCTTCTCCTTCTTGCCCGGGACGTCGTCGAGCCGGGCGGCCAGCGGCAGCCGTACCTCTCCGGCCTGGGCGAACAGGTCCCAGAAGACCCGCCGCCGGGTCTGTCCCGCGGCCATCGGCCGGATCCGGAGGATCCCGGTGAAGCGCCGCCCGGAGAACGCGGCGCCGCCGTCCGTCTCCGGCCCCTTCCTGGCGGCGGCCACGAGCCGGACCGGGCCGGCGGGCGGCTCGCCGTAGGCGAGGACCCCCTCGACCTCGATCGTCCCGTCCCCCGGATCGACCCGGATCACCTCGACGTACGGCCGGACCTCGCGCACCATCAGCGCCAGGGTCCCCACGGGGGTCCGGAACGCCCGGATCTCCCTGTCACGCGGCCTCGCGGCGTAGGCGACCATCCCGTCGAGCGAGAACCCCGGGTCGTCGGTGGCGACGGGCACGCCGTGCTTCGACACCGTCCACATCCCCGCGGCGAGCCCGGTCAGATCGGCGCCGGACCGTTCCTCCCCGGTCTCCACGTGCCGCAGGACGATCTCCCCGTCGTCCGGTTCCGGCCATTCGATCCTCAACCTGTCGTCATCGTCCACCCGGCTCGTGACCGCCCGCCCGACCCCGGGCGGAACCACCTCTCGACGCGCTCCCATGCCGACCAACAGCCCCCTGGCCCTCTCCGCTCATCCCCGTAGAGCAGGACACGCTTTGGATGATTTATAACGAATCAGTTTAGTTTTGCTGGGATTCTAACGATCTCTTCCTGATCTTTGAGGGCGGTTAACCCGAATTGGTTCCATTTACCAGAAAAACACGAAAAGGGACCGTCCGGTAACGGACGGTCCCTTTCCTGACTCGGTAATCGGCGTACGCCGCGCTCACCGGCCGACGCCCACCGGCGGCCCCTCCTCCGGCGGCCCCTCCTCCGGCACGGTCACCACCGGCCGGAACCCGCCCCGGATCCCGGGCTCACGGAATGACGCGGGCCCGGCCCCCGTTCCGGAGCTCCGCGCTCCGCCCATCCCCGGGACGCTCAGAGGCGCGGGCTCCGCAGGGAGAGCGTCATCGCCTCGACGGCCATCTGCGGGTTGACGTTGGCGGCCAGCCGCCGCCGGCACAGCATGACCGCGTCGATCCTGCGCAGGGTGTCCTCCGGGGAGGAGGAGCGGGCCAGCGCGTCGAGCTCGGCCCGGCGGTCGTCGTTCGCCAGTTCCACGGGCGCGCCGAACTGCACCGCCAGCACGTCGCGGTAGAGCGCCACCAGGTCGAGCAGGGCCGCGTCGATGACGTCGCGCTTGGTCCGGGTGGCCCGTGACTTCTGCCGGTCCTCCAGGTCCTTCAACGCCCCGGCGCCGCCCCGGACGAGCCCCTTGTTGAGCCCCTTGCCGGTGGAGCCCTCGCCGTAGACCTTGCGCAGCTCGGCGGTCTCCGACTCGTTCAGGACCGAGGTGACCGCGGCGGCCTCCTCGTCGGCGGTCTTCACCAGCCGCTCGGCCGCCGCCACGCACTCGCCCACCCCGGTCAGCGACGCGGGGATGGACAGCACGTCCTCGCGCCGCCTGCGGGCCTCGGCGTCCAGGGCCAGTCTGCGCGCCCGGTCGAGGTGGCCCTGCGCGGCCCTCGCGGCGAAGGCCGCCGTCTCCTGCGGCACGTTCTCGCGGGTGGCCAGCACGTGGGCGACGGCGGCGGTGGGCGGGGTGACGAGCGTGACCACCCGGCACCGGGACCTGATGGTGATCATCATGTCGTCCGGGGAGGGCGCGCAGAGCAGCCAGACCGTCCTCGGCGGCGGCTCCTCGATCGCCTTGAGCAGGGCGTTGGAGGCGCCCTCGGTGGCCCGGTCGGCGTCCTCGAACAGCACGACGCGCCAACCGCCCAGCGTGGGGGCGCCGGCCGCGCGGAGGATGAGGCGCCGGGTGTCCTTGACGCCGTACGAGAGTCCCTGCGGGCGGACCACCTCCAGGTCGGGGTGGGAGCCGATCGCCACCTGGTGGCACACGTCGCAGTGACCGCAGCCCTGGTCCGGGCAGAACAGCGCGGCCGCGAAGGCCCGCGCGGCCTCCTCCCGGCCGGACCCGGGCGGCCCGGTGAACAGCCACGCGTGGGTCATCCCCGATCCGCGGCCCCCCGCCAGGAGCTCGGCGCCGGCCGCGGCGGCCCGGCGGAGCGTCCCGGCCGCCCGCTCCTGGCCCACAAGGTCATCGAAGACTCCCACGCCGTCAAACCTACCGCCGGCGGCACGGGCATCCACCGGGAAACCGGCGGCGCAGGGATCCACCGGGGATCAGACCGTGCGGACCCGGGCGAGCAGCCGGGCCGTACGAGCCGGGCCGTGCGGGCCGGAGCGGGCGCGCGGTCGTGCGGGCCGGAGCTGAAGGCAGGGCCGTACGGGCCCGGGCGAACGGGGTCAGTCGCGGATGGCCGGCATGGTCCCGGTGATGTCCTCGGCCTCCCTGGGCACCGGGTCGGGCAGCACCTCGCGCACCCGGTCCTGGATGAGCCGGGAGATCTCGTCCTGCGCCAGCGTCCCGTCGACGACCAGGTAGCGGCCCGCGTCGGCGGCGGCCAGGGCGCGGAACTCCCGGCGGACCCGCTCGTGGAACTCCAGCGGCTCGGACTCGATCCGGTCGGCGGCCCCGCCCAGCCGGGTCAGGCCGACCGAGGGCGGGGTGTCGATGAGCACGGTCAGGTCGGGCACGAGACCGCCGGTGGCCCACTCGTTGACCCGGGCCACGTCCTCCGGGTCCAGCGCCCGGCCCGCCCCCTGGTAGGCCAGCGAGGAGTCCACGTAGCGGTCGGAGACCACCATCGCGCCCCGGTGCAGCGCCGGCCGGATGACCTTCTCCACGTGCTCCGCCCGGTCGGCCGCGTACAGCAGCGCCTCCGAACGGGCCGACAGCCCCTGGTGCACGGCGTCCAGCAGGATCGCCCGCAACCGCATGCCGACCTTGGTCGACCCCGGCTCCCGCGTCTGCACCACGTCGAAGCCCTGGTCGCGCAGCCAGATCGCCAGCAGCCGCGACTGCGTGGTCTTCCCCGAGCCCTCGCCGCCCTCGAACGCGATGAACATGCCCCGCGGCTCCTCGGCGTCCTCCGGCGCGAGCCTCCTCCCGCGCACCGCCGCGACCAGGTCCGCGACGATCGGGACGCCCCGGCGGTCGTCCATCTGCCGCAGGGCGAGCAGGCCCACCCCGGCCGCGATCAGCGCGCCCACCAGCAGCACCAGGTTGGAGCCGTCGAGCCGGTAGACCGGTTCGCCGCCGACCGAGATCTCGTGCTCGCCGTACAGACCGGCCAGCGCCGGCGCGACCGTGACGACCAGGAGCAGGGTGACCCGGGCGAGCGACTGCAGGAAGGAGAACGTACGGCCCCGCAGGTGGTCCTCCACCTCCAGCCCGATCATCGTGTAGCCGATGATCCAGGCGATCCCTGCGCACGCGCCGAGCAGCACGGCCAGCAGGACCACGAGGACCAGGTTGTGGACGAGCGCGATCGCGGCCAGGACCAGCCCGGCCGCGACGATCGAGAGCCCGAACAGCCGGCGCCGGGAGAGCCCGCGCAGCAGCCGGGGGCCGAAGAACATGCCCGACGCCATGCCGGCGAAGACCGCTCCGAACACCACGCCGTAGGCCGCGTCCCCGCCGCCCAGCGCCCCCACGTAGATCTTGGCCACGCCGACCACCGCGCCGCCGGCGGCGAACGCGCCGATCATGCCGATGACCAGCCCGCGGACCAGCCGGTCGCCGCCGGCGAACCGCCAGCCCTCGACGATCTGCCGGAGCACCGACGGCGTGGTGACCGCGGTGACGTTCCTCCTGGGGATGTCCCGGAGCGTGAAGATGAGGAACGCCGAGGCGAGGTAGGCCAGGGCGTTCACCAGCAGCGCCAGGTGGGTGTCGCGCCCGTCGAGGTACGGCACGAGGGCGCCCAGCGCGTCGCCCGCGACCGACAGCACCGCGAAGAGCAGCGCGGCGACCGGCGCGGTGCCGTACGTGACCAGCAGGTTGAGCTGGTTGGCCTCCTCCAGCCGCTCCTTGGGCACCAGGTTGGGCACCGTGGCGTCCTTGGCCGGCACCCAGAAGAGGTTGACGCACTCGACCAGGAAGGTGGCGACGAGCAGCCACTGGTAGCCGGCGTCCGTCAGGGGGATCGAGAGGACCAGGGCGAACCGCGCCAGGTCCGCGGCGAACATCGTCAGCCGCCGGTCGAACCGGTCGGCGAACGCCCCCGCGAGCGGCCCCAGCACGATGGCCGGGAGCATCTTCACGACGAAGACGCCGCCGATGGCCAGGCTCTGCGTCCGGTAGTCCCCGGCGGTGAGGTTGCCCGCCAGCGCGGTGAGCGCCAGCAGGTTCAGCCAGTCGCCGAGGCTGCACACCGACATGGCGGTCCACAGCCTGCGGAACGGGGCGTTGGCCAGCACGTGGGGGGGCTTTCGGCGCGCGGTGCTCCGGCCAGGGGAGGTCATGACGCCAGGGTATCCGGGTGCCCGCCGGGCAGGGGAAACATGAGCCGGACTGATATACCGGCCCGCGTCAGGCCCGCAGTTCGAGCAGGGTGATCTCCGGGGGCGCGCCGACCCTGACGGGCGGGCCCCAGAACCCCGCGCCGCGGGTGACGTAGACCTGCGTGCCACCGACCTCGCCGAGCCCCGCGACCACCGGCTGCTGCACCGGCACGACCAGGTTGAAGGGGGCCATCTGGCCGCCGTGCGTGTGCCCGGACAGCTGGAGGTCCACGCCGTGCTCCGCCGCCTGTACGGCCTGCACCGGCTGGTGGGCGAGGAGGACGACGGACCGCGAGCGGTCCCGCCCGCCGAGCGCCCGCTCGAAGTCCGGCCCCTCGGGGACGGTCCCCGTTCCGCCGGTGCCGGTGCCGGTGCCGGTGACGTCGTCCACCCCGGCGAGGTCGAGGACCGCTCCCCCGTGGGCGATCTCGACGCGCTCGTTGCGCAGCGTGCGGATGCCCAGGCCGCCGAGCTCCTCGACCCACTCGTCCGGACCGTTCGCGGTGTAGTACTCGTGGTTGCCGGTGACGAAGTAGGAGCCGTAGCGGGACTCCAGGTTCGCCAGCGGGCGGGCGAGCCGGCCCAGCTCGGCCACCGTGCCGTCGACCAGGTCGCCGACGACCGCGACCACGTCGGCCTGGAGCGAGTTGATCATCCGGACGATGCGCTCGGAGTGTCCCGTCCCGGTGAGCGGGCCGAGGTGGATGTCGCTGACCACCGCGAACCGCAGCCCGGACAGGCGGGGGTCCAGCCGGGGCAGCGTCACCTTGACGGACTCGATCACCGGGTCGCCGAGCGCCGTCCGCACGCCGTACCCGACCGTGGCCAGCGCGCCCACGCCCGCGACGGCGGCGGCCGTGCGCGCGATGAAGAGCCTGCGGCCGATCGCCTCCGGCTCCCCGCCGCGTGCGGAGGGCTCCGGATCCGGGGACTCCGCGGCGGAAGCCGTTCCCGGGTGCGTTCCCGTCCGGACGGGGACCGGCTCTCCGGTCAGAACCGGCTCGGCCGCGCGGGCGCGGCGCCGGTCCGCCAGGCGCCGGGCGAGCGCCGCCTCGGACCTGCGGCGGCTCCGGCGCTCCAGCGCGAACAGGGCCAGCGCCCGGGGGATCTCCAGGGCCGCCAGGAACACCAGGAGGTAGAACATCACCGCGATCCAGAAGAACCCCGGCCAGGCCAGGAAGTGGCCCCACCCGGTGCGGGAGCCGACGAGCGTCACGGGGACGAGCGCGCCCAGGCCCAGCAGGATCCAGGTGAGCACCCGGCGGGTCCGGCCGGGAAGCGTGGTCGCCCTCACCAGACGGCGCCAGAGGTAGTAGTGGACCAGCGCCACCACTCCGAAGACCAGCACCACGAAACCCATGACCGCCACCACTCGCCTCTCGCGCCCGCCCGCCGTACTCGGCGCGCTCTGGCCAGAACGCCCGGAGCGGCGGATGCGTTCCCGCAGGTCTGAGAGGATTCTCAGGCCCGCGGACCGGAGGTCTCCCTCAGATCCGCGGGCCTGTCAGATCAGGTCACCGCGGGCCACGCCCGCCCCCGGAACGCGTCCCGTCTCGGGAGGCGGCTCCCACCCGGGCCCGGACCGAGGCGAGGACCGGCGCCGGGCAGGTCCTCCGGGCAGGTCCGCCGGGAGCCGCCGCAGGGCCTCGGCGCGGGTGGGGCGCTCGGGCCCAGGTCTTGGCCTTGGCCTCGGCGCGGGTGGGGCGCTCGGGCTCAGGTCTTGGCCTTGGCCTTGGCGCGGGTGGGGCGCTTGGGCGCCGGGCCGCGGGCGCGGCGTTCGGCCAGGAGCTCGGCGGCGCGCTCGGTGGTGATCTGCTCGACGTCGTCGTCCTTGCGCAGCGAGGCGTTGGTCTCGCCGTCGGTCACGTACGGGCCGAAACGGCCCTCCTTGACCACGATCGGCTTCTTGGAGACCGGGTCCTCACCCAGCTCGCGCAGCGGCGGCGCCGCGGCGGCACGGCGGCCGCGGGTCTTGGGCTGGGCGAAGATCTCCTTGGCCTGGTCCAGCGTGACCGTGAACATCTCCTCCTCGGAGGCCAGCGACCGCGAGTCGGTGCCCTTCTTCAGGTAGGGACCGAACCTGCCGTTCTGCGCCGTGACCTCCTGCCCGTCGATCTCCCCGAGGACCCTGGGCAGCGAGAGCAGCCGCATGGCGTCCTCGAGCGTGACGGTCTCCAGCGACATCGACTTCAGCAGCGAACCGGTCCGCGGCTTGGGTGCGTCGGCCTTCTTCCGCTTCTTCGCCCCCTCGGCCGGCGGCGGCTCCTCGGGCAGGATCTCCGTGACGTACGGCCCGTAGCGGCCGTCCTTGGCCACGATCATGTTGCCGGTCACCGGGTCCCGGCCCAGCTCGCGGTCGCCGGTCGGACGGGAGAACAGCTCCTCGGCCACCTCGGCGGTGAGCTCGTCGGGCGCCATGTCCTCCGGGATGTTCACCCGGGCGCCGTCGCGGTCGAGGTAGGGGCCGTAGCGGCCCACCCGGATCACGATGTCGGTGCCCCGGATCGGGAACGAGCTGATCTCCTTGGCGTCGATCTCGCCGAGGTCGCTGACCAGCTCCTTCAGGCCCTCGTCGCCCTCGGTGCCCTCGGCGCCGTAGTAGAACCGGCGCAGCTCGGGCACCCGCTCCGCCCGGTCGTTGGCGATGTCGTCGAGGACCTTCTCCATCTCGGCGGTGAAGTCGTAGTCGACGAGGTGGGCGAAGTGCTGCTCCAGCAGGTTGACCACGGCGAACGCCAGGAAGGACGGCACCAGGGCGGTGCCCTTCTTGAAGACGTAGCCCCGGTCGAGGATCGTCCCGATGATCGACGCGTAGGTCGACGGGCGGCCGATCTCGCGGTCCTCCAGCTCCTTGATGAGCGAGGCCTCGGTGTAGCGCGCGGGCGGCTTGGTGGCGTGCCCCAGCGTGGCGAGCTCGCGCGCGGTGAGCCGGTCGCCCTCGGTCAGGTTCGGCAGGCGCTTCTCGGAGTCGTCGCGGTCGGTGGACGGGTCGTCCGCGCCCTCGACGTAGGCCTTGAGGAAGCCGTGGAAGGTGATCGTCCGGCCCGAGGCGCTGAACTCGACCCGCTCTCCGGAGCTGGACGCGCCGCCCACCTTGACCGTGACGGACTCGCCGACCGCGTCCTTCATCTGGGAGGCCACGGTCCGCTGCCAGATCAGTTCGTACAGCCGGAACATGTCACCGGTCAGGCCGGTCTCGCCCGGCGTGCGGAACTCCTCGCCCGAGGGGCGGATCGCCTCGTGCGCCTCCTGCGCGTTCTTCACCTTGCTGGCGTAGACGCGCGGCCGGTCCGGGACGTACGCCGCGCCGTACAGCTTGACGGCCTGGCTGCGGGCGGCGGCGACGGCGGTCTCCGACAGCGTGATGCTGTCGGTCCGCATGTAGGTGATGAAGCCGTTTTCGTAGAGCCGCTGGGCGATCTGCATGGTCAGCTTCGCGGAGAAGCCCAGCTTCCGGCTGGCCTCCTGCTGCAGCGTGGTCGTCCGGAACGGGGCGTACGGCTTGCGGGTGTACGGCCGGCGCTCGACGGAGCCGACCGTGTAGGAGGTGCCCGCGAGCCGTCCGGCGAGGGCCCGGGCGGCCTCCTCGTCCAGGTGGAGCACCCCGGGGTTCTTCAGCGTGCCGGTGCTCGCGAAGTCGCGGCCCTGGGCGACGCGCCTGCCGTCCACCCCGGTCAGCGTGGCGGTGAACTCGCGCGGGACCTCGTCGCGGCCGGTGTCGAACAGCGCCTGCAGGTCCCAGTAGCTCGCGCTGGTGAACGCCAGCCGCTCGCGCTCGCGCTCCACGACCAGCCGGGTCGCCACCGACTGCACGCGGCCGGCGGACAGGCGGGGCTTGACCTTCTTCCACAGGACGGGACTGACCTCGTAGCCGTAGAGGCGGTCGAGGATGCGCCGGGTCTCCTGGGCGTCGACCAGCCGCAGGTTCAGCTCGCGCGGGTTGGCCACCGCCTCCTGGATCGCCCGCGGGGTGATCTCGTGGAACACCATCCGGTGGACCGGGACCTTGGGCTTGAGCACCTCGCGGAGGTGCCAGGCGATCGCCTCGCCCTCCCGGTCCTCGTCGGTGGCGAGATAGAGCTCGTCGGCGTCCTTCAGCAGCTGCTTGAGCTTGTTGACCTGGGCCTTCTTGTCGGCGTTGACGACGTAGAGCGGCTCGAACTCATGGTCGACGTTGACGCCCAGACGGGCCCAGGGCTTGCCCTTGTCCTTCTCGGGGATGTCGTCGGCGCCCTGCGGGAGGTCGCGGATATGGCCGATGCTGGACTCCACGACATAGCCGCGGCCGAGGTACCCGGCGATGGTCTTCGCCTTGGAAGGCGACTCGACGATCACCAGGCGGGTTCCGCCGGCGTTGCCGTTCTTGGCTGGCACGCTGCTTCCTACCTCGCTGTTCGCATTCGTTCCCCGTTCACTTCCCTCTCGGGCTACCCGATCCTGGTCGGGGGCACTCCCGAGGAAAGCCGCAAGGACGCAGAATAAAGCCCGATGAGTGCCGACGTCCCCCAGCCCACCTCTCGGAGACTAACCGCTGTGCTCGACTACTCCTACTTGGTTCTTCATCTCCCGCGCGGCACCTCCAGGAACGCCGCCCGGCAGATCCTCACCGAACACGCAGAATACGGCGGCTGGGAGCTCGACCGTCTGCGACTGTATCCCGACGGCCGCCGGGACGTCCGACTGCGCCGGAAGATCATACGTGCGACCCGGACGATGTGACCCCTGCCGGGTCCGTCCGGAATCGGACATCGGCCGCCGCCCACGGGCGGGCGGCCACCGTCCGCGGGCGGGCGGCCCCTTCCGCCGGAGCGTGAGCGGGCCGCCGCTTCCTCCGGTGAGCGTGAGCGGGCCGCCGCCGGACGGAACCGGGTGCCGACCGCCCGTCCCCGGACATGGCTTTGCCCGTCCCGGGCCACGCCCCCGGAACGGGCAAAGCGTCTGTGCTCCCCCGGCGGATCCGGGGGCGCCCCGCGCCGGGCGGTACGGCGAGCGGCCGGCTGCCGCTCGCCCCGCCCGGCGGGGGCCGGTCTCGGCGGGGCCGGTTCGGCGGTTCTCCGCCTCCCCGGCCCCCGTCTCGCTGGTGCTCTCCTGAGCCTGCCGGAACCAGGCCTTGAGCCCTCCGGCACCGGGCTTAGAGCCCGCCGGAACCAGGCCTTGAGCCCTCCGGAACTAGGCCTTGTGCTTGCCGAAGCGGACCCGGCGGGTGGTCGCGAAGAGCGTGGCCGAGGCCGCCGCCATCGCCCCGACCACCAGGGCCAGCAGCGAACCGGAGGTCATCCCGGTCACGCCCGCGGGCTGGGCGGCGCTCATCAGGCCGATCCCGCCGAGGGCCGGAACGGCGTCGGTCAGGCCGGCCGCCGGGGAGGACGCGTGCCGGGCGCTGCGGCCCCCGGCCTCGGAGCCGGACAGGTTCGGCAGCTCGGCCAGGCCGGGCACCCCGTCGACCGCGGGCAGCGCGGACGAGGAGGCACCCCGCATCGCCTGAGCGGCACCGCCGTCCTGGGCGCCGCTCAGCGCCGGGACGACTGGCAGCGCCGGGAGGAGGCCGGAGGTGTGCTTGCCGGGGCGCTTGCCCCACTTGTCGTGGCCGTGGCCGTCGTAGCCGTGGCCGTCGTACCCGTGGCCGGACTTGCCGACGTGCGCGCCGCCGAGGCAGCCCGCGGCGGCGTCGGCCAGGACGGCCACCGCGTTGCCGCAGACGTTGACCGGCACGGTGATCGGCGCGACCACCTGGTTGCCGCCCAGGATGCTGCGGTCACCGCTGGTCCGGTTGCCGCCGGCGCCGGAGCCCTTGCCGGAGTTCTTGACCGAGGCGCCGCCCTTGCAGCCCGCGAACGCCTGGCCGAAGAGCGCCCCGACGGAGTTGCCGCAGACGTTGACCGGCGCGGTGATCGGCGCGACCACCTGGTTGCCGCCCAGGATGCTGCCACGGCCACTGGTCCGGTTGTCACCCGCGCCGGAGCCCTTGCCGTGCCCGTTGTGGTACCCGTGACCGGACTTGCCGCCGGTGACCGAGGCACCGCCCTTGCAGCCCGCGAACGCCTGGCCGACGACGGCGACGGCGTTGCCGCAGACGTTGACCGGCGCGGTGATCGGCGCGACCACCTGGTTGCCGCCCAGGATGCTGCCACGGCCACTGGTACGGTTGCCGCCCGCGCCGGAGCCCTTGCCGGAGTTCTTGACCGAGGCGCCGCCCTTGCAGCCGGCGGCGGAGCGGCCGACGACGGCGACGGCGTTGCCGCAGGCGTTGATGGGAGCGGTGATCGGCGCGACGATCTGGTTGCCGCCGAGGATGCTGTGGTCGCCGCTGGTCCGGTTGCCGCCGGCGCCGGAGCCCTTGCCCGACTGCTCGACGGAGGCGCCGCCGACGGAACCGGCCTCCGACTCGCCGATGGCGGCGACGGAGTTGCCGCTGATGTCGATCGGCAGGGTGATCGGCAGGTTGACCTGGTTGCCGCCGCCGATCGAACCGTCGCCCGAGGTGTCCTCGGCGAAGGCCGTACCGGTGCCGAGGGACATGACGCCCAGTGCGAGAAGGGCCGCGGGGGTCGTGCTCTTAACCCACGTACGCATGCTTGAAGCTCCTTGTGGTTCATTCATGGGGGTACCTGACATCTCGTGCGCGAGGTGCGCGGGCAGGCGGGATCCCGGCGGGAGACCGCACAGCGGACGCCCGGCAGCCGTCACGAGACCTGGAATCGCTCATCACCCGTGGCGCGGAACGGCTCCTCCGCCAGGAGGACCAAGGCACGTTCCGCTCGACCGGCGCTTTCGTCTGGAGAAACGCGACCGGCCATGGGACGGGGTCAGTCGGGAGAGAAGGATGGGTCGTCCGCCGCTGTGCGGACGACGGGCGGGAGCACCCCCGCGAGCGGGGCGCGCTGTGCCCTGAGGCGCGGGTCGTAGTCGAACCGCGCGATGTCTCCCACACCCGGCCCGAAGGAGCCGGATCCACCGCTCGTCTGGGGCACGAACCCGTTCGCCCCGGCGTTGTGGTCGGCGGTGGAGGGCGCCGGGAATCCCGGAGTCGACTGGCTGGTGAGCCCGTCGACGCCTCGCCCGGCCATCGCTTCGGCGTTTCCTTCCGCCGGCAGGTCGCCGCTTTCCGTGGGGAAGTCACCGACCTCGGAGACCGGTCCGGAAGCGGCTGTGTCGAGAGGGCCGGAACCCACCGCCGCAGGCGCCGCCTCTGCCTCCGCGGTGGTGCCCGCGGCCGCCGGAGCGGCGCAGAGAAGCCCGAAGACGACGGCGAGGAGCCACCCGGCGGCGAACAGGCCGCCGACCGCGAGGACCCGCCTGACGACCCGCCGGGCGCCCGTCGTGAACCGCGTGGTCCGGATCTCCCGGACGACGGGCGCGCCGGCGGAGAGGGGCACGGGCACGCACGGGACGGCGGACGGGAGGATCCCCCGCTGCCCTTCCGGCGTGCGTGCCACGCGACCTCCCCAGCTCCTGGCGGGGGCCGCGTGAAAGCGGCCTTCCCTTCGACGGAGAGTTACGCTAGCACTACGTCGAGTCAGTGCAATGGTTTTTCCGGGAACGTCTCAGCAGCCGTCCAGGAAGCGGTCAAGAACGCGCACCCCGAACCGGAGCGAATCCGTCGGAACCCTCTCGTCCACCCCGTGGAACATCCCGGAGAAGTCCAGGTCCGCGGGGAGCCGCAGCGGCGCGAACCCGAACCCCCGCATGCCCAGCCGGCTGAAGGCCTTCAGGTCGGTGCCCCCCGACAGCGTGTACGGCACCGCCAGCGCCCCCGGGTCCTCCGCGACGAGCGCGTCGGCCATCGCGCGCACCAGGGGCCCGTCGAAGCCCGTCTCGATCGCGATGTCGTGGTAGACGAACTCCCTGGTCACGTTGGGCCCGAGCAGCCGGTCGACCGTCTCGAAGAACTCGTCCTCGTAACCGGGCAGGAACCGCCCGTCCACGTGCGCGGTCGCGGTCTGCGGGATGACGTTGGCCTTGTAGCCCCCCGCCAGCATGGTGGGGTTGGCGGTGTTGCGGAGCGTGGCGCCGATCATCCGGGCCAGCGGACCGAGCTTGGCCACGGTCGCCTCGGCGTCGTCGGCGTCGAGCTCCAGTTCCAGGGCCTCGGAGACCTCGGCCAGGAAGGTCTTCACGGTCTGCGTCAGCCGTACCGGCCACTCGTAGCGGCCGATCCTGCCGACCGCCTCGGCCAGCTCGGTGACGGCGTTCTCGTTGTTGAGCATGGAGCCGTGCCCGGCCCGGCCGCGGGCCGTCAGGCGCATCCAGGCGATGCCCTTCTCGGCCGTCTCGATGAGATAGAGCCTGCGCGCCTCGTCCAGGGAGACGCTGAACCCGCCGACCTCGCCGATCGCCTCGGTGCAGCCCTCGAAGAGGTCGGCGTGGTTGTCGGTCAGCCACTGCGCGCCGTACGAACCGCCGGCCTCCTCGTCGGCGGTGAAGGCCAGCACCACGTCCCGCGGCGGGCGGCGGCCCTCGCTGAGCCGCTGCCGGACGACCGCGAGGATCATCGCGTCCATGTCCTTCATGTCGACCGCGCCGCGCCCCCAGACGCACCCGTCGGCGATCTCCCCGCTGAGCGGGTGGTGGGTCCAGTCGTCGGCGTTGAAGGGGACGACGTCGAGGTGCCCGTGGAGCAGCAGCGCGTCACGCGAGGAGTCCTCCCCCGCGATGCGGGCGACCACGTTCGCCCGGCGGCTGTCCGACTCCAGGATCCGCGGCTCCAGGCCGACCTCGGCCAGCTTCTCCGCGACGTACTCGGCGGCGGCCCGCTCGCCCGGCCCCGTGTTGTCGCCCGCGTTGGTCGAGTCGATCCGGATCAGGTCGCGGCACAGCCCGACGACCTCGTCCTCACCATTGAGCGCGGTCATGTCGACTCCTTCGGTTCGGTACGGCTTGCGCCTCCCATCCTGCCGTCGCCGGAACCCCGCAGGCATCCCCAGGGACCTCGCCGGTAACCGATATGACGTGCGCTCAAAGGTTTGCTAACCTAGGTCCGCCGACGAGGGATGACGGTCTCGCGTGCAGGCACCAAGTCCGGGTGGCGGAATGGCAGACGCGCTAGCTTGAGGTGCTAGTGCCCTTTGCGGGGCGTGGGGGTTCAAGTCCCCCCTCGGACACAAGATCATTTATGGTGCTATCTACGGATACGGCACCTCTTGAGCGCTCGGGCTAATTTTGCCCGAGTGTTTCTTGTTTTCCGGCCGTCTTCGACACCATCGTGTGCACCTTCTCTCTGGGCTCAATCCCCGACCACCGGCAGGCGGTCGCCGAAATGGTCCGCGTGCTTCGACCCGGTGGGATCCTGCTGCTCGCCGACCAGGTCGCCGCCTCGGCCTGGTCAGCCCGCACCGTGCAACGACTGCTCGAACTCATTACCGTCCCCCCTGGGGTCGCCGGGTCAGGTTCCAGCCGGTGTAGCCGACGGCCCATCGGGCGTGTCCCCGGTTCGGATGCGGCCCGGCGTCCACCAGCCGATACCCGTACGGCGGACGACCGCCCATGTAGCGTCCCTGTTCGGCGGCCTGCATCCGCATCGCGGCCAGGACCCGGTGGTGGGCCCGCACCACCTCCTGCTGAGAGTGCGCGCCCAGCACCGTCATCAGGGCTTGGTGCATCGGACTGCCCGACTCGACCGGACCCGGCTGCCTCAGGCAGCCACACCTGTCCCCGCGGTCTTCCAGCCATGGCAGGAGCTCGTTGAGCTGGTCGGCGAAGAATCCCCGCTCGTATTCCCCGACGACGATCGCGTCGAACGGGCGATCCGGGCCGCTGATGGCTTCCAGTGGCTCCGCCGCCTTCGGGCAGTTCCGCCACGGTATGCGCCGGAACACCCCGACGTCGAAATACTCACCCACGATCTGCCCATGCCCCGCTACCAGATCTGCGGCCAGTTCCCGCTGCCAGCCCCGCGAGGTCCACCGGTCCTGGAACCGTTCAGTCGAGGTGCGGCCGTAGCACGCGAACCGCAGCTCTTGCGCCACCTCGCGGAGCCTGGCGGGTTTTCTGCTTGGTCCTCGGTGCGCCTGCCCGATCCAGGTATCGAACAACGCTTCTGCCTGACTCGCCGTCATCGTCACCGACACCCTTCTCGCCGTTTCCTTCTCCGATGACGACCGCGCCTCTTCATGACGGCGTAAACTCTCGACCTGACTTTCCAGGTACGACGGTGTGGGGGTTCCGTGTCTGGGACGGCTCGAAAGCGGCTGGCGGAACTCCTCGGCGGCATGGAACAGCCTGCAGCCGCGAGCGTCTACCGCAAGCTCTTCATGTCCGATCTGTCGGTGTCGGTCGAGGGTGTCGGCCCGCTGAAGTTCCCCGTGGGCCAGGAACAGGTCGGCCAGTTGCGTGAACTCGGCCGCCGCGCGCGGTTCGGGCGGGGCACGGAAACGTTGACCGACCCGCGGGTCCGTGACACCTGGGAGATCCCTACAGAGCTGGTGCGCCTCGAATGGACCGACGCGTTCGCGGCCGTCCTTGAGGTGATGCGCGAGGAGCTCGGGCTACCTGCCCACTGCACGCTCACGCCGAAGCTCCACTCCGTGCTTCTGTACGAGACCGGTCAGTTCTTCGTCACCCACCAGGATTCGGAGAAGGACGACGACATGGTCGCGACCCTGGTGGTGACCTTGCCGTCCGCGCACACCGGTGGCGAACTCGTCCTGGAACACAACGGACAGACCATCGAGTACCGGGGATCGAAGGTCGCTGTCTCCCTCGTGGCCTTCTACGCCGACTGCCGCCACCAGGTCCTGCCCGTGACGTCCGGAAACCGGATCACCCTCACCTACAACCTGCTGCTGACCGGCGACAGCGGCACCGCGCCCGAGACCGCGCTGACCGGCGAACTCGCGGCCTGCCTCGACACCCACTTCGCCACCCCCGTCATCCTCCCGTACAGCGGCGGCCCGGCTGATCCACCGTCGCGGCTCGCCTACCTCCTCGACCACGAGTACACCGCGCGAGGACTGAACTGGTCCCGGTTGAAAGGCGCCGACGCGGCCCGGGCCGCCCTGTTGCGGACGGCGGCAGGCCAGGCGGGCTACGAGGTGACCTTGGCCCTCGCGGAGATCCAGGAAACCTGGGACGCCTACGACGAGGACGAAGACGACTACTACTACCAGGACGAAGAGGACGATGATGAGGCTGAGGAGCGCGGCGACGAGCAGTATGTCATCCAGGATCTGATCGATTCCTCCATCACCCTCAGCCACTGGATCGACCCGAAAAACGGTCGGCTCACGGAGATCTCACTGGCCCTCCAGGACGCCGAGACGGCCACGAGCACCCCGTCGGCCGACCTGACGCCCTACACCTCCCAGTACGAGGGCTACATGGGCAACTACGGCAACACCCTGGACCGCTGGTACCGACGCGCGGCACTCGTGATCTGGCCACGGAACCGGGGTTTCGCCAGTCAGGCCGAGGCATCCGCACTGTGGGCGCTGAACGAACTCGGTGAAATACTCCAGGGCGGAGCCGCCACCGAGGCGCGTGACGCGGCGCTGACTCTGGCACCGTTCTGGCAGCAGGCAGTCACTTCGGGCCCGAAGGACGAACTCCTGGCCAGAGCGCTCGACATCGCTCCGGGGCTGGATGACGGCCAGACCAGTGCGATGCTGCTGGCCCCGTTCCAGCTTCAGCAGATGGTCGCCGCCCACGCTGCGTCTCTCGCGGCCCTGACCGCACATTACGGCGACCTCTGGCTGCGCGGTCTCCTGCGCGACTGGTCCCGGTCTTTGCCGCCGAAGGAATACGGCTACGTTCCGGACGACCTGATCGACTGGCTCTCGGCCCTCCCGGAGCTGATCTCCGCACTACAGGAGACCGGAACTGCGGTCGCTCATCACCTCCTGGAACCGTCGTGGGCCTGGTTCTCGGGGCGAGTCCGCTCGGAACTCACCGGAGCTTCCACCGCCAGTCGGGAGGAGTGGCTGACCAGCCTGGGCCGACCGTTCTCCGGGCTGCTCATCGCTGCGGCGCAGTGCGAGTCGACCGCAGTGCTGGAAGGTGTGGGCGAACTCGTCCGTACCTCTGACGATCAGGTGGTCCGGCTGGTGACAGCAGCCCTGCGCGCTGCCGAGACATCGACAACGGCCAGCCACCCGGTCTTTGACCAGTTAGCCGCCAACTGCGCCGATCGGATCCGTACTGCGCTAGCCCGGCCGCTTCGCGCCCACGACGACTGGTCGATCGAACTGCCGTCCGGATGCTCGTGTGAGCTGTGCGAGACACTGGAGACATTCCTGAGAGACCCGCAGCGGCGGATCTTCGAGTGGAAGCTCGCGACGGGGGGTCGCTCCCATGTCCACGGCCGGATTGACCTGGCCGAACTTCCAGTCCGCCACCAGACCCGGCGCGAGGGCCGGCCGTACACCCTGGTGCTCACCAAGACCGACGCGCTCTTCGACCGGGAACGCCTCGCCCGCACACGGGACGAAGAAGACCTGACCTGGCTCACCCTGCACTGGAACGTGACCGCCTGAAGACGGCTTCTCTTATTCTTGGAGTGCGGGGGGAAGGAGCACAATGGACAAGTTTCTGGAACGTGCTGGGGGCCTCAAGGCGGAACTGTCCGCATTCCTCCATTCTGGCCGCTACGACCGGAAGCTACGTGCACTGGTGGCCGAAGTCGGCCATCACAGCGGCGAGACCGCGGAGCTGTATTTTGGGCTCACGCTCGAAGGATTCATGCTCAGCGCCAAGCTGCCCGGCGGGGACACGGTCGTGGAGCAGTTCATCCACTCCCGTCGCGACCTGTCCGCCGAGGATCGCGACCTGCTGCTGTCCTGGCGTGACAACGTCCAGGGCATCTTCGAGATCAAGGCCAGGGACGGCGACGACGGCCTGGTCCTGTTCAACCACGTCGACGAACTGACCTACACCGCCCGATCCAACATGGGCGCCCAAGGGCTGGCGGGTCTCGGGCCAGGGATGATTCTCATCCAGCGGATCGTTCCCCTGGGCCAGGAGTGGATGATGAGCGGGCCCGGCGCCCGCTTTCCCGCCGACCAGGCCGAGCAGGTCCTGGCGGGACTTCCGCAACTGATGGCGGGCCACCCCGAGGCAGTCTTCCGCAACCCTGCCAAGCTCGCCGAGGCCCGCGCCATGCAGGACGAACAGCGGCAGGCGTTCATCGAGTTGCACGGCAGCGACCTGGTCGTCGTTGCGGGAGCCGAAGTCCGGGAGACGCTCCTGGCGTTCTACCGTCACGTCTATGAGAAGGCCGGAAGCAAGGCCGGCCCGTGGACCGATCCCGGCCTGCAGCCACTTCCCGAGGAATGGGCCCACGCCGACAGTGTGGCCATGATCTACGACGAGATCGACGGGCTCGGCTTCTACCTCGACTACGCCCTCGCTCAGGACGCGTTCGCCGACCCCGACCTGGTCGTGCGGCAGCCGTACCGGCAGATCATCTCCGGCTACCTGCGTGAGGACGCCGTCAGCCCCGTCCCCCTCCAGCGCCTGGCCGCAGCCGACCCCGCCAAGGCCAGTCTGCTGTTCGCCAAGATCCTCAAGAAACGCGGCTTCATCTGGGAACGTGACGGCGAGGCTCTGCTCCGCCGCTACAAGTCCGACTGGTACGACAACCCGCCGCCGCCCCGGATCACCCCCGTCCCCGGCCCCATGGCCGAGCGTTACCGCGCAGCCAAGTGATCTCCAAGGCAGGTGGGTGAGTCCGGCTCGCGACGAGGACCGGCCGGTATCAGCAGGCCTCAGGGCGCGGTGTCGAGAAGGTCCAGGTACCCCTGGACCGCCTCCCACAGGTGATCCTCGGGTCGGCGGCCCGACCCACGATGCTCCCGCCGCCGGGGTGATCCGCAGCAACTGATCGAACCGGCGCTCGGCCAGCGCGGTCAGCACCGGACCGGTCCCTTGATCACGTGATTCCGCACCGGCGCCTCGCGCGAGCGCCACCAGTAGGCGATCGCGCCCTTGCCCAGCCGCAGAAAGTCGACCAGCCACCCGGTACCGTGCGGATGCGATCCCCAGGGCACCTCCTCCAGCAGCAGATTCAGCACCAAAGCGACCTGGACGCAGTCAACGATGGCGTCCCACTGGGTGGTGGGATTTCGCCTATCAGGCCGCGCATGACCTGGTCGAACGTCTCCACAAGGCGAACGTTACGCTGCGGGAATCCCAGCTCGCCGAGGCCGCGCCAGATTGGTTCGAGCCTGCATGAGGGCATTCCGCAAGATCTCGCCCAGCAGGTCGAGTCGGCTGCGCCACCGTGGTGAATGCAGCATTATGGAAGCGATCAGGAAAGCGAGGCGAGCATGGCGATCGACCGCTTCACGACACCGCTGTACGGCATCGCCGAAGCGGCGGGTTACCTCGCCGTACCCGCGTCCACCTTCACCACCTGGGCCTTCGGCTACGAACGCCGCCAGCGCGACGGACGCACCGTTCACGGAGAGCCGGTCATCACCGCCCGGCGACCTGGCCGTCCGAACCAGGCATCGGTGCCCTTCATCGGCCTCGCAGAGGGATACGCGCTGGCCGCCTTCCGACAGGCCGGAGTACCGCTCCAGCGGATCCGCCCGGCCGTCGACGCGCTCCAACGTGAGCTCGGTCTGGAACACGCTTTGGCCAGTCGTCGGCTTTTCACCGACGGTGCCGAGGTTCTCTACGACTACGCCGAACACGTCGGCGACGATTCCACGCGCGAACTGGTCGTCGTCCGCAACAACCAGCGTGTCTTCACCGAAGTCGTGGCCAGCTATCTACGCCGCGTGGACTTCGCCGTGGACGGATATGCCGAGGTCATCACCCTCCCGCAGTACCGTGTGGCTGACGTGCGAGTTGACGCCGACCATGCGTTCGGTCGGCCACGGTTCGCGCGCGGCGGCGCCAAACTCGAAGACGTCATCGACCTGTTCCAGGCCGGCGAGCCCGTTGACGTCGTGGCCGAAGAGTTCGGGCTGAGCAGACAAGAGGTGGAGGACGTCCTTCGTGTCGCCACCCGAGCAGCCGCGTAAGTTCTTCGTCGACCGCAGCCTGGGACGGGTGGCTGTCCCGGGCTTACTCCGTGCCGCCGGGTGGGATCTGATCACGCTGGCCGAGCACTACGGAGTGCCCGAAGACGAACAGGTCAGCGACACCCGCTGGATCGAGGACAGCGCCAAACGCGGCTGGGTCGTGCTGATGAAGGACAAGCGAATCCGCTACCGACAGGCCGAGATCGAAGCCGTCATCGAACATCACGCCCGCTGTTTCGTCGTCACCCGCGGCGATCTGACCTCCACCGCCTACGCCGATCGCTTCATCGCCAACCAGGACGCGATCTTCTCTGTCTCCGGCACGCCAGGTCCGTTCATCTACGCCGTCCACACCGACCGCCTCGAACGCCTCTACCCGCGTCGCGACCAATGAGCGGATGATCTTCAGCTCAGCTCACCTGCCAGGCCCGCGTTCTTGATCCATCGTCCCCACCGGGCACTTCGCTCGAACTGCTCAGCGATCGCCTTTCCCGAGGGAAGGGCCCCGTCGGGGTGACGGTTCACCTGAGCCCAGCGCCACGCGGCTCGATGCAGATCCACGATCTCATCGTCACGAGGGCGAGGCGGGTTGTCGGGCCGGACCGTGTTTGTCGGTGACCTATCCGCAACGGATTCTGCGGGGTCCTGCTCGACGTGCGGAGTGGTTCCGAATGCTTCGGACGGCTGTTGAGCGGCGATGCGGCGGACCTGGGACATCAGAAGCTCGTAGCTGCCGATCAAGGCGGCACTGGGCCAGGCCGCGATGATCCGGCCGATCAGGCTGGGTTCGGCGACGGCGACGTTGGCGCCCAGACTGGCCAGGCTGCCGGTGATGAGCAGGGTCCAGGCGAGTGTTCCGCCACGGGAGCCGTACCGGTTGGCCAGGAGGATGGACATCGAGGCGACGACGATGGTGCCGTCCACGGCGAGCGGGATGAGCACTGCGGCCAGAGAGTCCTCACCGTGACGTAGGCAGAGTTCGTGCATGTGACGGAACGACACGATGGCGGCGATCCCCGCCAGGAGCGCGACGCCCGCGATCGTCGTGGCCTGGATGCGCCGCACGGAGGAAGCATGAGGGGTCATCATGACTCCCCGTCCAGGGAGATGTCTTCGCAGGCCAGACGGGCATAGTGTTTGGGTTCAAGTCCGTCCTCGGACACACTTGGTTTCCCATGGAACACGCCGGAAGGTGCGAGGTCCACTGAGACCCGCACCTTTCGTGTTTCCGGGTCGAAGTCGGCACGGAGCCCCATACCCTGGCAGATATCGGCCCTGCAGTCGGCGGAGCCCTCGGTGAGGGCCTTTCACCACGTCTCCCATGTGTCAGCTGCCCTCACCGTGTCGGTGCCGGTCGTTATGGTCGTGGTCATGCTCAGCGCATACAGCCAGAATGACGTGCTGCTATCGATGATGGACGCCCTGGTCGGGGACGGCGTTGACCTGGAGTCGGCCAGGAAGGCGTTCGAGTCCACCAAGGGTGACTTCGCGGCGAAGTTCACCGCTGCGGTGCAGGCACGCTTCGCTCAGATGGTCAGACCTGAGCTGTTCATCGACATACCCGAGCGCCCTGAGGTGCTTCGCAAAGCCGATCTAGAGGCATTGGTGCGGCCCGCCGTCGACGGCTTCCTTCGCTCGCATCCGACTAGGGACGAGTTGCTGGCCCAGGCGGACCGAATCCGATGGCGGCAGGAGCGGCGCCCACCATGGATCCCACGCCTGGACCGACACGGTGAGCCCATATCGGAACCACAACCTGGCTCGTCCGATGAGGAGGCTCACCTCGGACGGCCTCTGACGGTTACCGCCCTTGCCGAGCTCGGCGACGTGACCGTTCTGCTTCCTGCTCCCGGCTGGGAGCGGCCGGAGTTGGTCATGATGCCCGGTGGGATCGGAGAATGGGAAGCGGTCCTGTGCACGGTCCTAGGTGTCACCTGCGAGCGAACGCCCGTCACGACTGTCGTGATCGACGCACAGGCCAACGAGGCGCTGATCCCCGAGAACCTCCGGTGGTGGGCGGTCGAACCGGCAAAGCCGTTGTCGGCGATGCAGGATCCGGGAGTGGCAAGCGAGCTCCTGGCCACCTCGGCAAGCCTTGGAGGGCTGCCGGTCACCGACAGTACGCACCAGGATCACGAGACGTTGGCCATGGCCCTCATGTCCGCAGGGGACTGGCGATACAGCGCCCGCTGGCTCCTTGACTCATGGGATCCCAGCGTAGATGCGGGTGTGCTGGCCACTGCTCGCGCGGCCATCGCCGGCTGGGCAGGTGAGGGCCGAAGCGGATTGGTCGTGTACGTGTACGGCGGGACCCTGCACGGCACCGAAGGTCTGATCGGTGGCCCCGGTCCACTGCACAGTTACCTGCTCTGCGTCAGCCGGTCTGCCGACGGTACAGACACAGTGGACACGGTGCATCGGGTGATCCTCTCGTGTCCTGGGGAGAACTGGTGCCACCGCGGCGGTTGCCCTGAGACCGACTTCACGGACGTGGCCGCGCTGCTCGCTCCGATCGTCACCGCCGGTGATGTCGCCGGGGTGACCGATCAGGGCGGCGGTTGGGCCGGGGAGGTCTACCAACAGCTGTACGGCGCCGGTGGTATCGATGAACATTCAGAAGACGTCTTGGACTTCTTGGAGGGGAAGCTGTCAGGCATCGGCTGGGTCGAACTGGATCGCTCGACGTGGGAAGGCGGGCTGGAGGAGTCATTGCTGCGTCGGGGCGAGCACTGCCTGACCGCCTCCTACGATCCGGTCACCCACCAGCTCCAACTCGCCGACGGCATGTCCGGGCTCGAAGGCGTGCTCGACATTCTGGCCGATGACGGTGTGCTCACCGATGATGACGATCAGGTCACTGTCGACGCCGGTGAGCGTGCGGTGCAGCGATGGGGCACGGAGTTCCTGACTGCGGCGGAGGATCTGCTGCGCGGACGCATCAACGAACTGCGGCAACTGGCCGTCCCTGTTCAGGGTGCCTTGCTCGGATTGCACCCTCATGCGGACGGAACCCTCAGTGCCCCGAAATCGACAGCTCTCGCAGATGAGCAGCTCACCGTCCTGCTGCACGCCGCCGGCCTGCTGAGCAACGACGCATAACCGGACATCAACCGACCTGAACGGGATCTCCCCCGGTCACGGATGCCCCGACCCGGTGAAAACCAGGTGACATTTCGGATCTTGTGCCGGATCGTTGGGCACGGTCGGTGAGTTTTGTCGGTGGCGTCCGTCACTCTTGCATGACCACTTCCCGTGGGACCGAAGGCCGGCGTGCCGGCCGCGGCCACGTCATGTCCGACAACCCCGATCGAGGTACCGTGTCCAGCCGACTGCTCGACTCACCCGCCAAGCCCGCGGCCTCCGTCCCAGGCCGCACGCCGCCCGTGATCCGACTGCTGGTGCTGGCCACGTTCGTGGTCATCCTCAACGAGACGATCCTGATCAACGCGATCCCGCGGTTGATGCGTGCGCTGAGCATCACCGAGCCGACCGCGCAGTGGCTCTCGACGGCCTTCATGCTGACCATGGCCGCGGTCATCCCGATCACCGGGTGGTTCCTGCAGCGGGTCTCCACCCGCAGCGCGTACGCCACCGCGATGGGCCTGTTCCTGCTCGGCACGGCGCTGGCCGCCGTCGCGCCCTCGTTCGAGGTGCTGCTGGGCGCGCGCATCGTCCAGGCGTCCGGGACCGCCGTGATGATGCCGCTGCTGATGACCACGCTGATGCAGGTGGTGCCCGAGGGGGACCGGGGCAGGGTGATGGGCAACGTCACGCTGGCCATCTCGGTCGCGCCCGCGATGGGCCCGGCGGTCTCAGGGGTGATCCTCCAGCTCGGGTCCTGGCGCCTGCTGTTCGCCGTGGTGCTCCCCATCGCCGCCGTGATCGCGTGGCGTGGCCTGAAGCAGCTCGAGAACGTCGGCGAGCCCCGGTCCAGCACCGTCGACTGGTTCAGCGTGGTGACGGCCGCCGTCGGCTTCGGCGGCCTGGTCTACGGGCTCAGCCGGTTCGAGAGCGGTGACGTCCGCGTCGCCGCCGCGATCGTGGCCGCCGGCCTGGCCACCATCGCCGTCTTCGTCTTCCGCCAGCTGTCGCTGCAGAAGCGGGGCACGCCGCTGATGGACCTGCGCACCCTGCGCCACCGCACCTACACGGTCGCGCTGGTCCTGATGGCGGTGGCCTTCATGGCGATGCTGGGTTCGATGATCCTGCTCCCGCTCTACCTGCAGAACCTCCGCGGACTCAACGAGCTGCAGGCGGGGCTCCTCGTGATGCCGGGCGGCCTCGCGATGGGACTGCTCGGCCCGGTCGTCGGCCGCCTGTTCGACCGGTTCGGCGGCCGGGTCCTGGTCATCCCGGGAGCGATCGGGATCACGCTCGCACTCGCCGGGTTCACCCAGATCACGATGACCACGCCGTACTGGCTGCTCCTCGGCCTGCACGCACTGCTCATGGTGGGTCTGGCCGCGACCTTCACCCCGGTGTTCACCCTCGGGCTCGGAGCGCTCCCCCCGCATCTCTACTCCCACGGCAGCTCGATCCTGAGCACGCTGCAGCAGGTCTTCGCGGCCATCGGCACCGCGCTCGTGATCACCGTGATGAGCGCGCGAGCAGACGTCCTGAAGTCCGAAGGAGTCACCGAGGCGCTCGCCGCCCTCGACGGCATGCGGCTGGCCTTCATCATCGGCGCGGCGCTGTCCGTGGTCGTGGTCGTCACCGCTCTGCTCCTCCCGGCCCGGGCGGACAAGGCCGACGGGGTGGGGGGAGCCGGCCACTTCTGACGGCGGTCGTCCCGGCCGTACGGACGGCCGGGACGGCCGTACGGACCCTTGTCACGGACCTTCCCCGGGCCGCGACAGCCAGAGCCGCTCTCCGTCGTCGAGGCGGTCGGTGGGAAGCAGACCCACCCGGCGGGCCACGGCGGCGGAAGCGGCGTGGCCGGGGTGGATGTGCGCTTGGACGGAGACGACACCGCGCGCGCGGAGCCAGCCGGCCACGGCCCGCGCGGCCTCGGACGCGTACCCCTGTCCTTGCCGGTGCAGGCCGACCACCCAGGCGATCTCGGCCCGCCGCCCCTCGTCCGCGATCGTCACCTGGACGTAGCCGAGCGCCTGCCCGTCCGCCTTCCCGCGGATGATCCAGTTGCGCCACTCCTCGCTCCCGTCCGGGGAGCGGCCGACGACCTGCCTGGCGTAACGGGCGCGCAGCTCGTCCAGCGCGGGCGGGGATCCGCCGGTGAAGGCGTAGAGCCCGTCACCCGCCAGCACCTCCACCATCTCGTCGGCGTCGGCCACGGAGAGAGGGGTGAGGCGGAGCCGTTCGGTCACGATCCGGAGGCTCGCCGCGCCGCCGTCCGCGGACGGGGTATCCCACATGTCCGCCAGTCTCACACGGAACGGCCGGGTCTCCAGCCGTTGCGGGCGGAGCCGTCACTCTTCGTCCGGGGCTCCGTCCTCGCTCCCCGGCCCGTCTCGGACCGTCGTTCCGCTTCGGATCGCAGGCTCATCCACGCCCGCGGACCCGCTTCGGATCCCATGTTCGCTCGCGTCCGTGGACCCGCCTCCGGTGAGCGGCATCCCACGAGTGGGCTTCCCGCGGACGGCCCCGTGGTGAACGGCGGACCCGGAGTGCTGCCACGGTGATTCCGAGGCTTTCGGAGACCACCTCCGGGAGCCGGGAACGGTGTAATGGATGGCACGTAAACGGCGTATATGGACGCCCCAACCAGGCGGCATGGACATGCGAATGGCATTCATGTCATGCGTCTTGTAATGATCATGAATTTCCGGACGGATCACCGGAGGCGGCGACACGAGCCCTCCCGTGCCGCCTCCCTGGGGTTCGGCGGCGGAGTGAATCTCTAGAGATGTCCTGGTGGGGACGATCTACACCTTCCCGACATTCGCCGAATCCCGAGTTTCGGATAGTCCGGATTATGACCCTTATGCCATTTATATGACAGAAGCTTTAAGCGCTAATAACCCCGCCCCTTTACCTTCCCCCGGGATCATTGTCAGTCTAATATCGGGATCTATGTCGCGGCATGCATCAGATTCCCCGGGCAGGCGAGTCTGGCTCTCCCAACGCATGGATGCCCCTGCCGCACAGGACTTCGACGACGGCCTCTGGGAGCCCGAACGACTGTCCACGTTCAGGTGGCGGAAGGTCGTCGTGTTCGGGACGGCCGCCACCGTCTTCACCGGTGTGGGCATCTGGATCGTCCTGTCCGGCTCCTCCGGTCCCCGGACCCTGCTCGCCCACACCACGCCCGCCCCTGGCAGGACCTCGTGGGAGGCGGCGGTCCCGCCCCCGTCCGTCGGCGTGCTCCCCTCCGGCGGCCCCTCCTCGTCCGGCACCGCCGAGAAGGCCGGACCCGGAGGAGTGGCCGCCCCGGCCACCCGGGTGGATCCGACCGCCGCTTCAGAGCCTCCCGCGAATCCGGCCACCGCGGAACCTCCCACGGATCCGGCCACCGCGGAATCTCCCGCGACCACGACCGAGTCCCCGGTGGACACCCTGCCGACGCGGGTCACCGCCAAGGACGCGCGCCGCATCCACGGCCGCTACGCCCGGGAGCTGTCCATCGCCCAGTCGAAGATGGACGCCAAGGCGATGGGAAGGCTGGAGCACGGCCTCGCCCTGGAGATGTCACGGGCGGCCTTCCAGACCGCCCGCATGGAGGGCACGCAGGTGGGGGCGGGCATGTGGCCCCGCCCGAAGCTCTGGATCCCCCGCGACTCCACGGGGACCACCGACTGGTTCGTCGCGGTCGCCCATCAGCAGAAGGTTGCTCAGGTCAGTTTGGTGATGGCCTCCACCCCGGCCGGTTGGCGGCTGACGACCTTCACCGCCGACACCCGTCCCGTCCCCGCGCCGCTGCCCGAGATCGCCACCGACTCCGAGGGTTACGCCACGAGCCTGCCGGAGAACGCCACCGGCCTGCGCGCGACCCCGCGCCAGGTCGCCCGGGCCCATCTGGCGAGCCTGCAGAGCACCCGGCCGGACGCGCGGTTCGCCGACGGCCCGTGGACCAGCGAGGCGGCGCTGTTCTGGCGGCAGGAGCGCGCCCAGCTGGAGCGGGCCGGCTGGAAGCTCTCGCTGTCCTACCGCCCCGAGGGCGCGGTGCGCTCGCTCATGACCAGCGACGGGGGCGCCCTGGTCTGGTACGCCGCCCGCTCCACCGACCTGCGCACCGCCCGCCGGGCGGGCGCGCTGGTCACGCTGAAGGGTGCGGCCGCGGTCCGCACCGGCAACAAGGCGTTCTCACGCTCGGCGAGCGTGACGTACGGCCGCATGTACGCGGCCTACATCCCGCCCGCCGGTTCCAACGAACGGGTCCGTGTGCTCGGCGAGTGGTCCGAAGTTCTGGAGAGCCACGGCACCTGACGTTCCCACCGGAAGAAGAGGAACATTGATGACGACACCATCACGTAAGCCCTCGCGCGCGACGGTGGTCACTGCGAGCATCGCGATCGGGGTCTTCGCGGCCGGCACCGGCCTCGGAGCCGCCGTCTCCGCGCTCTCCCCGCCCGCCGAGGTCGAGGCGGTGCAGCTCAGCACCGGCACCTATCTCCTCGACGCGCGGACGGGCACGTGGGCGGCCCTGTCCCCGGAGCGTGGAGGCGCACCGGTCGCGGCGGGAGGCCCGGGGACGGCGAGCACCGCCGGCACGCGGGTCTGCCTCTCCCTCACCCCCGACGGCCGCGTGGTGAGCGGCGGCGGGGAGGGCTGCACCACGCTCTCCTCGGTCGGCATCGCCCTCGCCTCCGCGCAGATTCCCAGTAACCCCAGCGGTGCACCGGCTCCGCCGGAGAAGCCCGCCGACCCGCCGAAGTCGTCCGACTCGAAGCCCCGCGACTCCGGCTCCAGCGGCAACTCCGGTGGCGGCTCGGGCTCCCGGCAGACGGCCCCGCAGCAGCAGTATCCGGCCCCGCCCGCGCAGAACCCGGGCAACCAGTCGAACAACTCCAACTCCAACCCCGCTCCCGCGCCGAAACCGACGAAGCAGATCAGCAACAACCTGGGCGAGGGCAGCAGGATCGTGGAGCCCCCTCCCAGCAAGCAGACCGTCAACATGCCCGCGAAGGAGACGCCCCGCCACACCTCCCCCTCCCCCCGTGACACCACGCGCGGCAACGACACCGGCGACCGCGACGGCGGGGGAGCACCCGGGGGCGACCGCCGGTCCGCCCCACCGGGCGACCCGGGCGGTCGTACGGACCACCGTACGGACGGTCGTACGGGTCGTACGGATGGTCGTACGGGGGACCAGGCTCAGAAGCCGAGGAACACACCGACGGAGACCAGGAATCCGGCGGACCGGCCTGCGGGGACGGGGAAGCCCACGCACCCGGCGAAACGGCCCGCGCGAACCGCGAATCCCGAGCCGCCCGTGGAGAAAGGCGAGCACGCGCCGCCCTCCGTGAGGACGCTCAAGCCGGCACGGCCCTCCCAGGGAGGCCAGGCCCCGCAGGACCGCAGGAACGCCGGAGACCCGCCCGCACCGCAGGACACGCACGCGCCCGCGCCCGAGGGCGGTGAGAGGAATCCGGAGAACCGGGCGCCGGCTCCAGGGGAGACCCAGGCTCCGCCCGTTCAGGTCCCGGACGCCCAGGTCCCGAACGGGTCCGGGAACCAGGACGGGTCCGGGAACCAGGACGGGGACGCACCGCGCCCCGCCGACCTCCCCGCCGAGCAGCGCTCCCCCGACGGCGGCGTCTCGCTCCCGGTCTTCCAGGACCCCGAGCTCCTCCGGCGCGCGCAGCAGGCCCTCGGACTGGACCGGAACATGCGGTACACCGACGCCAACGGCGTGTGGGACCTCAACATCGCCCCGCCGGGCACCCCTCCCTGCCGTAACTACTCGGCCGCCGAGCTGGCGGAGCTGCGCTCCGCTCAGGACGGCGTGACTCTTCCCGAGAACGCCGTCCCCCGCGACTCGTGCCAGTGGCCCGCCTTCCTCCGCTGGCTCTTCGCCGATCCGGCCCCCGGTGAGGTCAGCAACTGGACCAAGTTCACCGGCCTCTCCGAGCGGAGCCTGGAACTCGTGGTGACGGACCCGTCCCCCGCCCGGTCCGGCGCCCCGCAGACCGACCAGAGCGGCCAGAACGGCCAGAACGAACAGGGCGGTCAGGACGGGCAGACCGATCCGTTCGTCCAGCCCGCCCGACCCGAGGAGCGGCCCGCCGGGTCCGGCGGGCAGGAGCAGCCCGCCCTGCCCGGGCAGCCCGACCCCGGAGGGCTCGGTTCCGTGCCGTCCGACCAGCCGGGTTACGGCGACCCCGGCGGTTACGGCGACCCCGGCGGTTACGGCGACCCCGGCGGTTACGGCGATCCGGGCGGTTACGGTGCCCCCGGCGGTTACGGCGATCCGGGTCACGGCGGGCCCGCTCCGGACCCGGCCGGGTACTCAGGCCCGTGAACTCATCCACCGGAACCGGGAACGCCGTGCTCGGCCCCGGCCAGTGGAGGGCATGGGTGCACGAGCACGGCGCGCACCTGCTGGACTACGCCGCCTACCATCTCGGGCCGGAGCGGGCGACGGCGGCGGTGGCCGCCGCCGTCGCCGTGTGCGGCGTGCGCTCCGCCCCGGGGAACGCCTCGGAGAACGTTTCGGAGAACGTTTCGGAGAACGCCTCGGTCCGGGCCCGGCTGCTGGCCGTCCTGCGGCGGGACTGCTTCACCCGGCCCGGCCACCGGGACGGATACGTGCCGGGTGGCGGGCCGGGCATGCCGGACGTCCTGCTGATCGAACAGGGATGGGGGGTCGCCGACCCGCTGGGCACCGAGGCGCTGCGGCTGATGTTCCGTCACGAGCTGACCTCGGAGGACCTCGCGTACGTGCTGACCCTCCCCGTGGAGGAGGTCGACCGGCTGGCGACCAGGACCCAGGACATCATCGAGACGCTCGTGAGCGCCCTGGACGGCCTCGCCCACGGGCGCCCGACCTGCCCCGAGCTGCGTGCGCTGGCCGCTTCCGCGTTCTCCGGCGACCACCCCGAACCGCCCGGCGGACCCGGTCACGCGCGAGAGGAGCTGCTCGCGCACATCGTCAGGTGCCCGGCCTGCACGCGGCCGATCAACATCCGCTACACGGTCCCGCAGATGATCTCCCATCCTCCGCTCCCCCCGCTCACCCCCGAGGCCGGGACCCGCATCCTGGACGCCGTGCCCGTGGCCCCCGTCCCGCCCGTGGCCCCCGTCCCGCCCGCGGCCTCCGTCCCGCCCGCGGCCGCGGATCCGCCACGCGCGAACCTGCCCGCACCCCGTCGCGGAACCGCGCCGCGTCGCGGTACCGCGCCGTACGCGAAGCCGTACCCGTCGCGGGCCGTGAAGCCGTACCCGCCGCGGTCCGCGCCGTCGGCACGGCCCGCGCCGTCGCAGCCGTCCGCGGCGGTCCCTCCCCGGGGGGAGAGGACCGTTCCCCTCGCCGCCCCCGTGCCCCCGGCGGCGCCCGCGCCGCCGGGGCGCCCGGAGCACGACACCCCGCTCTACGACGCGCTGCTCTCCCAGATCGCGTCCCGCGCCGGGCGAGCGAACCTCGACGTCCCTCTCTCCATCCCCTCCTCCACCGGTCCCCCTGATCCCGTACACCCCCACGACGGGTCGAGGGCGCGCTTCGCCGAGGCGCTCACATGGGCGGGGAACAGGTTCCGGACGACGACGCTGAAGATCGTCGTCATCGTCGTCGCCGGCACCGCGGGAACCCTGACGGGGATGAACCTCCTGGGTCCCGTCGGCGGTGAGCGCCCGGCCGGGACCCTGCCGTCCTCCAGGCCCCAGGCCGCCACGACCGTCGCGCCCTCCCCGCCCGCGGCCTTCCCCGAGGAGAGCGCACTCGCCGCCGAGGAGGGCACGCTCGCCGCCCGGGTGCCCCTGCCCGTCGAGGTGACGCTGGACGAGTACGGGCGGGGCAGCATGACCCTGACCGTCACCTCCGGAGAGCCGCTGACCTGGCGTGCGGCGGCTCCCGGGCTGGTGGTGAGCCCTTCCGGCGGGACCCTGGAGCGGGGGGACACGAGTGTGATCACCCTGCGCGCCCTGCGGGTGCGCCACTGGTGCGGCCCCGCCCCCTTCGTCACCGTCCCGCTGACCCTCCACGGACCCGACGACTCGATCTCCACGACGGTGCGCTGGCGTACCTGCTGACGGCCCCCGCGCCGGCGCACCGTTCCGCACGAAAGGACCCCCGACGATGACAGAGACCTCCCCCCAGATCCATTCCACCCCGCCCGCCCCGTCCGACGCGCAACTGGAGTCGGTCCCGCTCACCGCGGAGCACCTGCTCACCAACCGGCGGCCGGAGCCCTCCGGCGGCTGGCGGCGGCTCGTCTGGCTGCTCTCCGGAAAGAAGATCATCCCCGCCGAGTCCGCGGCGGAGATCGAGCGGCGCACACTGATCGCCCAGGCCCAGACGCCGGTCGCGCGGGGGCACCACCGGATCGCGGTCATGAGCCTCAAGGGCGGGGTCGGCAAGACCACGACGACCGCGGCCCTGGGCAACACCCTCGCCTCCCTGCGGGGCGACCGGGTGATCGCGATCGACGCCAACCCCGACCGGGGCACGCTCGGCCTCAAGGTCAAGTCGGAGACCGCCGCGACCATCCGCACCCTGCTCGCTGAGGCGCCGCACATCGTCCGCTACGCCGACGCCCGGGCCTTCACCTCGCAGTCGCCCGCCCGGCTGGAGATCCTCGCCTCCGACACCGACCCGGCCGTCAGCGAGGCGTTCAACGCCGAGGACTACCGTACGGTCGCCGGGCTGATCGAGCGCTACTACTCGATCTGCATCACCGACTGCGGGACCGGCCTGCTCCACGGGGCCATGGGCGCGACCCTGGACCTCGCCGACCAGATCGTGCTGGTCAGCCTGGTCGCGGTGGACGGGGCCAACTCGGCCGCCGCGACTCTGGACTGGCTCAACGCCCACGGCCACGCGGACCTGGCACGGAACGCCATCGTGGTGCTGAACGCGGTGGAGCCGAAGACCGACGTGGACCTCGACCTGCTGGAACGCCACTTCAACACCCGGTGCCGCACCGTGATCCGCATCCCCTACGACCCCCACCTCAAGGAGGGCGCGGAGGTGGACCTGGCCCGCCTGCGGCCCACCACCCGGGGCGCCTACCTGCGGCTGGCCGCGGCGGCGGGCCAGGCGTTCAGCCTGCACCCCGACCGGAGCCACTAGTGCCGCCGGCCGTCGAGGACTCCGTGCTCGACGTCGACCTCGGCCCGCCGGGACGCGCGTCCCGGCGGAGGGTCATCGTGGTCCTCGCGGTCGTCGGGCTGATCGTGGCGGCGGTCGTGGGGTGGCGTCTCCTGAGGTCCGGTACGGCTCCGCAACCGGCCGCCGCCTCGCCCTCCGCCACCGCCCCGGCCGCGATCACCCTCGCCTCGCCCTCCGCCTACCAGGGCGACGCCGGCTATCCCGTCGGGTTCCCCCGCACCGAGCTGGGCGCGGCCTCGGCGGCGGCGGCCGCGCTGGAGACCGCCTGGACGCTGGACTCCGCCCAGGCCGAGCAGGCCGCGGTCCTGTACGCCCCGCCGGAGCAGCAGGACGAGGCCCGCAAGGCCGCGGCGGCCACCGCCCGCGGCTGGCGGGAGACCATCGGGCTGCCCGCGGACGGGAAGCTGCCCGAGGGGGCGGCCCTGCGGACGGAGACGATCGGCGTGCAGTGGCACAAGCGGGCGGAGGACCAGGTGCAGGTCTCCCTCCTGGTGCGGGTGACCGCCACCAAGGGCGCCGAGGACGACGGACCGGCGTACTCCAGCCCCGTCGCCATGAGCGTGCTGATGGTCTGGCACCCCACCGTCCGCGCCGGGGCGGGGGACTGGGTCAACACACCCGATCCGCTGCCCACGGTCGTGCCGCAGGTCGCCCTCCCCGGCACCCCCGAGTTCACCGCGGCCGGTTGGAAGGCCGTCACCGCCCCCACCCGGTGACCGGGCCCCGCCCCACCGCTCCCGTCCCGTAACCGGCCCGGCCCCGTGACCGGTCCGACTCATATACCGCGACAGATCGAGGAAGAGCCCTCATGCCCCCACGTAGCTCCTCCCGGCGCCTCACCCTCGTCTCCGGACTCCTCCTCGCGGGAGTGTCCGCGACGGCCGGCGCCCTCACCGCCCAGCCCTGGGTCGCCGCGGCGGCCCCCGGGCCGGCACCGACCGCCCAGGACGACCCGCTGCCGATCCCGGTGGACCCCGAGCCTCCGGCGGCTCCGGAGCCCGAGGGCGGACCCGCTCCCGAGGAGGACGGACCCGCCCCCGAAGAAGAGCGACCCGCTCCCGGGGAGGACGGATCCACCCCCGAGGAACGGTCCGAGCGGACCTCGCAGCCAGACCGGGAACGGGCTCCGGAGAGCGAGAGCGTGCCGCCGTCCGAGCAGGAGGCCGAGGACGACCCCGCTCCGGACGGGGACGATCCGGTGCCCGCCCCCACCGCCGACGCGCCTTCGGCCTCCTCGGCCGCGACGCGCGGTCCCGGCACCGCCCGGGGCGGGACGGCGGTGCCGGAGAACCCGGAGAAGCGGAAGGCCGAATCCTCCCGGAGCCAGGTCCAGAGGCCGGCGGAAGACGCTCCGCCCTCGGCGGAACCTCCCCACCCCGCGAGCACGCCGGGCCCTCAGCGCACCGCGCCCCCCGGCGACGCCCCCGAGAAGCCGGACGAGCGGCCGGACGGCGCGCAGAAGAACCCCGACGAGCAACCGGACGGCGCGCAGAAGAACCCCGACGAGCAACCGGACAAGCAGCCGAGCAGGGAACCGAGCAGGCAGCCGGACGCGGGCCCGCAGAAGAACCCGGACAAGGAACCGAACGGGCGACCGGACGAGGAACCGAGCAAGCAGCCGGACAAGGAGCCGCAGAAGGGAACGCAGGAGCCCGTACCGGACAGAGCCACCGCCAAGCCCTCGCCCAGCCCGTCGGGCACACGGCGGCCTGCGCCGGACGCCGGCTCCTCGGAGCGACCGCGGACGGCCACCCCGAGGCCCGCCGCCACCCGGCGGCCCGCTCCGGACCCGGCCCCTTCGCGGAGAACCGTCCCGCCCGCTCCGGAGGCCGCCGCCGAGGTCCTGTCGGAGGAGCCGCTCCCGGTCCGCTCCCCGCTGCCGCAGGCCTCCGGATCCCCGGCCGCGCCGGACGTCGTGCCGCTTCCCCTGCCGTCGTTCCGGGAGCTCTGCCCGCCCTCCGGCACCGCCGCCACCTGCTGGAATCTCGCTCCCTGGCACGGCCGTACCACCGATTCTCCTGACAGCTCACCTGCGGCGGAGCATGATGGTCAGCAGACGTCGGCGACGCCTCGGTGGGTCTTCGCACTCCCCGCGGCCTCGACGGCGGACCCGTCTGCCAAGGGCCGTTCGGCCCCCGCTCAGGTTGGTTGCTGGGCCTTCAGCCCACCCACGCTCTGCGCCAGATTCCAGGAGAGCAATCCATGATCCTCCGTTCCCGCGCCCGGACAGCCGTTCTCAGCATGGTGACGATGCTGGCCCTGGGCACCGCGCTCGGCGCCGCGCCCGCCGAGGCCTCGTCCGCCTGCCCCGCCGCCCCCGACGGCTCCAGCGCCGCCAAGGCACGCGGCTGGGGGGCGCCGGTCTGGTGCGCCGAGTTCGAGGACGAGTACCTGGACTCGTCCGACTGGGTCTTCTACGACACCCCCGGGCACGCGGGCAAGGGCCGCCGCACCTCCAAGGAGCTCTACCTGGGCAACGGCGCGCTCTACCTGCACGGCCTGCCCGACGGGACCACGGCGGGGCTCGGCGCCCGCCACGCCCAGTCGTACGGCCGGTGGGAGACCCGCATCCGCCTGTACCGGGGCGCGGGCGCCTACCGGCCGATGGCCCTGCTCTGGCCGAACGGCGGGGGCGGGAGCGAGTACAGCGCCACCCGCGAGGAGATCGACTTCATGGGGGTCTACAACGATCCCAACCGGCAGCGGGCGGACTTCTTCCTGGAGACCCCCAAGGGCGGGCACGAGCTGGGCTACGCCGACGTGGACATGACCGGCTGGCACACCTACGCCGTGGAGAACAGCCCCGCCGGGGTCGTCGGCTACCTCGACGGGCGCGAGTGGTTCCGCTCGTCCCACTCCACCCGCAGCCCGATGTCGCTCTGCCTGCAGCTCGACTGGTTCCCCGGTGAGGGCAGCAACGGGGAGGCGTGGATGGAGGTCGACTGGGTGCGCATCTACCCGATGAAGGCCGGCGGCTGACGGCCGTACCGGACCGGTCGGCCGGGACGGGCCGGCAGTACCGGACCGGTACGGCCGGCGCGGCCCGGCGGGCTCGTCGCCCGCCCGGTCCGCTCCGGGGGCGGGGCGGCCGTCAGAGTCGCATCTCCAGGAGCTGGCCCGGCCACTCGCCCACGGTGAACGGCTCGGTCCTGGTGAAGCCCTGGCTCTCGTAGTACTTCACCAGGCGGCCGTCGTCACCGGCGTAGCAGTCCACCCGGACCAGCGGGATCCCCCGCTCGGCCGCCTCGGCGCGGGCCCGCTCCAGCAGCGCCGCGCCGACGCCCCGGCCGGGGAAGCGCCGGTCGACGACCAGGCACCGGACGTAGAGCTCGGGTTCGGGGGCGGGCGTGATGTACGGCAGCGCCGCTCCGACGACGAGGCAGCCGGCCGGCTCCCCGTCGACCTCGGCGATGCGCATCCCGCCGCCCGCCGCCCACTCCTCCACCCGCGCCACGCGGGCGGGGTCGGTGGAGAACGGCTCGCTGCCCCACTGCCCGGTACGGCCCTGCGCCGTCAGCCACGCCACCGCGCTGTCGAACATCCCCAGAACGGCCCGAACGTCATCGGGGCCACCATCTCGGATCATCATCGGCGGATCGTAACAGGAGCCGCGTTCCGCCATCACGCCACGTCAGAGAGGTACGCCGGAGTTTCCCGGAACTCCGCAGAACGCTCAGTAGACTCGGCGGCAGCCGGAGCACGGCTCCCCTGCCAGGGACGTACGCCCCCGGCCCGTCCCCTTCCGGAGTCACGTCAGGATCCGGCCCGCAGGCCGGTTCCTCCACGCTGGAGACAACTGGTGAGCAGTGGATCGACCGACGCGCCTCCGAGGCCCGCGGACCCGGTGAGGCCCCGGCGGCGGCGTCGCCGGTGGGTGTGGTGGCTGGTGGCGTCGGTGACGACCGTCACGGTCGGGGTGAGCGCGACGGTGGTCGGCGCGTACGTCAGGCTGTCCGGGAACGTCCGGCACGTCGAGGTCGGCTCGGAGGACCTCGGGCCGCGCCCGGTGAAGGCCGCGGGCAAGGCGGTGAACGTCCTGATCGTCGGTTCCGACCAGCGCGACGGCAGGAACGCGAAGTACGGGCGGTTCCCCGGGGAGCGTACCGACACGATCATGCTCGCGCACATCTCGCCGAAGCGCGACAACGCGGTGGTCGTCAGCTTCCCGCGCGACTCGATGGTCCCGCTCCCCGCCTGCCGGGGCCGGCACGGGCTGCCCGGCCAGTACCCCCACGTGGGGATGATCAACGAGTCGTTCAACTACGGCGGCATCGCCTGCACCTGGAAGACGGTCGAGACGCTCACCGGCATCCGCATCGACCACTTCGTGAAGGTCGACTTCACCGGGTTCAAGGACATGGTCGACGCGGTCGGCGGGGTCGAGGTCTGCGTGCCGGAGCCGATCAACGACACCAAGGCCCTGCTCACCCTCGACGCCGGACGGCAGACGCTCCGGGGCGAGCAGGCCCTCGGTTACGTCCGCGCCCGCTACAGCCTGGGCGACGGCTCGGACATCGGGCGCATCCAGCGGCAGCAGATGTTCATCGCCTCGATGCTGAAGAAGGTGATGAGCGGCGAGACGCTCAGCGACCCCGCCCGGCTCTTCGGCTTCCTCGACGCGGCCACCCGGTCGGTCACCACCGACCCCGGTCTCACCCCCGCCGTGATGAAGGACCTCGCGCTCAGTGCCAGGGGCCTGGCCGCGGGGCGGATCCGCTTCGTCACGACACCGTGGCGCTACTCGCTCGTCCACCCGGGGAAGGTGGAGTGGGTCGAGCCGTTGAGCACGAAGCTGTTCCGCATCGTCGCGCACGACCGGCCGCTCACCGGATCGGGGGTCAGGGGAGGGCAGACCAGGGTGCCGCGCGCGCAGATCGACGTCGAGGTGCGCAACGGGACCTGGCGTTCCGGTCTGGGCACGCTGGTCGCGGCCCAGCTGGAGGAGCGGGGCTACCACATCTCCAGGATCGGGGACACGGCGCGCAAGCCGCGCCCCCGGACCACGGTCGTCTACTCGCCGCGGAGCGCGACGAAGGCGCCGGTCCTCAGTCGCGACCTGCTGGCCTCCACCGGGCGGTTCGTCTCCGCCGGGACGACGGGCAGGCTGGTCCTCGTGATCGGCGACGACTGGCGGGGGGTCAAGGAACTGCGCCCGGGCGGCACCGACGGCATCAAGGGCTTCGACGCCACCCACGACTCCTGCGCGAGCGCCTGACGGGCTCGACCGCCCGCCGACGTCCCCGCCGCCCGCCGACGTCCCCGCCGCCCGCCGTCCTCACCCACCGGTGTCTCCGGCTTCCGCCGTCCTCACCCTCCGCCGTCCCCGGGTTCCGGCAGGCGGGTTCGCTGCTCCCGCGGGAGTCCTCGGGCCGGAGGGTCCGCGAGCCGGCTCCACCGGGCGCTTCCGCCCCGCGGAACACCTCGGCCGGCTCCGTCGATCCTCCCTGACTAGGAGAAATGCCATTTCGGGTTATACATTGCGCAGGCACCGGGAGACCTGACCGATTAGGGGGCGCGATGAAGGCCCGTATCACGGGCGTCGCGACGTATCTGCCCGAACGGACGCTGAGCAGCTCGGACGTGGAGCGCCGGATCGAGGGATACGCCCCCCACCGGGGGATCGTCGAGCGCATGACGGGGATCCGGCTGCGGCACGTGGCCCGCGAGGACCAGCAGGCGTCCGACCTGGCGGTGGAGGCCGTACGCGGGCTCGCCCCGCCCGGGGCGGGAGCCGACGCCGACCTGATGATCTTCGCCTCCGCCTCGCAGGACATGGTCGAGCCCGCCACCGCGCACATCGTGGCGGCCAAGCTGGGCCTGTCGTGCCCGGTGTTCGACGTCAAGAACGCCTGCAACAGCCTGCTCAACGGCATCCAGGTGGCCGAGGCGCTGATCCTGTCCGGGGCGCACCGCAAGGTCCTGGTCTGCTCCGGCGAGACCCCGTCGCGGGCGATCCGGTGGCGGGTCCGGGACCGGGCGCAGTTCGTGGACTCCTTCGCCGGATACACGCTCTCCGACAGCGGGGCGGCCGTGCTCGTCGAGGCGGACCCCGAGCGCGGCATCTTCCACCGCGACTTCTCCGCCGACTCCGCCGCGTGGGCGGTCGGCACCCTGCCCGGCGGCGGCTCGGTCCACCCCCGCGACCCCGAGTACTCCTACTTCCAGGGCGACGGGCGGCGGCTGAAGGAGGCCTTCGAGCGCATCGGTCCCGACATCTTCCTCAACGCGCTCAAGCGGACCGGCCTGACCTGGGACGACTTCGCCGTCGTAGCGGTCCACCAGGTCGCGATGCCGTACCTGCGCTTCCTGGCCGAGGTGCTGGACATCCCTGAGGACCGGCTGGTCGTCAGCCTGCCCGACCACGGCAACTGCGCCTCGGCCACGCTCCCGCTCCAGCTCGCGCTGGGTTCCTGGGAGCCCGGTGACCGGGTGGCGCTGCTGGGCCTGGGCGGCGGGATCAGCATGGGCGTGATGCTGGCGGAGATGTGATGGACCTGTGGGTGATCGTCCCGGCGTACAACGAGGCCGCCGGCATCGAGGCGACGCTGCGCGCGCTGGCGGCGCAGGACGATCGCGGCTTCACGCTGCTCGTGGTGGACAACGCGAGCACCGACGGCACCGCCGAGGTCGTCCGGCGGCACGGCGTCCAGGTGATCCGCGAACCCCGGAAGGGCACCGGCGCGGCCTCCGACACCGGCGTGCGGCACGCCGTCGCGCACGGGGCGACCCACGTCGCCCGCACCGACGCCGACTGCCTGCCCCGCGCCGACTGGGTGCGGAACATCCGCCGCGCGTTCGGCGACGGCCTGGAGATGGTCGGCGGGCGGCTCGTGCCCCGGACCGACGAGTTCCCGCTGAGGTTCTGGGAGCGGCGGCTCATCCCGTTCGTGATCGACGTGGCGGCGGCGTTCGGCCGGTTCCGTCCGGGCAACCGGGACCCGCTGCACAAGGGGCCGTACGTGATGATGCCCGGCTGCAACCTCGCGATCACCGCCGAGCTCTACGAGCGCGCGGGCGGCTTCCCGCGGACCGCGATCGAGGAGGTCCACGAGGACCGGGCCCTGGTCAACCGGGTCAGGAAGGTCACCGCCGCGTACGGCTCCCGCCGCGACGTCGTGGTGTACGGCTCGGTCCGGCGGCTGCGGGCCTACGGCCTGGCGGGCACGCTGGCCTGGTACGCCGACCACCGCTACCGGCCCGACGTGGTCGACATCCGGTGATCCGGACCGTGAACCGGCTGACGGACCGGCTGACGGACCACGAGACGCGCCTCTACCTGGCCGCCCACCCGTTCGCCTACCCGCTGATGCGCCTGCTGGCCCGCCTCGGGCCGGTGGTCCGGGTGCCGGGGCTGGGCGTGGTGGTCAACGACGCCTCCGTGGCGCGTGCCGTGCTGACCGACGAGCGCTTCCGCAAGGACGGCCCCGGCTCGCCGGGAGACCTGTGGACGCCGGTGCTCGGGCCGTCCGTGCTGCTCAACATGGAGGGCCCGGACCACCTGGCGCTGCGCAGGAAGCTGATGCCGCTGTTCACCCCGGCCTACGTCGCGGGCCTGGTGGACGACGTGCTGCGCGAGCCGCTCGCGGCGCTGGACGCGCGCCTGGCGCGCGGCGAGACCGTCGACCTGGTGGACGCCATGCGGGTGATGGCCGGAGCCGTCATCTGCCGGACCATCGGTCTGGACCTCGACTCGGCTCCCGGTTCACGTCCCGGCCCGGACCCCCGCTCGAAGGCCGCCGGAGAGACCGGAACAGGCCCCGGCTCGAAGGCCGCCGGAGAGACCGGAACAGGCCCCGGCTCGGGCCCGGGGTCACGTCCCGGCTCGGCCTCGGTCGCCGAGGCACGGGCCAGGGAGCTGTTCGCCGCGGGGGAGCGGGTCGTCTCGATGGTCTCGCTGCGCTCCCGGCGCTTGTCGGACCGGCAGGTCGCGGTCGCCCGGCAGGTCCTGGACCGGATCGGGGACATCGCCCAGGCCGCCTACGAGGCGGGGGATCCGTCCACCGTCATGGGCCGGATGCGGGAGTTGGGACTGTCCGCGGCCGAGGCGCGGGGTGCCGCCGGAGCGTTCTTCCTGACCGGTACCGAGACCGTCGCCACCCTCGTGCCCCGCCTGGTGGCACTGGTCTTCGACCACGGCCTCGACCGCCGTGCCGTCGTGGAGGACCTGGACCGGGTGATCGACGAGGCCATGCGGGTCACCACCCCCACCCCGCTGATGCTCCGCTCGGTCTCCGAGTCCGCGCGGGTCGGCGGGGTCGCGGTACGGCCCGGCGACCGGGTGCTGATCGTCACCCACAACTGCACCCGCGCCCACGGTCCCTTCGACCCGTCCCGCCCGCACCCTCCCGAGCTGCGCCGCCTCTGGTTCGGTGCGGGCCCGCACTTCTGCATCGGCTACCCGCTGGCCCTGGCGGAGATCCGCGCGGTGGCCTCGACGGTGCTGTCCCGCGGCGTCCGCGTCACCGGACGGCGCGCCGCCAGAGGGGTCCTCATCCCCACCTACGAGCACCTGTGGATCACCGCCGCATGAACCTCCCCGCCTCTCCGGACCGCCCCCACCCGACGGACCGCCGTCCCGCGGGCACCGCCGGGACCCCTTCCACCCCCTGGACCGCCGCCGCATGAACGACATCGTCACCGGGATCATGGCCGCCGCCGGGCGGGAACCGTACCGGACCGCGCTCGTCGACGGCCGCGGCCGGGAGATCGCCTACGGCGTGCTGGCCCGCCGGGTGGACACGGTCCGGGCCGCCATGGACGGGCTGGAGCCGGGGGACGGGGTCCTGTTCGCGGTACGGCCCGGCGTGGACGCGGTGGTGACGGCGCTGGGCGCGGTGGCGGCGGGCGGGACGCTCGTGCTGGCCGATCCGGGCCTGGCTCCCGGTGTGCTGGCCGCCCGGATGGCCGCCACCCGGCCCAGGTGGGTGGTGACCGAGTCGCTGCTGCACACCCTGAGCGGGCCGCTCAGGTCCCTGGCCCGCCGCCGCGGCCTGCTCCTGCCCGATCTGCGCGACCCCCTCCCCGGCCATCCGGTCCGCCACCTGTACGCCGGGCCCTGGCTGCCCGGGGTGCCGCGCGGCGCGCTGCGGCTGAGCCGCCTGCCGGAGCCGCCGGAGGGCCCCGGGAACCCCGGACCGCGACCGTCCCGGGCGGACCGGCCCGCCGCGGTGATCTTCACTTCCGGGACCACGGCCAGTCCGCGCGGGGTGGTGCACACGCGGGGGTCGCTCGCGGCGGGGCTGGAGCTGTTCCGCAGCGCCTTCCCGCTCGGGCCGGGCGACGTCGTGCACACCGACCAGCTGATGCTGGGGCTGCCCGCGCTGATGGCCGGGGCCACCTGGTCGCTGCCCGGCCGGGGGCCCCTCGCGGCGGAGCTGGCGGAGCGGAAGGCCACCCACGCCTTCGCCGTCCCGGTCCGCCTGGACCGGTTGCTCCGCGAGACGCCCCGGCTGCCGAGGACGCTCCGCCACCTGCTGCTCGGCTCCGCCCCCGCGCCGGCCGGGGTGCTCCGCCGGGCGGTCGCCGCGGGTCCGCAGGTGCTGTCGGTCTACGCGATGACCGAGGCCCTGCCCATCTCCATCGCCTCGGCGGAGGAGAAGCTCGCCCACACCGGGTCGGGCGCCGAGGGCGACCTGCTCGGGGCTCCCCTGCCTGGGGTGGGGGCACGCCTGGCCGAGGACGGCGAGCTGCTGGTCTCCGGGCCGCACCTGGCCGGCCGCTACCTGGGCGGGGAGCCGCTGCGCGAGGTCGCCACCGGTGACCTGGCCCGGATCTCCGGCGGCCGGCTGGTCCTGCTCGGCCGGAAGAAGGACATGATCCTGCGCGACGGGTTCAACATCTACCCCGGCCTCTACGAGCCCGCGATCACCGCGCTGCCCGGCGTCGCCGAGGCCGCCATCGTCGGCCTGGCCGACCCGGAGACCGGTGACGAGGAGGTCGTGCTCGCCGTCGTCCCCGCGTCCGGCTACGACGAGGCGCGGCTGCGCGGGGCCCTGCCGGACCTGGTGGACGCCGGCGCCCTCCCCGACCGGATCGTCGCGCTCGGTGCCTTCCCCCGCTCCGGCCGCGCCGACAAGCTCGACCGCGCCGCGCTCCGCGCCCTGGTGGCCCGGTGAGCGCCGCGGTCGACCGCCGCCGGACGGCCTCCCCGAGCGGCCGGGCGGACGGCCCTGCGAACGGCCGGGCGGACGGCCCTGCGAACGGCCGGGCGGCCGGCGACGCGGTGAACGGCCGAACGAACGGCCCAGCGAACGGCCGGGCGGCCGACGCGGCCGGCGACGCGGTGAACGGCCCGGCGGGGCAGGTGCCGGCGACCGGGAGGAGCGGGGTCCGGCGATGAGGATCGCGGTGACGGGCGCGTCGGGGTTCGCGGGCGGCGCGGTGTGCCGGGCGGCCCGTGCCGAGGGCTGGGAGGTGCACGCCTTCGGGCGGCGGCCCGCGGTGGAGCCCGCCCATGTCGGCGGCGCGCCATACCTGGCGTGGGATCTGCTCGGCGGGCGGGGCCTGCGGCCCGGGCTGCCGGAGGTGGACGCGGTGGTCCACTGCGCGGGCGGCGTCACGGACTGGGGGCCGCCGGCGGAGATCTGGGCGGCCAACGTGGCCGGGACCCGGAGCGCGACGGAGGCGTTCCCCCGGGCCGGGTTCGTGCACGTGAGCACGGCGAGCGTCTACGACCCGTTCCGGCCGACCGTGATGGCGCGCGAGCACGAGGCCCCGGTCGCGCGGTACGTCAACGTCTACGGCGCGTCCAAGGCCGCCGCCGAACGGGCCGCCGCGGAGGCGGCTCCGGGCCGGGTGATCGTCCTGCGCCCGCACGCCGTCTACGGTCCCGGGGACACGACGCTGCTCCCCCGCGTGCTCGGCGCGGTCCGGGGCCGGCGGCTGGTCGCCGTGGGCGACGGGCGGCAGCGGGTCAGCCTCACCTCGGTGGGGAACCTGGCCCGGGCCTGCCTGCTCGCGGCCGAGGCCGTACGGCGCGGCACCTGCGGTGTCCTCAACGTCACCGACGCCGAGCCGGTCGTCCTGGACGACGCGCTGCGCGCGATCCTGCGTGAGCGGGGCGTCGCCGCGGAGCCGTACTACCTGCCGCTCCGGCTCGCCGAGCCCGTCGCCGCCGTCGCCGAGACGGCCGCCCGGCTGCTCGGCCGGACGCGGCCGCCCCGCCTGACCCGGTATGCCGTCGGCCATCTGGCCGTCGAGCGCACGCTGGACATCACCGCCGCCCGCGAGGTGCTCGGCTACCGTCCGACGCCCACGTCGTTCGCGGGCGCCGCGGACTGGTGAGCCCGGCGGGGCCGGCATTCCCGCCGGACCGGATCGCGACATGACCCAATACATGACCTAATAAGCCGATATCCGGTACTAACCTGCGGCAGTCCCGGAGGTGTACGGGGAATAGTGAACAGATGGCAGGTCACAGGCGTCGTCCCGGCATCGGATCGAGCCTGGCGTTCACGCTCGGCTCGGCGGTGCTGTGGGGCCTGGCCCACCTGCGGGCCGGACGGCGCAGGACGGGGGCCCTGCTCATGCTCTCCTCCCTGACCCTGATCACCGCGGCCGCGGCCGCACTCCTCACCGCCGAGTCCTTCCTGCTGACCCTGGCCGTGCGGCCCGGCTGGCTGCAGGCCTTCGGGGCGGTGGCGCTGCTGCTGGGGACCGTCACCGTGGCCGTGGTCATCCGGTCCTACCGGCTCCTCCGGCCGCAGGGCCTCAGCCGCGCCGGCCGCCGCCTGTCCGCCTTCGCCGTGGGCCTATTGTGCGTGCTGGTGATGCTCCCCTCGGTGTACGCCGCCCGGCTCGCCCACGTCTCCCAGCACGTCATGACCACGCTGTTCGCGGCCGGCACCACGCCCGTGCCAGCCGACCCGTGGCAGGGCCGGGAACGGCTCAACGTGCTGCTGGTCGGCGCGGACGCCGCCACCGGCCGGTACGGCGTGCGCACCGACAGCGTGACCGTGGCGAGCGTCGACACCCGCACCGGCGACACGGTCCTGCTCGGCCTGCCCCGCAACCTGGAGCACGTCCCCATGCCGGCCGGCCCGGCCCGCGACCGCTTCCCGCACGGCTTCGCGGGCGAACCGCCGCACACGCCGGGGATCCTGAACGAGATCTGGCAGTACGCCGAGGACCACCCCGAGACGGTCCCCGGCACCCCCGACGGCGAGCGCGGTCCCACCCTGCTGAAGAGGACGGTCGGCGGCGTCCTCGGTCTGGACCTGCCCTACTACGCGATGGTCGACATGCGGGGCTTCGCCAAGATGATCGACGCGATGGGCGGCGTGCGGCTCACCGTGCCCGAGCCCATCGTGTACGGCAGGCGGAACGAGGGCGTCGTCCAGCCGGGCACCCGCGTCCTGTCCGGCGAGGAGGCGCTCTGGTACGGCCGGTCCCGCACCCACACCAGCGACTACGTCCGGATGAGCCGGCAGAAGTGCCTGCTGAACGCCGTGGCCAAGCAGGCCGACCCGGTGACGGTCATCGGCGGCTTCGAGGAGATCGCCGACGCCGCGCTGGACACCGTGTCCACCGACATCCCCCGGGCGCTCCTGCCCCATCTGGTCGACCTGGCCGAGAAGGTGAAGGGGACCCGGATCAGGAGCCTGCAGTTCGTCCCGCCGGTGATCGACCCCGTCGCACCCGACTACGCCCTGATCAGGCGCAAGGCCACCGCGGCCCTGTCCCCGGCCGCCACCGCCGTGCCCCGCCCCGCACCGCGGCAGACCCCCGCCCCGCCGGCGCGCACGCCGACGGCACCTGCGGCACCGGAAGCGGCGCCGGAATCCGAATCGGGCCCACCGCCGGAACCCGGCTCGACAGCGGCGGCCACGCCCTCACCGGCACCGACGCCCACGCCCACGCCCACGCCTCAGGAGACCGTCCTCCTCGACGAGACCTGCCCCTGACGCCCGGTGGATCCGCGCACGGCCCCGCGGCCACGCCTGCGCCCTCCCGGCTCCCGCGCTACGCGTGCGCCCTCCCGGCCCCCGGCGCGACCCCCGCCCTGGCCATGCCCGCGACCACCAGGTGGTGGAAGGGGCGGATGACGTTGAAGTAGACCGGCCCGGTCCAGCGGTGGTACTTCACGACGGTCACGACGTGGAAGCGGCCGGGCTCGGCCACCACCGCGATCCACGCGCTCAGGTGCGACTCCGCGGTGCCCGCCACGAAGTAGCGCCCCTCCTCGGCCTCGGTGACGGTGAAGAAGGCCAGCTTCTCCCCGGGCGTGAACGGGACGTCCTGCGGGCGCATGCCCGCGGCCGAGGGCAGCTCCCCCTGGCGCATGCCCAGCAGGCGCACGAACCCCGCCCGGACGCGGTAGAGGAAGCGCATCCAGTCCGGCTCGTAGGAGACGAGTCCGGCCAGGAACTCCCTGAGGGTGACGTCCCCCTCGACTGTCTTGACGTCCACGTGGTCCGCGTCCTGGGTGAGGGCGCGGAGCTCCGGCCATTCGACGGCGTGCGGCATGGTCGCTCCCGATCGGAGAGTAGGGGGCGGGGCGGCCGGATCCGGACCCCGGAAGGGCCCCGGCCCGGCCGGCCCCGCCGGGTCGCCACTCGAGACGATTCCATACGGCACCGTACGGTCCGCATCCGGGTCCCCCGGCACGGGGTCACGGCGCGCCCCTTTTTCCGTCAACCCCCACCCGGATCTCACCCGCCGTGGCATGATGGCCACTCACAGAGGTTGCAATGGTTTTCATAATCAGATTGGATCGTCATCGTGAGGGTGGCATTCGTCGGCAAGGGCGGCAGCGGCAAGACGACTCTGTCGGCGCTGTTCGCGAGATACACGGCGCGTCAGGGCGGCCCGGTCGTCGCCGTCGACGCCGACATCAACCAGCACCTGGGCATGGTGCTGGGCGTGGAGGAGGGCGGGCTGCCCCGCCCGATGGGCTCCCACCTGGCCGAGATCAAGGAGTGGCTGCGCGGCGACAACCCGCGCATCACCTCGGCCGCCGCCATGGTCAAGACCACCCCGCCCGGCCGCGGCTCCCGGCTGCTGGGCCTGGACCCGGCCGACGACCCGGTCCACGCCCGCTTCTCGGCCGTGACGCCGGAGGGCCTCCGCCTGATGGTCACCGGCCCGTTCAGCGAGGAGGACCTCGGCGTCGCCTGCTACCACTCCAAGGTCGGCGCGGTCGAGCTCTACCTCAACCACCTCGTCGACGGCCACGGCGAGCACGTCGTGGTGGACATGACCGCCGGAGCGGACTCCTTCGCCTCCGGCCTGTTCACCCGCTTCGACATGACCTTCCTGGTCGCCGAGCCGACCCGGCAGGGCGTCGGCGTCTACCGGCAGTACCGCGAGTACGCCGCCGACTACGACGTGCCCCTCGCCGTCGTCGGCAACAAGGTCCAGGACCCCGGCGACGTCGCCTTCCTGCGCGAGCACGTCGGCGACGACCTGCTGGTCTGCCTGGAGCACTCGGCCGCGGTGCGGGCCATGGAGCAGGGCCGCCCGTTCACCCTGGAGGACCTGGAGCCCGCCAACGCCGACGCCCTCGGCGTGCTGCTGAAGCACGTCGACTCCCAGGAGAAGGACTGGGAGCGGTTCGGCCGCCAGACCGTCGAGTTCCACCTGCGCAACGCCCGGGCCTGGGCGAACCGGGCGGTCGGCGAGGACCTCGCCGCCCAGGTCGACCCGGACTTCGCCTTCGGGCCCACACGAGTGTCGCTCCGGCGCTAGGTGGAGCGGCGGACGGACCCGATCTAGTGTCTGAAAGATCCCCTTTCCGAGAGGAGAACGCAGCATGTCGCTGACCGTTTCCAAGGACCTTCTCGACCAGGCCCAGGCCGGCGAGGTGGACGACGCGGCGTTCGTCGCCTGCGTCCGCGACTCCCTGCCCTACGCCTGGTCCCTGATCGACGACCTGGTCCGGGAGCGGGCGCGCACCGGCGCCGAGTTCACCGACAACACCGTCCCTCCGCCCAGCGAGGAGGCCCGCGGCCAGCTCCTGCGCTGCCTGGCCAGCGACGCCATGCGCGGCGCCCTGGAGCGCCACTTCGGAGTGAAGCTGGCCTTCCAGAACTGCCACCGGGTCGCGGTCTTCGACCCGTCCGCCACCGCGGCCCACGCCGAGTTCACCACCGCCCGATCCCAGATCCTCAACCAGTCCCCCGAACTCGTCGACTGCTGACCGGATCCACCAGGCGCTTCCAGGGCGCGGGCCCGACCGCCCGCGCCCTCCCATTCTCCGGAATCGAGGACATGGCTAGTATCAGGTAGTAGAGGTAATACATGACCACTCGAACAGGCGGTTCAGGGATGCGGATCAACAGCAAAGGACAGGTGACGATCCCTGCTCACCTCCGCGAGAAGTACAACCTCACCGAAGGCGACGAGGTGGACGTGGTCGAAGTCGGCAGCACACTGACCATCGTGCGCAGCGAGGGCAGCGAGAGCAGAGGCAAGAGACTGACCCGTCACATGCGCGGCAAGGCCTCGATCAGGATGAGCACCGACGAGCTCATGGAACTCCTCCGTGGCGAATAGAGTCCACCTGCGGCCGGTTCCCGAGCGACCGATCACTCTCGTCGACTCCTGTGTTCTGCTGGACATTCTGATGGATGACCCGAAGTGGGCCGATTGGTCGGATGAAGCGGTAGCACAAGCGAGAGAAGAAGGACCGGTAGCCATCAACCAGGTCATCTACGCTGAAATCTCCGTCGGCTTCACCGGCATCGAAGACCTCGACGAGGCTCTGCCCGCGGGTGAAATCGAACGTTACGATCTTCCTTACGAGGCGGGGTTCCTGGCGGGTAAGGCATTCGCGGCCTATCGACAGCGCGGCGGACAGAAGCGATCTCCGCTGCCGGATTTCTACATAGGCGCCCACGCCGCCCTGCAGAAGTACCGCTTGATCACTCGTGATACGGCTCGCTACAGGACCTACTTCCCGACGGTCACGCTGATCACCCCGGACACGGATGGATCTTGATCTCCCGCAGGAGCGTCTCCCCGCTCTGCGTGAGCGGTTCGGTTTCAGCGGGCTGTCGGTCTTCGGATCGGTGGCCCGTGGTGATGACCGGCCGGACAGCGATCTCGATCTGCGCCACCTGCGTGCCGAAGGGGCATCCTTTGGCCTCGTCGAGATCATGGCCCTCAAAGAGGAGTTGGAAGGCCTCTTCGGTCCGGTGTCAACGCACCACCTCAACGAGACCGTCAGGGACCAGGTCTTACGCGATGCCTGAGCCCTCTGGACCCGGCGTCACCGGGATCACGCGGTCTGACGCACCCGCGGCAGGACCTCGGTGCCGAGGCGTCTGATGTTCTCCAGCGTCCGGGCGTGGTCGCCCGCGCCCTCGACCATCAGGATCAGATGCCGCAGGCCCGTCGCGGCGGCGGTCCGCCGGATCGACGCGACGCAGTGGTCCGCGGAGCCGACCGGGTGCGTCGCGCACAGGAAGTCCACGTAGGCCGGGACGTCCCGGCTCGGCCGAGGCCGCCCGTCCACCGGCACGTATCCCGCCAGCCCCGGCTCCAGCCAGCGCGGCATGCTCTCCCTCAGCTCCCGTACGGCCTGCGCCGTCGAGTCGGCCACGTACCCCACGGCGGCGGCGACGTGCCCGGGGTCCCGCCGCCCCTCCGGACCGCGCGCCGGGGCGTCCTCCCGACCGGACCCCACCCGACCGGACCCCACCCGACCGGACCCCACCTGACCGGGCTCCGCCGGACCGGACCCGGCCCGGCCCTGTCCCACCGGACCGGTTCCCGCCCGGCGCCACTCCGCCGGGCCTGGTGTCGGTGCGTCCGCCCGTCCCGGGTCCGCCGCGTCGTAGGCCCGGATCATGGCCGCCTTCTCCTCGTCGCCGACGTGCATGCCGAGCAGCATCGGCAGCCCCCGCGCGGCGGCCAGCGCCGCCGTCGCCGGCGAGGTGCAGGCCACCACCGGCCGCAGCCGCGCCGCCGGGACCACCGGCACCCGGCGGAACCTGAAGAACTCCCCGTCGGCCGCGACCTCGCCCCGCTCCAGCGCCGCGCAGAGCAGGTCGAGCGACTCGGCGAAGCCCCGCTCGAACCGGTCCAGCCCGGTGCCGAACACCTCCAGGTCCACCCACGGCCCGCCCCGGCCCACGCCCAGCAGGAAGCGCCCGCCCGAGACCTGGTCGAGGACGGCCGCCTGCTCGGCCAGGTCGACGGGGTGCCGGGTGGACAGCACGCTCACCGCCGTCCCCACCCGGATCCGGCTGGTACGGCCCAGCGCCACCCCGGCCAGCGTCGCCGCCGACGGGCACACGCCGTACGACATGAAGTGGTGCTCGGCGATCCACGCGTCGTCGAACCCGGCCTCCTCGGCGGCGACCACCGCCTCGACCGTGTCCCGCAGCACCTCGCCCGGCGGGCGGCCGGGGAAGCCGGCCGCGACCAGGAAGACGCCGATCCGCATCGCCCCGGCCGTCCCCATCGCCCCGGCTACCCGAAGAGCCCGAGCTGGCCCGCGCCCGCCGCGGCGTCGCGGTGCCTCCTGAGGTGGCGCCAGCGGGGCAGCTTGTCGAGGTAGGACCAGGACAGCCGGTGGTGCTCGGTCGGGCCGTGCTCGGCGAGGGCCCGCTGGTGGACCGGGGAGGGATAGCCGGCGTTGCTCGCGAAGCCGTACGCGTCGAGGCCGAGGGAGGCCATGTAGGCGTCGCGGCGGACCTTGGCGATCACCGAGGCGGCGGCGACGGAGACGCAGGACAGGTCGCCCTTGATCTCGCACCGGACCTGCCAGGGCGGGCCCAGGTAGTCGTGCTTGCCGTCCAGGATCACCGCGTCGGGCCGGACCGGCAGCTCGGCGAGGGCCCGGCGGGCGGCCCGGCGCAGCGCCTCGGTCATGCCGAGGGCGTCGACCTCCTCGTGGGACGCCTCGCCGTACCCGATCCCGGCGGCCCAGCCGGTGATCTCGGCGACCATGGCCTCGCGGCGGGCCCGGCTGAGCAGCTTGGAGTCGGTGAGCCCGGCGGGCGGCTCGGACAGGTCCGTGACCACCGCGCAGACCGCCACCGGCCCGGCCCACGCCCCCCGGCCGACCTCGTCGATCCCGGCCACCAGCTTCGACCCGCCGTCGGACAGCAGGTTCTCGAGCGCGTAGGAGGGAGGCACGTGGGGAGTTTAGTCCGGCCGTGCCGTCCTGCGGGGCCCGCGCGGAGTCCGTACGGGATCCACCCGGTCCGGATGCGGGAACGGCCGCGGCGCACGGGGACGGGCGCGGGGACAGGGACGGCCGCGGCGCACGGGGACGGGCGCGGGGACAGGGACGGCCGCGGCGCACGGGGACGGGCGCGGGGACAGGGACGGCCGCGGCGCACGGGGGCCGGGACGGGGACGGGTGTCAGCGCACCGCCGGTTCGAGGGCGGTGAGGTCGGCCGCGAGGTAGCGGGCGGCGGTGTGGACGGCCCGGAGGGTCACCGCGACGGCGGGGCGGTGCACGCTGGAGGCGCGGACGACCGCGTGCACGTCGCGGCCGGCCGGGGTCCCCGGGATCTCCCGGACGGCGATGCCGCGCACGCCCGCCGCCAGGGCCAGGGCGGGCACCGCGGCGATGCCGACGCCCTTGGCGACCAGGCTGAGGACGGTGCTCAGCCCCTCGAACTCCCACGGCACCGGCCCGGCCCCGCCGACCTCGGCCATCATGCGGTCGACGGCCATCCGGGAGGGCTCGCCGTCCGGGGTGGCCATCCACGGCTCGTCGCGCAGCTCCGCCAGGTCGACCGGCTCGTCCGGCGAGGCGAGGCGGTGCGTGCGCGGCACCACGAGCACCAGCGGGTCGCGCAGCAGCGGGAAGATCCGCATGGTCTCCGACTCGCGCATCCGGCCGTACCAGTCGTCCACCACGGCGAGGTCGGCCGTGCCCGACTGGACCTCGCGGGCGCCCCGCCCCGAGCGGCCCTGCGCCATCCGGAGGGTCAGCGCGGTGTGGCGGCGCAGCAGCCGGGCCAGGGCGGGCGCGAAGGCCACGGCGGCGGTGGGGAAGGCGGTGACCGTGACCCGGCCCGAGGGGGTCCCCGCCTGGGCGGACAGATCGGACTCGGCGGTCTCCACCATGGCCAGGATGCGCTCGGCGTGCTCGACGAGACGGCGGCCCGCGTCGGTCAGCTCGGCGCTGCGGGCGGTCCGGTCGATCAGCGTGGCGCCGGACTCGCGCTCCAGCGCGGCCAGTTGCTGGGAGACCGCCGACGGGCTGTACCCGAGCGAGGCGGCGGTCGCGGCGATGCTCCCCTTCCGGGCGAACTCGCAGATCAACGCCAGGCGGCGCAGGTCGAGCATCGGATCTCCTTACGCCCACCCACATGAATCGAAGCTTGTCGTGATGCCTCCATCCCACCACGCTGGGAACGTTCCGCAGCACAGGGGGGAATCGCCATGAACATCACTCTTTCCGCCACTTTGGCGGCAAATGAAGAAATCGACCGGAGGCGGCGCGCGGGCCACCGCGTGCTGAACCTCGCCTTCGGCGAGGCGGGCCTGCCGGTCCACCCCGCCCTGCGGGAGCGGCTCTCCGCCGCGGCCGGGCAGAACGGGTACGGACCGGTCGCGGGAGCCGCCGCGCTGCGCGAGGCGGCGGCCGGATACTGGACCCGACGGCGCCTGCCCACCGACCCCGGGCTCGTCGTCTGCGGCCCCGGCAGCAAGCCCCTGCTGTACGGCCTGCTGCTCGCGATCGGCGGCGACATCGTGCTGCCCGTGCCGAGCTGGGTCAGCTACGCCGCCCAGGCCGAACTGGCCGGGGTGCGCTCCCTGCCCGTCCCGGCGCTCCCCGGCGGAGGCGGCGCACCGGACCCGGAACGGGTGGTCTCCGCCGTCCTGCGGGCCCGCGCCGCGGGCCGGGACGTGCGCTCGCTGCTGGTCACCCTCCCCGACAACCCCAGCGGGACGCTCGCGGGGGCCGACGTGATCAAGCAGCTCGCCGAGGTCGCCCGCGAGCTCGACCTGCTGATCGTCTCCGACGAGATCTACCGCGACCTCGTCCACGACCCGGACGCCGGCTTCCTCAGCCCCGCCGAGGCGGCTCCCGAGCGCACCGTCGTCACCAGCGGGCTCAGCAAGAGCCTCGCCCTGGGCGGCTGGCGGATCGGCGTGACCCGGCTGCCCTCCGCCGGGCTGCGCGACCGGCTGCTCGCGGTGGCCAGTGAGATCTGGTCCAGCCCGGCGGCCCCCGTCCAGCAGGCCGCGGCCTACGCCTACACCGAGCCCCCCGAGCTCGTCGAGCGGATCGGCGGCAGCAGGCGGCTGCACGCCGCGGTCGCGCGGGCGGTGCACGCCCGGCTCACCGCGGCGGGCGTGCGAACGGCCGCCCCGCAGGGGGGTTTCTACCTCTACCCGGACTTCACCGGCCGCCTGGACCCCGCCGGGGCCGGCCGGGACGTCTCCACCTCCGCCGGGCTGGCCGCGCTCCTGCTCGACGCGTACGGCGTCGGCGTGCTCCCGGGGCACGCCTTCGGCGACGACCCGGCGGCGCTCCGGGTCCGGATGGCGACCAGCCTCCTGTACGGCGAGACCACCGAGCAGCGGCTGGCCGCGCTGAGCGCCCCGGACCCCCTCGCGCTGCCCTGGATCGCGGCCTCCCTCGACCACCTCGGCGGGGCCCTCGACGGCCTGGTCGCCCGGCGCTCCACCCGCTGAGGAGCCCCGCCCCCCGGGGCGCACGTCTCAGTTTGGAGAAGGCCCGCCGGAGCGCACGGACCGCACGCTGGAGGGCACCCTTCTGAGCTGCGGTTTCATCCCCTCTGCGCGATCGGGCGGGTGCTTCCCCGGACGCTCGGGAAGATGTCCCGCGCCATTTGGCATTGAGCGTCGCAGAGAGCCCTCATCATGTGCTCATGCCCGCTTTTGTCACCCTGTCCGGGCGCCTCGTGCGCCTGGAGCCGCTCAGCCTCGCGGCCGTCGACGACCTCGTCGCCGCGGCGGGTGAAGACCGTACGACGTACGGATTCACCCGCGTCCCCCATGGCCGGGACGAGATGGCCTCCTACGTGGAGGCCGCTCTGGCTGAGCAGGCGGAGGGCCGCACGATGCCCTTCGCCATCCGGTGGCTGCACACCGACCGAATCGTCGGTGCCACCCGTCTCATGAACCTGGAGTACTGGCAGGGCCCCATGCCCTGGCCGCCGGGTGCGCGTGGAGCGGTGGGCGAGGTCCCGTCCGTGGCGGACATCGGTTACACCTGGCTGGCCGCCTCGGCCCAGGGAACCGGCGTCAACCGGGAGAGCAAGTACCTGATGCTCTCGCTCGCCTTCGAGACCTGGCAGGTCCACCGCGTCACCCTCAAGGCGGACGTACGGAACGTACGCTCCCGAGCCGCCATCGAAGCCCTCGGCGCGCACCTCGACGGTGTGCGGCGGGCGGAGAGCCGGGGCGCCGACGACACGGTCCGAGATACCGCGTTCTACTCGATCCTGAGTTCCGAATGGCCGCTCGTGCGAGAACGCCTGCACGAGCGGCTCGGACTCGTCGAGGCCGCGTGAACGTCACCGCAACTTCGGACTAGTGACTCCTCCGCTCCCTGAAGGGAGCGGCTTCTCGCTCTCCTCTGGTGAGGTGGGCGACGGACAAGCCCTGCCCGTTTCAAGCAAAAACCGTAACAGGGAAGCGATTCCCCTGCCGGGTGAACCCGGCAGTCCTCTCGCTGGATCTGATGGGAAAAGGCCCGCCCGGAATTCATTCCGGGCGGGCCTTTTCCGTCGGCGGCACCCCCCGCCGCCCTTCGCCCCCGTCAACCGGGCACGGCCGCCCCCGTAGGGGCCGTGCTCGGCTGCGGCACCAGCGTCCCGCGCGGGGTTCAACGCCCGATCAACGGCCGATCAACACTCCGACTGGCCGGTCGTCCAGGCGAGCTATGGGGCGGGCGACAAAGGATCTATTATTTGGTCATAAAACTTCCCATTAGGGTGGAGATACCGAACATGGCTGCACAGGACGGCGACAACGGCCTGCGCTTCGCCGTACTCGGCCCCGTCCAGGCCTGGCGCGACGGCGCCGAACTGGATCTGGGCACCCCGTTGCAACGTTCCATCCTGGCGATGCTGCTGGTCCGCGAGGGCCGCGCCGTGACGCCGGCCGAGATGATCGACGGCGTCTGGGGCGAGGAGGCCCCGCCCCGCGCCCTCGGCGCGCTGCGCACCTACGTCTCCCGGCTGCGCGCCGTACTCGAACCGGACCGCTCCCCGCGCACCCCGCCGACGCTGCTCACCTCGGTCGGCCGCGGCTACGCGCTGCGCCTGGCCGGGGCCTGGTTCGACCTGAACCGCTTCGAGGCCGGGATCCAGGAGGCGGAGGCGGCCCGCCGCGCCGGGGATCCCGGCGGGGCGGCCGGGATCCTGCGCGCGGCGCTGGCGCTGTGCACCGGCGAACCGCTGGCCGGAGCCGTCGGCCCCTACGTCGAGCACCAGCGCGACCGGCTGGTGGAGTGCCGGATGAGCGCGCTGGAAACCCTGATGGACCTCGACCTGGAGCTCGGCCGGCACGCCGAGGTCGTCTCCGACCTGATCGCGCTCACCGGAGACCACCCGCTCCGCGAACGGCTGCGCGCCCAGCTCATGCTCGCCTACTACCGGTGCGGGCGGCAGGCGGACGCGCTGGCGGTCTTCACCGACACCCGCCGGGCGCTCGTCGACGAACTGGGCATCGACCCCGGACCGGAACTGGCCGCCCTGCACCGGCGCATCCTCTCCGGCGACCCGGCCCTCGCCGCCCCTCCCGCCACCCCTCGTGCCGCCCCTCGTGCCGCCTCTTCCGCCGCCCCGGAACGGCCCTCCGCGTCCGTGCCCCTGCCCGTGCCCGGCGAGGGGTACGAGCCTCCGGAGCTGCCCCGCCCGGCGCAGCTGCCCGCGGCGGTGAGCGACTTCACCGGCCGCCGCCAGATCATCGACCGGCTCCGCGTCCTGCTCTCCGCGCAGGACGGCACGGACGACTCGGAGGGGGTCCCGGTCGCGGCCATCTCGGGCATCGGCGGCGTGGGCAAGACCGCCCTGGCGGTGCACGTCGCCCACGCCATGCACGACCGCTTCCCCGACGGGCAGCTCTACGCGGACCTGCGCGGGTACGGCGACGAGCCGACCGCGCCGGAGTCCGCGCTGGCCGCCTTCCTGCGCGGCCTGGGACTGCCCGCCGACGTCATCCCGGACGGCCTGGCGGAGCGCTCGGCGCTGTTCCGCTCGCTGCTGGCCGACCGCCGGATGCTGGTCCTGCTCGACAACGCCCGCGACGCCGCCCAGGTCGGCCACCTGCTCCCGGGATCCTCCGGCTGCGCGGCGATCGTGACCAGCCGCCACAAGCTCGCCGACCTGCCCGCGGCGCGCCTGGTCGACCTGGACGTGATGGAACCGGACGAGGCGCTGGGGCTGCTGCGCGCGGTCGCCGGGACCGAGCGGGTGGACTCCGAGCGGGCCGCCGCGATGGACGTGGTCGCCGCGTGCGGATTCCTCCCGCTGGCCGTGCGGATCGTGGCGGCCCGCCTGGCCGCCCGCCCCACCTGGACGGTCGCCTCCCTGGTCCCCCGGCTGGCCGACGAGCGCCGCCGCCTGGACGAGATGCGGGTGGGCGACCTCGCGGTGGAGTCGACCTTCGCCCTCGGGTACGGCCAGCTCACCTCCGACCAGGCCAGGGCGTTCCGGCTGCTCTCCCTGCCCGGCGGGCCGGACATCTCGGTCTCCGCCGCCTCGGCCGTACTGGACCTGGACCCGATGGACGCCGAGGACCTGCTGGAGTCCCTGGTGGACGCCAGCCTGCTGGAGGCCCCCGCCCCCGGCCGCTACCGCTTCCACGACCTGCTCAAGCTCTTCGCCCGCCGAGCCGCCGAGCGAGCCTCCGGCTCGGGCTCCCCGGGCGGTGGGTCCGGCGCATCGCCGGACAACGGGTCCGGCGGCGGACCCGGGGCCTCGCCCGGCGGCGGACCCGGGGCCTCGCCCGGCGGCGGGTCCGGCGCCGAGCCCGGTCCGGAGGCGCTGCGCCGGCTGCTCGGCTTCTACCTGGCCTCCGCGCGGTCGGCGCACCGGCTCGCCTACGAGGGCAGCACGGTGGCCGACCGGCTGGCCGTCTCCGGGTGCGGGCACGCGTTCACCTCCGCCGACGAGGCCGTGACCTGGCTCTCGGTCGAGGCCGAGGGCCTGTTCGCGTCCATCTCCCAGGCCGCCGCGGACGCGCGGGACGCCGCCGGGCTGCTGCCCGCCGCCGACCTGCTGCTCGCCATGGAACCGCTGCTGGAGTCCGGCAGCCACGTCCGCGAGTTCGGCCTGCGGATCCGCGAGGTGCTCGCCGCCGCCCGGCGCCTGGACGCGCCCTCCGCCGAGCTGCGCTGCCGCTACGTGCGCGGCAGGCTGCTGTTCGGCGCGAACCGGTTGGCGGAGGCCGAGCAGGAGTTCCGGGCCGTGCTGGAGCTGTCGGCGGGCGGCGACCGGATCGTCACCGGGGAGGCGCTCAACGCGCTGGCCGTGGTGGTCGGACGGCAGCGCCGCCACACCGAGGCCCTGTCCTGGTTCGACGCGGCCCGCAAGGAGTTCCGGGAGAACGACGCCCCGGGCGGCGAGGCCCTGACGCTCAGCTACTCCGCCCGCGACCACCTGTTCCTCGGCCAGCCCGAGGAGGCGATCGCCGCCGCCGAGCAGGGACTGGCGGTCTTCAGTGAGATCGGTTCCGCCGCCGGCACCGCACGGGCCCGCTACCATCTGGGCATCGTGCTGTCCCGGGTCGGGCGCCTCAACGAGGCGGTCCACCACCACGCCGAGTGCCTGGCCTTCTTCCGGGCGGGCAACCAGCGGGTGTGGGAGCAGCGGGTCTGCTCGCGCCTGGCCGAGACGCTCATCGCCGCCGGGCGCTTCGCCGACGCGACCCGCCACGCCGAGCAGGCCCTCGCCGTCAGCCGAGAGATCGGCCACCCCTACGGCGAGGCCCAGGCCCTATGGGTGCTGGGCCGGGCGCTCTCCGGGCTCGGCGAGTCCCGGCGCAGCCGCGCCTGCCTCGTCCGCGCCCACGACCTCTTCTCCCGCCTGGGCGCCCCCGAGGCCGGGGACCTGCGCACCCTGCTCGACCGCGACCAGGTCGACGACGGGTCCGAGCCCGTCGTATAGGGCGTCGTCGAGACGCGTCATCCACACGTGATTGATCACGGACTTCCTTCCGGGCGCCGCGGCAGGGGTCGTGGTCCGGCCGGCCGTCAGGTCGCCGTACGGCGCGCAGGGGGCCCGGGATCAACCGGTGCGCCGTACGGTGACCGGCCGCCTCTCACGACGACCGGCCGGACGCGGGCACGAGTCCTTCATCCCCCGGATCCGTGCCCACGGCCAGAGCCTCTCCCGCCCCGTTCAACGTCCGATCAACGATCGATCGCGGGATATCCACAACCTGTGGATCATCATCCTGTGGATATGTGGAAAAATCCTTCGGCGATCAGGGACCGGATCCTCTCCAGGGCCTCCCCCGGCAGGTCATCGGAGTCGTCCCCGGTCAGGTCGGCGATCGCGGCGAGGAGGGGGGCCAGTGGATAGTCGCCGTCGCAGACCCCGGCGAGGGCCGCCTCCACCGTCCCCACCCGCGCGCTGCGCCGCAGCCCCCGCGTCTGCCGGAGCACGATCGTGGCGGGGTCCTCCGCCCCGGGAGCCCCGGTCCGCTCCTCCAGCACCCCCGCGTCCACCACCAGGCGGGCCGCGAGCAGCTCCGCGTCCGTCGTCCGGTGCGCCGCGGTGATCGAGCCGAGCACCTCCTCCAGGTAACCGCCCACCGGGAGCTCCACCCGGTGGCCGTACTCCTCCACCCGGACCACCGGGTCGAGGCTGCCGGAGTCGTGCAGGGTGATCCAGCCGAAGCCGACACCCGTGACGCGCATCGCCTCGAACCAGCCGAGCCAGTCGTCGTAGAGCTCGCGGTAGCGGGCGGTGCCCTGCTCGGCGGCGTCGCGCAGCCACAGCTCGACGTACTCGGCCGGGTCCTGGACGTCCCGCTGGACCGCCCAGCCGTCGCACCCCGTCCCGGCCAGCCAGCCGCCGACCCGGTCGCGCCAGTCCTCTCCCCCGACGTGCAGCCAGTTGGCCAGGAGCTGGCAGGTGCCGCCGGGGGCGAGGAAGCGGGGCGCCCGCCGTACCAGGTCGCGGCAGAAGCCGTCGGCCTCGAAGCCGGACTCGCGGTAGGTGAACCGCCCGCCGGGGGAGACCACGAAGGGCGGGTTCGAGACGACCAGGTCGAACCGCTCGCCCTCCACCGGGTCGAAGAGCGAGCCCTCCCGGGCGTCCACGCCGTCGATCCCGGACAGCGCCCAGCTCAGCCGGGCCAGCTCCAGCGCACGCGGGTTGACGTCGGTGGCCGTGATCCGCTCGGCCCGGCCGGCCAGGTGCAGCACCTGGACACCGCACCCGGTGCCCAGGTCGAGGGCGCGCTCCACCGGGCGGCGCGAGACCAGCTGGGCGAGGTTCGCCGAGGCCCCGCCGGCCCCGACGACGTGGTCGGGGCGGAGCGCGGGGTCCCCGGGCCTGACCTTGGGGTCGGAGACCACGTAGCCGCCGGTCTCCCACGGCTGCAGGTGGACGCGCGGCGCGATCCGGGGGCCGTCCGCGGCCAGCAGGCCCGCGGCCGCCAGCTCGGCCACGGGCAGGCCCGCGGGCAGATCGGCGGCCGCCACCGGGACGCCGAGCCACCACAGCCGGATCAGCGTGCCGAGCGGGTCGCCGTCGCGGGTGGCGCGGAGGGCGGGGACGAGCTCCTCGCGGGACAGGGCGGTGGCGGCGACGTCGCCGAGACGTTCGCGCACGCCGTCGATGGTGTAGCCGGTTGCGAGCAGCAGTTCGCGGAGCCGGTCGAGCGGATCTTTCACGGTCCCATGGTCCCATCACTCACCATACGGAACCCAGAGTGACCAAATCGTTACGCAAAGTGGTAAGCGATCTGTAAGCGGGCCTCAAGCACTTGACGGTAATCCTTGAGATCCGCACGCACGACTCCAGAAGGATCCATGATGCTGATCCCCTGCATGGCCTGCGAGTCCCGTTTCCGCCCCGACGAGTACTTCCGCGCCTGCCACGACTACAACCGCGGGCGGGACATGGTCGCCTGGACCTGCCCGCACTGCGGGAACCAGGACGAACTGCGCGTCCTTCCCGGAGAGCTCGGGTTCGGCTACCCCCGGAGCGGCAGGTTCGACGTGAGCGACCGCGTCCGCGTGCCCGGCCTCCAGCGGCGCCGCCAGGACCTGCGCCTGGACATCTCGCTCGACGAGAAGGTCTGGCGCGTCCCCACCGGGCGGCGCGGCCTGGTGGGCGCCCGCTAGACGATCCCCTCCGGCCCCACGCCGCCCCGTCCCACCCTCCGGCCGCCGGAACCTCCTCCGTACGGAACCCCCGGCCGTACGGAACCTCCGGCCGTACGGAACCTCCGGCCGTACGGAACCTCCGGCCGTACGGAACCTCCGGCCGTACGGAACCTCCGGCCGTACGGAACCTCCGGTCGCGCGGAGCGGTCCCCGCCGGCCGGGCGCGGCCGTCAGGAGGGATGCTTGCGCAGGCTCTGCCAGGCGGCCCCGCACATGGCGGCGATCTCCTCCTCCGTGGGCTGGTGCGCCCCCGCGAACCACAGGCGGCACATCTCCACCGCCGGACCGAGCCAGAGCACGTAGCACATGGTAGGAGGAACCGGCTGGAGCACGCCCGCCTTCATGTGCGGCCGCCACCAGTCGGCGACGTTGCGGAAGAAGGCCCGGCGCGACTCGGCGACCTCCGGTCCGCCCGGCTCGTCCCGCTTCGGCGGGCGCTCGCTGATCAGCAGGTTGGCGCGCTCGCGGTGCTCGCCGCACCAGGACATGTGCAGCGCCACGATGGCCTCGACGCCCTCGCGCGCCCCTTCGTGGCTGCGCAGCTCGGCGAGGAAGGCGTCCTGGTACATGTTCAGGGTCTCGGCGTAGAGCATGCCGAAGACGTGTTCCTTGCTCGCGAAGTGGTGGTAGAAGCTGCCGACGCTGACGCCGCTCTCCTGACGGAGGCTGGCCAGCGTGGTCGCCGAGACACCGTCCTGGCTGAACCGCCGCAGGGCTCCCTCGACGATCCGGGTGCGGCCGTCACGTCCGTTCTTGGCATTCTTCACGAGGTCAATGGTGCGGCAACAGAACCTTGTTCCGCAAATGCCCGCCCGTCACCCCGGACCCCGGCGATCTTACCGCACCCGGCCCGCCTCCTGGCGCAGCGCCGCCGTCACCTCCACCGTCCCGGAGGAGGCCCGCATGACCGCGTCCGGCCACTCCCTGCCGATCATGGCGAGCACCCTGCGGTTCTCCCCCATGACGTCCATCCCCACCGTCCGCGCGCCCTTCGCCTCGGCCCGGCGCAGCAGCCCGCGGACGAGTGCGGAGCCGAGCCCGAGGCCCTGCCAGTCGTCGGTCACCACCACGGCGATCTCCACCGCGGCGACGCCGTCGCCGAAGCTCATCGCGTGCCCCACCACGTCGTCCCGGTGGACCGCCAGCAGCACGTCGCGCCGCTCGTCCACCGTCGACAGGGCGCGGACCAGGCCCGCGGCCGGGCGGCCGAGGCCGGTGAAGAACCGCAGGGTCTGCGTGTGCAGCGACAGCCCGGCGAGGAACCGGTGGATCCGCTCCCCGTCGTCCGCCCGCGCCGGCCGGATCCCGACGTCCGTCCCCGGCGCCCGGATTCCGGCTCCCGCCCCGGACGCCCGGGCATCGGCTCCTGGCACCCGGCTCCAGTCGCCCTCCCCCTGGGTGACGGGCTCCACGGCGGTCCGTCCGGCGGTCCGTCCGGCGGTCCGTCCGGCGGCCCGTCCGGCGGGCCGTACGGCCGGCGTCGGGTCGCGGCGCGGGTGCGCAAGCTGAGTTCGAAGCATGGACTCAGCATTCCGGGATCATCTGAGTCTGTCAACTAGACTTAGCTTCGTTGGAGGTGGCGCGATGGCCGCTTACGATGCCTCTATGAGTGAGGCGACCCTCGGTAACGTGCCCTTCCGGGTGGACAACTGCTCGATCGAACGCACGCTGGCCATCCTGGGCGAGAAGTGGACCTTCCTGGTGCTCCGCGAGGCCTTCAGCGGGGTGCGCCGCTTCGCCGACATGCAGGCCGCCACCGGGGCCCCCCGGCAGGTGCTGAGCGCCCGCCTCGCCCGGCTGGTGGAGGAGGGGCTGCTCCGCAAGGTCCCCTACCGCGAGCCCGGCCAGCGCCAGCGCGACGAATACCGCCTGACCGAGATGGGCCGCGACCTCTATCCGGTCATGGTCGCGCTGATGCACTGGGGCGACCGCTACCGGTCGGGTCCCGGCGGCCCGCCGGTGCTCCTCACCCACCGCGGCTGCGGCGCCCTCGTCGAGCAGCACTTCCGGTGCGCCGAGGGCCACGAGGTCGCCGGCCCCCGGGAGGTCACCCCGCTGCCGGGTCCCGGCGCGCGGAACACCGCACCGGCCGTCGCGACGGCCCGCGCGACGCCGGACACCGCCGGCGACCGGCCGCGTGGTGACGGGTCCTCGGCCGCCGGCCCCGCGACGCCGCGCGCGGGGGCCGCCGGAGCCCCTCCGCGCGGCGGCGACACCCCCTGAGGGCCACTCGGCGGACGGGGCGGTCGATGCGGTGCCTACCCTTGGTGGCGTGTACCGCTTCCTTCTGACCCGCCGGTGGATCGCGCTCCACATCGTGGTGCTGCTGGTCATCCCCGCCTTCGTCCTCCTGGGCCAATGGCAGTTCGGGCGCTACGAGGAGCGGTCCGCCGGCAGCGACCGGACCACGGCCAACCTGGAGGCGCCGCCGGTCCCCGTCGCGACGCTCACCACCGCGGGCGGCGCCGTGCGCGAGCAGGACAAGTACCGCACGGTGACGGCGACCGGCACGTTCGACCCCGCCCACCAGCTGCTGGCCCGCCGCCGCGTCCAGGACGGGGCCGTCGGCTTCTACGTGATCACTCCGCTGGTCACCGGCGACGGCGAGGCGGTGCTCGTGAACCGCGGATGGGTCCGGGCCGGCGCCACCGCCGACGCCCTCCCCGAGGTGCCCGCCCCCTCCTCCGGCCCGGTCACCGTCACCGGACGGCTCCGCCCGGCCGAGACCGAGGAGTCCTCCGGCATCCGCGACCTGCAGGGGCTCCCCGCCGGGCAGGTGATGCTGATCGACCCCGCCGCGATCGGCGAGGGCCTGCCGTACCGCCTGCTCGGCGGCTTCGTGGAGCTGGTCCGGCAGTCCCCGGAGGCCGCCGCCGCGCCCGCGCCGGTGCCCGAGCCGGAGGTCGGCGAGGGCGGCGGGCTCAACCTGGCGTACGGCGTGCAGTGGTGGCTGTTCATCGGGGTCGCCGTCGGCGGCTGGGTCCTGCTGATCCGCCGCGAGGCCGCCGACCTGAAGGCCCAGGCCGGTGAGAAGAGCACGGAAAAGTTGACCTGCTCCCCGCCCTGAAGGGACGGGGATCCCCGTGCCGCTCACGCGGCAGCGCGCGGCGCGCCGCGCGCTGTGGAACGGGTGCTTGACGCTTCACCGACCCGGGCACTCCCGCAGTCTCCACGCCCTGAGACGACCGGCCCGGCCGTCTGCCCTTTCGCTTTGATGCATTTCGCCGCGTTCACATCGGCGTGCTCGACCTGCCCGCAGGCGGTGCAGCGGAAGAGCGCTTGGCTCTCGCGGCTCCTCGCCTCCACCCACCCGCAGGCCGACACTGAGCACGTCTGGGACGTGTACGCGGCCGGAACCGTACTGATGAGGCTGCCGGTGTAACGGGCCGCCGAGCGGACCGCGACCTCCAGCCCGTACCAGCCCTTGTCCAAGATTGCCTTGTTCAGGCCGGACTTCTGCGCCACCCGCGCACCCGGCGCCGCAACCGTGCCGGACGCCGACGCGGTCATCCCCCGCACGTTCAGGTCCTCGAAGACGATGTGCGCGTAATCGCGGGTCAGCCGGTGCGCGGCTTGGGCGTTGAAATCCGCCCGCCGCCGCCGCACCCGCTCCATGATCACCCCGAGTGCGCGCACCACCCGCGCGCGGCGGGCCGAACCCTTCGCCGCCCGCGCCAGCCGGCGCTGCAGGCGCGCATACCGCTCCGCCTCACCGGCCGACAGATAACCCTGATCGGCCACCCGCCCGGCTTTGCTCTCCTTCGGTGGCTCGAATGCGGACACGCCGGTGGCGGTGGCGTGGCGGCGGTCGAAGAACTCCCCCTCGGAAGTGACCGCGGCCGTGACCACGCCCCGGTCCACCCCGACCGCCGCCTCGGGGCGGGCATGGCTGTCCGGGGTGGACCGGGCGTCCTCGACGAGGAAGGAGATGAACCAGTGGGCGCCGTCGCGGGAGACGGTCGCCGAGCGCACCGCCCCGCCCAGCGGCCGCGACAGCCGCAACCGCGCCCAGCCGAGCTTGGGCAGGAACACCCGCCCCCACCGGCGGTTGATCCTCTGGACCGGGATGTGCTTGGGGGTGGGAAACCGGAACGACGGCGTCCACCGCTGCTTGGTCTTCCAGCGGACCTTCCAGGTGCCGTGCCTCCGGCACGCCGCGTCCAGGTCCTTGAGCGTCTGCTGCAGCGCCTGCGCGGGCGCGTCGGCCAGCCAGGGGAAGTCCTTTTTGGCCTCGGCGAGCTGGCGGCACTGCTCGGCGTAGCCGATGAACGCGCCCCGGCGGCGGTAGGCGCGGCGCTGCTCCAGGGCGGTGTTCCACACCGATCGGCATACGGCGGCGATCCGCTCGGCGGTCAGCTGCTGCCCGAAGTCGAGTTCCAGTCGGTACCTGCGTCCGGTCAGCAGGCGAAACACCTCCCCCGCCTCATCGATCATCCGCCCTTGCGCGTGCGGACTCGAACACGTTAGCGCCCAATTCATGATCGGAGAGGGTGAATGGCGGCACGGCGGGCACCGGGTGTCCGCGCCACCAGCCCAGTGGGTCGTGGTGGCCGCCGATCGGCGGAATGCCGTCGATGACGCGGGGCCGCATGCGGCCCCGCGCTTCGCGCTCGGGATGTCCCGCCTGGCGGCGGGCCATCCCCTGACGGGGTCCGGATTCCTCCCCGGTCTTCAGGACTCTGTTGTCTAATTCGATGGTGGGTCATGCTGCGAGTTCCAGGTCGGCGAAGCGGGACGTTCGGGTGGCCCCCGGGAG
>NZ_BMQE01000037.1:0-70263 GCF_014647955.1 Planomonospora antibiotica | reverse complement strand
CAGCGTGCTGCTGACCGGCGGCGACCCCATGATCATGGGTGAGGCGGTGCTCCGCCGCTACCTGGAGCCGCTGCTGGAGGTCGAGCAGCTGGAGTCCGTCCGGATCGGCACCAAGTCCCTGGCCTACTGGCCGCAGCGGTTCGTCTCGGACCCGGACGCCGACGACACCCTCAAGCTGTTCGCCTCCGTGGTGGACGCGGGCAAGAACCTCGCCTTCATGGCCCATTTCTCCCACCCCCGGGAGATGGACTCCCCGCTGGTGGAGGCGGCGGTGGCAGGGATCCTCGGCACGGGGGCGGTGATCCGCACCCAGGCGCCGCTGATCCGCACCGTCAACGACGATGCGGCCGTCTGGTCGTCGATGTGGCGGCGGCAGCACGTGATGGGCATGGTGCCGTACTACATGTTCGTCGAGCGGGACACCGGGCCGCAGGACTATTTCGCGGTGCCGCTCGCGCGGGCCCACGAGATCTTCCGGGACGCGTACGCGGACGTCTCGGGGCTGTGCCGTACCGTGCGGGGCCCGTCGATGTCGGCCACGCCCGGCAAGGTCTGCGTCGACGGCGTCGCGGAGGTCGCCGGGCGGAAGGTCTTCGTGCTCCACCTCATCCAGGCGCGTGATCCCGGGCTGGTGGGCAGGCCGTTCTTCGCCGAGTACGACCCCGAGGCGGTGTGGCTCACCGACCTCCGGCCGGCCTTCGCCGACCGCTTCCCCTTCGAACCGGCCGGGGCCGGGGCGCGGTCGTCCGCCTGATCGCCTCCGGTCAAGAGGTCGTCCGCTTGATCGCCTCCGGTCAAGCCGTTCCCCGGTGACGGGAAAGTCCGGGGCCGCGGTTCGCCGGAGCCGTTTTCCCGCTTCTTTCCCCGCGGTTTGTCCCGCGATCGGGAAGCCCCTTCCCGGCTTCCGGGATTTTTCCGGCGTACAGGAACCAAGACGTTCTCCTTCGTGGGGACATTTCCGTTTTCGTGGCCTCGTGGGATGGGCTCCCGGGCCCTCCCGCGCAGGCGGGGAGCCCTCCCGGCCCTTGCTTCAACAGGTGCTCTGGTCATCGTAAACAGGCCGGAACGCCCGACGCGGCGGTGATAGAAATTCGCAGGACAGCTTCCGGTCGGTGCACCCCCTGTAATCCTCTCAAACCGCGCCACCGGCGAAAACGGAGTCTTGGGGCCCGCATTCTCTGAAATGTCAGAGGAAGCGGGCTGATCACGAGCTGGGAAGGCAATCATGAAGCGAGTCATCAAGACGGCCGTGGCCGTTGCGGCGCTGGGGCTGGCGGCGGCGATCTGCACGCCCGCCCAGGCGCAGTCGATCCCCTCCCTCGGCGGTCAGGACGCGACCGAGACCGTCTCCATGGCGATCCGGGGGCTCGCCGGCGGCCTCACCGGCGGGCGGCTGGACGGCCTGGCGGGCGGTCAGGGTCTGGAGGGCCTGACCGGTGGACAGGGCGCCCCGCCGGTCACCGACGGAGTGTTCGGGAAGGCCTCGGCCGCCGTCGAGCGGCTGCTGGGCGTCCCCGCCGAGCAGCTGACCCAGGGGGCCGGCCCGCTGCGGGGCGTCACCGGTGAGGCGGGGCCGCTGGCCGGGACCACCGACAGCGCCGGGCACCTCGTCGGCGCCACGAACGGGCTGACCCATTCCGGGGCGCGCTCGGTGGAGAACGTCCAGGGGACCGTGGAGGGCGCCGAGGGCCTCACCCACCAGCGGCCCCGGGTCGAGGGCCTGGTGGACGGCCTGAACCAGGCGGTCCCGCAGGGAGCCGAGCGGGCGGGCACCGTCGCCCCGCTCGTCGGCGGCCTGGCCCCGGCCGAGGCCGGCCCGCTCGTGGGCGCGGTCGAGCCGGTCACCCGCTCGGCCTCCATCGACGAACTCTCGCCGCTGCTGGGCAACCGCAGCGCGCAGAGCGGCGAGGCGGCCGCCGGGACGCTCGACTCGGTGACCGGCGTGGTCCGGGGCGTCACGGAGAACCTCACCCGGTAGCCGTTTTCCGGACGCTCCGTACGGAGGTCCGGGCACACGTGCGAAGAGACCGGCCGGTGCGCACCGGCCGGTCTCTTCGGGTGCCCGGCCGGGGGACCGCTCAGTCGCCGGGGGTCCGGACGGACGTGCGGCGGGCGATCTGGGCCTGGAGCCTGGCCATCTGCCAGTGCAGCTCGATGAGCTGCTGGGTGAGCTGAAGATGGGGAATCTCGGACGGATCTTCTGCGGCCAGGTGGTCGATCGCGGTCGACAGCTCTCGCATCGCGTGCCCCCACTCCATCATCTTCCAGCGGCTTCTCGATTTTTCGCTCGGTAGGAGAACCGCTCACCTGCCGAGGTCCTGCTGTCCGGAGCGGTCAGGGCTCGGCCGTCGCCCACCTCAGTGGAGGGAAGCGAGAAGCCGCTCCCTTGGGGGAGTGGAGGAGTCACGACGGCTTCCTAGGTAGAATCCGTTGCTCGAACCAGCGTTCGAATCATAACCGAACATCGGCCCCGGTGTCAGTCGATCGCCTCACGACTCGCCGTGCGGCGGCGCCGGCGCGACGGGGCCGCAGGCGGACCAGTCGCACCGGCGCCGCCGGAGGCGGCGGCCGTGCTCAGCCCACCTCGTAGACGGGCGCCAGGTAGCCGCGGGCCAGGGTGTTGGCGGTGATGTTGAAGCCGATCACGGCCGGCGGGGCGTCGGCGTCCACGCCGAGCTTCTCCACGCCCAGGGCGTGGACGGCGAACAGGTAGCGGTGCGGGTGGCCGGGCGGCGGGGCGGCGCCGCCGTACTCCTTGGTGCTGTAGTCGTTGCGGCCGTGCAGGCCGAAGCGGGTGTCGGCGGTGCCCGCGCCCCGGGGCAGCTCGGTGACGTCGGCGGGGATGTCGTACAGCAGCCAGTGCCAGAACCCGCTGCCGGTGGGGGCGTCGGGGTCGAAGCAGGTGACCGCGTAGCTCCGGGTGCCCTCCGGGGCGCCCGACCAGCGCAGGTGCGGCGAGACGTTGCCGCCGGACATGCCCCAGCCGTCGAAGACGTGGACGTCGGACAGGGTCTCGCCGTCGCGGACGTCGCCGCTCTCTACGGTCAGCGCGGGGACGGGCGGCAGGAAGTCGTACGGGACGGGTGGCCGTGGGGACACCGTTCACCTCCGGTAGGGGCGTCGTTTCGGACGCTCCTCATCCTGCCCGGTCGTCAGCCCTTGTTGTAGGCGGCGAGCACGGTCTTCGGGTCGCCGTCCATCTTGATCTTGCCTTTGTGCAGCCAGATGACCCGGTTGCAGGTCTCCTCGATCACGTCGAGGTTGTGCGCGACCAGGAAGACCGTGCCGGCCTCCTCCCGCATCTTCTTGATGCGCTCCTGGCTCTTGCGCTTGAAGTCGCGGTCGCCGGTGGCCAGGGCCTCGTCGATGAGCAGCACGTCGTGGGCCTTGGCGGAGGCGATGGCGAAGCGGAGCCGGGCGCCCATGCCGGAGGAGTAGGTCGACATGGGGAACTGCACGAACTCCCCGATGCCGGAGAAGTCGACGATGTCGTCGTACTTCTCCCTGACCTGCTGGGGGTTGAGCCCCATCGCGTAGCAGCCGAGCACGATGTTGCGCTCGCCGGTGAGCTCGCGCATCAGGGCGGCGTTGACGCCGAGCAGGGAGGGCTGGCCGTCGGTGTAGACCGCGCCGGAGTGCGGGGGGAGCAGGCCGGCGATGGCGCGCAGCAGGGTGGACTTGCCGGAGCCGTTGCGGCCGACGATGCCGATGGCGTCGCCGTGGTAGGCGACGAAGGAGACGCCGCGGACGGCGTGCACCTCCTTCGTCTGGGGGCGGCCCTGGCGCTTGAGGAGGCGCATCAGGGCGTTGGCCGCGTTGCCCTTCTCCGCCTCGGTGGCGGCGCCGTACACCCGGTAGATGATGTGCAGGTCGTCGACGACGACCGTGGGGGTGCGGCTCACCTGCGGGGGCTCCGGGTCGGGGTGCACCCGGACGTCCGCACGGGGGGTGCCGGGTTCCTCGGCCTTCACTCGGGACAGCTCCTCGGTCGACTCAGCCACGGCCGTACTTCTCCTCGGCTCGCCAGAAGTACCAGAAGCCACCGATCAGGGCGAACAGCGCCCAGAATACGCAGACGATCCAAATGTGCGACGGCCCCTCATAGGACCGCATGAGCAGGTCGCGCATGAGCTCGATGTAGGCGGCGGCGGGGTTGAGGTACATCGCGTCCGCGATCCACTGCGGCAGCCCGGCGCTGACCACGCGCTGCTCGATGGCGAAGAACACCCCGGAGGTGTAGAGCCAGGTGCGCATGATGAAGGGCAGGAGCTGGTTCAGGTCGCGGGCGGTGGCGCCCACCCGGGCCAGGACCAGGCTGGCGCCGACGTTGAACATCGTCTGCAGCAGCAGGGCGACCGGGACGAGCAGCCAGAGCCACGTGGGCGCCTCACCGGTGAGGGGCACCAGCACGACCAGCACGCCCATGGAGATCAGCAGCTGCTGGAACTCCTGGATCGTGTAGGCGAACGGGAGCGCCGCGCGGGGGAAGTGCAGGGCGCGGATCAGCGAGAGGTTGCCGGAGATCGACTTGGCGCCGCCGCTCACCGCGCGCTGGGTGTAGGTGAAGACGAACATCCCGGTGATCAGGAATGCCGTGTAGTTCTCGATGTCGCCCTTCGCCCCGAGGATCAGGCCGAACATCAGCCAGTAGATCGCGGCGTTGAGCAGCGGGGTGAGGACCTGCCAGAGCTGGCCCAGGGCGGAGTTGCTGTACTTCGAGACGTTGCGCGAGGTCGCGTACGTCATGACGAAGTGTCGCCGCTCCCACAGCTGTCGCAGGTAGGCGGGCAGGCTCGGGCGTGCGATGGCACGCCGAAGACCGTGGCGCGCGGCGAGCTCGGCCAGCGGCTCCTGCCCCTTGGCGGGGGTGCCGTCACTAGGGCCGCCCGCCTGGGCGTCCGCGATGGCGGATTCCGGCTGGCTCATGGCAAGGACTCTATTGGATGGTGGTGGATGACATGCCTGCGGCGGTGGCCCGCCGCACATTGGACGGGAGCTTCGGCCGGGAGGTTCCCTGCGGATTGGGTGGATTCTTCCGGGAGTAAGGCCCCTGCCCCCATGCCAACGGTAGCCCAGGTGCCGCCGGGCACGGACCCCAGCGTGAGCACCTCCTCCGCGAAGGTATCTTGACGGGGCCATTCCTGTGCCACATATGCATTAATGTCTCTTTTGTGTGCATGTGGGAGTCTACGTCACGCGGAGCAGTCGCCGTGTGACGCCTGGCGACGTGCGTGTGACCGAACTGCAACACCACGGAGACGACCCGGTGTGGGGCGGTGCGGAATAGTCGCGTCCGACTGGTGTGGCGTCAGTGCGTTGGCCGGGTCAGCGGGGGCCGAGGTGCGCGCATCCTCCGCCTGGCTGCCCCGGGCATCGGAGCTCAGTGTCGACGCCCACCTGTAAAGGGAGGATTTACCACAAATGCGTGTCACCAAGGGCGCGAAGATCATCGCCGGTACCGTGCTGCTCGCGCTGGGGCTCGCCGCATGTGGCAGCGGGACCTCCGCGGACGGGGTCGCCGGGGCCGACCAACCCGTGCGCATGAAGATCGGCGAGCCGCAGAAGCTGTTCTACCCCGCCGACACCACCGAGGCCGAGGGCGCCGAGGTGATGGGGGCGATCTTCGCTCCGCTCGTGAAGTACGACGAGAACAAGCAGGTCATCGACTTCGTCGCGGACTCGATCTCGTCGACCGACAACAAGGTCTGGACGATCAAGATCGAGCCGGGGTTCACCTGGCACAACGGCGAGAAGCTGGTCGCGCAGAACTACGTGGACGCGTGGAACTACGCGGCCAACCAGGAGAACGCGCAGGGCGGCAACTACTTCTTCGCCCGCATCCTGGGCTACGACGACCTGAACCCGGGTGAGGGCAAGACCCCCGTGACCACGGAGATGAAGGGTCTGCGGGTCATCGACAACGAGACCTTCCGGGTCACCCTCAGCCAGCCCTTCTCCCAGTTCAGGACGATGCTCGGGTACACCGTGTTCTACCCGCTGCCCAAGGCCGCCTTCGGCGACGACGGGAAGATCACCGAGGCGTACGCCAGGCAGCCGATCGGCCAGGGCTACTTCAAGATGGACAAGCCCTACAACAAGGGCACCGACCAGACGATCGAGCTGACGCGCTACGAGTACTTCCCCGAGGTGAAGCCGAAGTTCGAGAAGCTGCAGTTCAGGATCTACACCAGCGCCGAGACGGCCTGGAACGACCTGCAGGGCGGCACGCTCGACATCCTGGAGCAGCTGCCGCCGTCGGCGATCTCGACCGCCAAGGAGCTCGGCGACCGCTACATCGACCAGGCCGACGCCGGCGTGGGCTACGTGGGCTTCCCGATCATGGCCAACAAGGCGTACGAGAACCCGCAGATCCGCCAGGCCATCTCGATGGCCATCGACCGCAAGACCATCACCCAGACGGTCTTCTCCGGCACGCGCGCCCCGGCCGACGACTTCATCAACCCGCTGCTGGACGGCTACCGCCCCGGCGCCTGCACGGCCTGCGCCTACGACCCGGCCCAGGCCAAGCGGCTGTACGACGAGGCCGGCGGGCCGAAGCAGCTGGAGCTCGCCTCCAACATGGACGGCGGGCACAAGGAGTGGATCGAGGCGGTCGCCAACAACCTCCGCTCCAACCTGGGCATCGAGGTCACGGTCCGGCCGTTCGAGAAGCTCCAGCAGATCCTCGACGAGCTGGACACCAAGAAGTACGGCGGCATGTACCGGATGGGCTGGAGCATCGACTACCCGTCCGCGGAGAACTACCTGACCCCGATGTTCTCCACCGGCTCCATCAAGACCGGTTCGAACTTCTCCGGCTACTCCAACACCCAGTTCGACGAGCTCGTGGCCAAGGGCGACACCGCCACCAGCCAGGAGGAGAGCCTGAAGTACTACCAGAAGGCCGACGACCTGCTCCTGCGCGACCTGCCGATGATCCCGATCTTCTTCTACCGGTTGAACGCCGCGTTCTCCGAGCACGTCCGGGGAGTCAAGATCAACCTGATCAACCAGGTCGAGTGGACCACGGTCGAGAGAGCGGCCTAGGACCCGCCGGAAGCGGACCGCACCCGGCCCGACGGCCCCGCCGGTCCCCGCCGGAGCCCACCCGGCTCCGGCGGGGACCGGTCCCCGCCGGGCTCCATCCGGCCCCGACCCGGGCCACCGGGCCCTGACGGGCCCCGGGCGACGCGGCGGCCCGGTGGCCTCCCACGAGGAGGCGCCGGGCGGCCCCGCCCGTTCCCATTGACGAAAGGCCACCCGTGAAGCGCCTCCCCCGCCGGTCGATCCCGGCACGCTCCTAGCCGGATCCGATGGGCCGCTACGTCATCCGGCGCCTGCTCCAGGTCATCCCCGTACTGCTGGGCGCCACGTTCCTCATCTTCTCCGTCGTCTTCGCGCTGCCGGGCGACCCGATCGCGTCGATGGCCGGCGACAAGCGGATGCCGCCGCACATCGTCGCCGAGCTCACCGAGCGGTACCACCTGGACGACCCCTTCCTCGTCCAGTACTGGCACTACCTCTCGGGACTCCTCCGGGGGGACTTCGGCGAGACGTTCGCGGGGGGCGGCGTCTCGGAGATCATCGCCGGCAAGTTCCAGGTCTCGCTGAACCTCGCGCTCACCGCGCTGGTAATGGAGACCGTCATCGGCGTCGGCCTCGGCTTCTACGCGGCGCTGCGCCGGGGCCGGGCCCAGGACACGCTGGTGCTGGCCGCCACCCTGCTGCTGATCTCCGTCCCGACGCTGGTCACCGGCTTCGTGCTCCAGCTCCTGCTCGGCGTCGGGCTCAAGCGGAGCACCGGGATCGACTTCTTCCCCATCTCGGGCGCCTTCGACGGGTGGCGCAGCTACCTGCTGCCGGGCTTCGTGCTCGCCGGGACGTCGATCGCGTACCTGACCCGGCTCACCAGGACCACGCTGGCGGAGACCCTGCGCGCCGACTACGTCCGCACGGCGGTGGCCAAGGGGCTGCCCCGGCGCCGGATCGTCGGGCGGCACGCGCTGCGCAACGCGCTCATCCCCGTGGTCACCTATCTCGGCGCCGACCTCGGCACCCTGATGGGCAGCGCGGTGATCACCGAGACCATCTTCAACCTGCCCGGTCTGGGACAGGAGCTGTTCCGCTCGATCTACGAGCGCCAGCAGCCCGTCGTCGTGGGCATCGTGACACTCCTGGTCCTGGTCTACGTGCTGGCCAACCTGGTCGTCGACCTGCTCTACGCCGTGCTCGACCCGAGGATCCGCTATGAGTAGCGCCGCACCCGCCAAGGGCGCGCCCCCGAAGACCCGGCGCGCCCGGCACGCCAAGTCCTCCGGCCGGAGCGCCCGGACGGCCAGGCCCGCCGGGCTCTGGCGCGACGCCTGGCACGACCTGCGCCGCCGCCCGCTCTTCGCCGTCTCGGCCGTCCTGATCACGCTGATCCTGGTGATGGCGGCGGTGCCCTCGCTGTTCACCTCCGTGGACCCGTACGACGCGGCGGGCTGCGTGCTCGGCGACGCCCGCCAGGGGCCGAGCGCCGCCCACTGGTTCGGCACCGACAACCAGGGCTGCGACACCTACGCCCGGACCGTGTACGGCGCCCGCAACTCGGTGCTGGTGGGACTGGGCACCACCGTGCTCACCGCGCTCGCCGGCGGCCTGCTCGGCCTGGTGGCCGGTTTCCGGGGCGGGTGGCTCGACGCGGTGCTGTCCCGGGTGACCGAGGTGTTCTTCGCCATCCCGTCGGTCCTCGGCGCGCTGCTGATCCTGTCGATCTTCCGGACCGGCACGGTGTGGACGGTCACGCTGGCGCTGGCCGTACTGGCGTGGCCGATGACGTTCCGCATCATGCGGGCGTCGGTGATCACGGCCAGGGGGCAGGACTACGTGGTCGCGGCCCGGGGGCTCGGCGCGTCCGCGGGACGGCTCATGTTCCGGCACATCCTGCCGAACTCGGTCGCCCCGCTGATCGTGGTCTCGACCATCAACCTCGGCGTGTTCATCGCCGCCGAGGCGGGCCTGTCGTTCCTCGGGCTCGGCGTCCAGTCGCCGGACATCACCTGGGGACTGATGATCGCCGACGCCCGGGCGCGCTTCCACGAGGCCGCGGGACCGCTGCTGTTCCCGGCGGCGCTGCTGAGCGTCACGGTGCTGGCCTTCATCATGCTGGGCGACGCGGTGCGCGACGCCCTCGATCCGAAGCTGCGGTAGGGGGAGAGCATGACCGGCATCACGGGCGGTACGCCATCGATGCTGCCCGCCTGGGGCGGCGGCGCCGCGCCGCGCAGCGAGCCGCTGCTGGCGGTCGAGGACCTGCACGTGGAGTTCGCCACCCGGCAGGGCGCCGTGAAGGCGGTCAACGGGGTGGACTACGCGCTGGAGGCGGGCGAGACGCTGGCCGTGCTCGGCGAGTCGGGCTCGGGCAAGTCCGTGACCGCCCAGGCGATCATGGGCATCCTCGACACCCCCCCGGCGCGCGTCACCCGGGGCCGGATCCTCTTCCGGGGCACGGACCTGCTCGGGCTGAGCGAGGAGAACCGGGCGCGGGTCCGGGGGCGCCGGATCGCGATGATCTTCCAGGACGCGCTCTCCGCGCTGAACCCGGTCTTCACCGTGGGATGGCAGATCGGCGAGATGTTCCGGGTGCACCAGGGCGCCTCCCGGCGCGACGCCGAGCGCCGGGCCGTCGAGCTGATGGACCGGGTCCGCATCCCCGGCGCCGCCCGCCGGCTGCACGACTACCCGCACCAGTTCTCCGGCGGCATGCGCCAGCGCATCATGATCGCGATGGCGGTCGCGCTGGAGCCGGAGCTGCTGATCGCCGACGAGCCGACCACCGCGCTCGACGTGACGGTGCAGGCGCAGATCATGGAGCTGCTCGCGGAGATCCAGCGCGAGAGCGGCATGGGGATGATCCTGATCACCCACGACCTCGGCGTGGTCGCCGACGCGGCCGACAAGATCGCCGTCATGTACGGCGGGCGGATCGTCGAGCACGCCCTCGTGCGCGACGCCTACCGGGCCCCGGCCCACCCCTACACCCGGGGCCTGCTGGACTCGATCCCGCGCGTCGACCGCAAGGGACGGGAACTGCACGCCATCACGGGCCTGCCGCCGAACCTGCTGGACATGCCGCCGGGCTGCTCCTTCGCCCCGCGCTGCCCCTACCGGCAGGGGGACTGCGCCGTCGAGGCGCCGCCGCTGCACCGCATCGGCCCGACCCGCGGCAGCGCCTGCCACTACTGGAGGGAGGTCCTCGATGGCAGCCACGGGTGACCCGGTTCTCGAGGTCCGCGACCTGGTCAAGCACTTCCCGGTGACGCAGGGCCTGCTGGCCAGGAGGCAGGTCGGCGCGATCAGGGCCGTGGACGGCGTCTCCTTCGACCTGCGCCGGGGCGAGACGCTCGGCATCGTGGGCGAGTCCGGCTGCGGGAAGTCCACGCTGGCCAGGCTGCTGATGGCGCTGGAGCGGCCGACCTCGGGCTCGGTCCGGGTGGGCGGCCGGGAGATCACCCGGGCGAAGGGCGCCGGGCTCAAGGAGGTCCGCCGCAACATCCAGATGGTGATGCAGGACCCGTACACGTCGCTGAACCCGCGGATGACCGTCGGGGACATCGTCGGCGAGCCGTACGAGATCCACCCGGACGTGCTGCCCAGGGGGCGGCGCCGGCGCAGGGTGCAGGAGCTCCTGGAGATCGTGGGCCTCGACCCGGACCACGCCGACCGCTACCCGCACCAGTTCTCCGGCGGTCAGCGCCAGCGCATCGGCATCGCGCGGGGGCTGGCGCTCCGGCCCGAGATCATCATCTGCGACGAGCCGGTCTCGGCGCTCGACGTGTCGATCCAGGCGCAGGTCGTCAACCTGCTGGGGCGGCTGCAGCGCGAGTTCGGGCTGTCCTACATCTTCATCGCCCACGACCTGTCGGTGGTCCGGCACATCTCCGACCGCGTCGGCGTGATGTACCTCGGCAAGCTGGTCGAGCTCGGCCGGGACGCCGACATCTACGGCCGGCCGGAGCACCCCTACACCCAGGCGCTCCTGTCGGCGGTGCCCGTCCCCGACCCGGACGGGCGCGAGCGGCGCGAGCGGATCATCCTGCAGGGGGACCCGCCCTCCCCGGCGGACCCGCCGTCGGGCTGCCGGTTCCGCACCCGGTGCTGGAAGGCGCAGGACGTCTGCGCCCAGCAGGAGCCGCCGCTCCAGGTACGGCCCGGCGCCTCGCATGAGAGCGCCTGCCATTTCCCCGAGCTCTACCCGGTGCCCCGGCCCTACTGACCCGCGGGGCCGACCCGCAGGGTCAGGGGAGCGCGGTGGGCGCTCCCGCCCCCGGCGGCGGGCGCGGAAGCGCCGCCGGGGTGCGCGGACCACCTGATGTCGCCGGTGGACCGGCCGTGCGGGCGGTCCACCGGGTACTAGCCCTGCGGGCCGTCGCCGCGGTACTCGCCGTACGGACCGTCACCGGGGTAGCCGCCGTCCGGGCCGCCGCCCGGGTACTGCTCGTGCGGAGCCCCGTGCGGGGCCCCTTCGCCGCGGCCCAGGAGGTCGCCGAGGCCGCCGCCGCCCCCCAGGAGCGAGCTGAGCGGACCGTTCTCGCTCAGGATGCGCTCGAGCGGGTTGGGGCTGTCGAAGACGTTCGCGGAGGCCAGGGTGGCCGTGCCGGCGACGGCGATGCCGGCGATGGCGGTGGCCGCGAGAATGCGACGGATCATGGTTGTTCTTCCCCCGAAGATTTTCCGGGCCGGGCACGCGGGATGCGGTCGTGCTGGGCCGATGTGATGCCGAACTGGCGCTTAGCAGTATGGGGACCGGGTCGCCGCCGCAGGAGCGGAACCCCGAAGGGCGATGGCGATGATGGCCGAGCCGTTACCGAGCCGGCCATGGTCGGGGTCGGAAACGGCTCGGATCTTGACCGTCGGGGGAGTGTCCGCTGTACGGCGGGCCCGGCGGGGGCCGGGACACGGCCGGCGACCGGGTGCGGCCGGTCGCGGTGACCGGGGGTGTGGCGGAGGTTCAGGCGGGTCGTGGGCCGGGCGGGCTCACCGGGGACCGGGTGGGCTCATCGGGGACCGGGTGGGCTCATCGGGGGCCGGGGAGGCCGGAGGCGCCGCCGCGGCGGCGCCGGGTCAGCCGGTGGGCGGTCAGGGCGAGGACGAACAGGACCAGCAGGACGCAGACGGCCCGGCGGGAGAGCACCGCGTCGACGAGCGGGCCGGGCGGGGTCCACCGCGGGGCGGAGGCCCGGAGCGGCCGGCGGCGGATCCCGGCCGCCTCCTCCAGCGCCCGGGCCGCGTTGACCACGCCGTGGCCGTAGGCCGGGTCGTGCCCGCCCGCCGGGGCATGGACGGTGCCGCGCTCGACGGCCCGGCGGACCTCGGCCGGACCCAGTTCGGGGAAGGCCGCCCTGACCAGCGCCGCCACCCCGGCGACCAGGGCGGCGGCCGAGCTCGTGCCGTCCCCGACCACGTAGGAGTCCGGCCCGTCGGCGGTGAGGATCCCGCTGCCCGGCGCGACCACGGACAGGTAGTCCTGCCGGTTGGAGAAGGACGTCACGCGCATCCTCTCGTCCACCGCGCCCACCGCGATCACTCCCGGGTAGGCGGCGGGGAAGTTGCGCCGGTTCGGGCCCGCGCCGTCGTTGCCGGAGGAGGCCACCAGCACCGCGCCCCTGCCCAGGGCGTACCGCACCGCCCGCTCCTCGGCCGCGGACCCCTTCCACGACCCTCCGCCGCCGCCCAGGGACATGCTGATCACCCGGGCGCCGCGGTCGGCGGCGTAGCGGATGCCCCGGGCCAGCGCGTCCCGGCCCCGCTCGCGGTCCCGGCCGCGCCGGGGGTCGTCGTTCTCCAGCGCGACCCGGACGGACAGGACCTTCGCGGCGGGGGCGATCCCCGTGACGCCCGGGGAGCGGCCGCCGCCGTGCCCGCGGCCGGCGATGACGCTGGCCATGGCGGTGCCGTGGCGCCCCCACAGCGAACTCCTGCGCGCCGTGCCCGTCAGGTCGGGGCCTTCGACGACCGCGCCCGCGAGGTCGGGGTGGGCGGCGTCGACCCCCGTGTCCAGCACCGCGACGGTCACCCCCGCGCCGCGGGTGGTCCGCCAGGCCTCCCGCGCGTCCAGCGCGGTCAGCGCCCACTGCGGCTCCCGTCGCCCCGGGTGGTCCGGGGAGCCGCCGGCGGAGTCGGCGGGCCAGGCGGACGCGGTGAGGACGGTCACGGCCAGAGCGGCACTGAGCGCGCGTGCAGAGGACACGGCGACCTCGTCAAGGGGGAGGGGAGAAGACGTCAGAGGGGATTCTGACACGTGATCACCGGGTCGGTCCGGTGCTTTCAGTAAACGAGACAATACGGATGGTTATTACCTTTAATCACTCCAGCATCATCCGTAGCGCACCATGCCCTGTATGCGGGATATGGCCGTGCGGGGGCCGGTGCCGGGCTCAGCGGGCCGGCACCGGCCTCATCTGGGTTCAGGAGGCCGGCGCGGATCACCTGGGTTCAGGAGGCCGGTGCGAGTCTCACGTGGGCTCCCGGCGGCAGGCCGAGGCGCTGAGAGGCGTCGCCGGAGTGCACCGCCAGTGCGACCAGCCCGGCCGAGTCGGTGAAGGCGACCAGGTCGCCCGGGGGGACCGCGGCGAACGTCTCGCGGAACGGCACCGCGATCTGCCGCCTGCCGAGCCGGACCGCCAGGACGCTCCCCGCCCGGACGCCCAGGGAGCCCAGATCGCCCGCGCTGATGGAGAGCTGGACGTTCCCGTAGCGGTCCACCGACAGCACCTCGCCCTCCACGGCGTCCTCCCGGAGCAGGGAGGCCGGGGCGGGCAGGGAGACCAGCCTGTCCGGCGGGACCTCCGGCCCGAGCTCGGCCGGGGTGCGGCCGGTCGCCAGGTGGGCGGCCACGGGGGCGAAGACGTCGCGTCCCTGGAACGTCGGCGAGACCCGTTCCAGGAAGAACTCCGCGCGGGCGAGCTGGTGGGCCGTCCGCGCGCCGCCGGCGGCGTGGACCGCCCAGGAGAGCACCCCGTTGTCGGGGCCGAGGAAGACGTGGTCGCCGGCCTCCACCGCCACGGCCCGGCGGGAGCCGCCGACGCCGGGGTCGATGACGGCGACATGTATGCCCGGGGGGAGATAGGGAACCGTCTGTGCCAGGATCGCCGCGCCGCGCCGTACGTCGCCGGAGGGCACGAGGTGGCACACGTCGATGATGCGGATGCCCGGCGCGATCCCGGCGATGACGCCGTGGCACATGGCGACGTAGCCGTCTTCCGTCCCGTAGTCGGTGAGGAGGGTGATGACAGAGGTCACATCAGGTGACTGTACGTCTGACCATCTGCCATGAACAGCCGGAAATTCCCGACTATCCTGGCATCGGGCCGCGTGCGCGCGGTGCGGTCATCGTGCGCCCGACCGAGGAGGACACCAATGGACACTGCGCCGATTCCCGGTGACAGTGCTGCCCAGGACGCCGCTCAGGGCGCCGCCCGGAACCCGGCCGCGCGGGCCCTCACCGAGAGGGAGCGGGAGCTGCTCGCCTTCGAACGCCAGTGGTGGCGTTACGCGGGCGCCAAGGAGCAGGCCATCCGCGAGGCCTTCGACCTGTCCGCCACCCGCTACTACCAGCTGCTCAGCGAGCTCATCGACAGACCCGAGGCCCTCGCCCACGACCCGATGCTGGTCAAGCGCCTGCGCCGGCTCCGCGAGAGCCGCAGGCGCGACCGTGCCGCCCGGAGGCTGGGCTTGCGCCCCTGATCCGCGGGTACGGCACCGGCGGGCCCGCCGGTGCGGGCGTCTTCCGGGAGCTCCCCGGCAGGCAGGGGATCCGACAGGACGGGCACCGAAGCATGATCTTCGACAGGACGGGTGGCGAAGCATGATCTTCGACAGGACGGGTGGCGAAGCATGATCGAAGCACTGGAGGCGATCGTGGCCGACCCCGCCGGAGCGGTGGTCGGCCTCGACTTCGACGGCACGCTCGCACCGATCGTGCCCGACCCGGAGGCGGCCAGGATCCACCCGGCCGGTCCGGAGGCGCTGGCCAGGCTCGGCGGGCTGGTCGGCTCCCTGGTCGTCATCACGGGCCGCCCGGCGGCCACGGCCGTCGAGTACGGCTCCCTGGCCGCAGTGCCCGGCCTGGTCGTGCTCGGCCACTACGGCCTCGAACGCTGGGAGGGCGGCGAGCTGTCCAGCCCGCCGCCCCATCCCGGCCTGATCACGGTCAGAGCCGAGCTGCCCACGCTGGTCGCCGGGATCGCCGGGGTCGGGATCGAGGACAAGGGGCGGGCGGTGGCCGTGCACACCCGGCGGACCGCGTCGCCGCAGGCCGCGTTCGACGCGCTGGCCGGGCCGGTCGCGGAGCTGGCCGCGGAGACGGGCCTGGCGGTCGAGCCGGGCAAGTTCGTGCTGGAGCTCCGGCCGCCGGGGACGGACAAGGGGGTGGCGCTGGGCGACTTCCTGCGGGAGCGCTCGGCGCGCTCGGTGCTGTTCGCCGGGGACGACCTGGGCGACCTGGCGGCCTTCGAGGCCGTACGGACCTGCGGGCTGCCCGGCGTGACGGTGTTCAGCGGGTCGGCCGAACTCAGCGTGGAGGCCGACATCGTGGTGGACGGGCCCGCCGGGGTCGTCGAGCTGCTCGGCTCGATCAGCGACGCGATCGCCGCGCGCCGGCGGTGACCCGGGGCACGACCGGCGGTGATCCGGGGCACGACGAGCCGCGGCCCGGGGCGGGTACAACCGGCCGTCAAGTCGGCGGCAAGTGGCGGCCGATAGCTTGCCGGCATGAGAAAGCGATCTTTCGTCCTCGCCGCGCTGGCCGGCGTCACCGTGCTCGCCGCCCCGGTCACCGCCTCGGCCGCCGCGGAGACCTCGGGGGCCGCGGGGGCCTCGGGTACGGCGACCGCCGCGGAGACGTCGGGGGCGGCGGGCACCCGGACCGTCTCCTTCCGGGGGATGAGGCTGCGGGTCCCCTCCGGCTGGCAGGTGCACCGCCAGGGCGACTGGATGCTGGTGCAGACGGGCCGGTGCGACCGGCCCGCCTACTTCGCCCCCGGCTGCAAGGGCTTCTGGGTGCTCGGCCCGGAGGCGATCAAGTACGGTCGCGAGGGCTTCGGCGCCTACACCGGCGAGCAGCCCTTCTACCCGGCGAGCGACGTGCAGTCCTGTCCCTTCAGCGCCAAGACCGGCCAGGTGATCGGCAAGCCCACCGCGGCCGGCCTGCGCCGGGTCGGGCGCGGGCACAAGGCGAAGTACGTCTCCTGGTTCGGCCGGTGCGTGACGCACCAGGGCGGGCGGCAGACGGCGACCTTCGCCCAGCGGGAGTGGTTCCTGCCCACCTCGAAGATCCTGGTGGTGGACGTGTGGAACACCCCCGGCCTGTCGAACGTGCTGAAGAACGCCACCTGGAGCTGACCGGCCGGGACCGGGGCGCGGCCCTGTCCGCCCCTCGGCCGCCTGCCGGCCCCGCGCCGTCTACCGCCCGCCGGCCAGGATCCCGCCGACGGCCAGGCCGATCAGCACGGGGACCATGAGGAAGGCGCGCTGGGCGCCGAACCCGTCGGCCAGCGCGCCCAGTACGAACGGTCCCGCGCCGATGGCCAGGCCGGAGAAGACCGAGGCCACGGCCGAGGCCCGGTCCAGGAGGCCGCCGGAGGCGGCGAGCACGCGCGAGAGCGCCAGTGGGAAGTGCAGCGAGACGCCGATCCCGGACAGGACCAGGCCCAGGTAGGACACGACGGGGTCCCCGCTCACCCAGAAGATCGCCCAGCCCGCGCCGGTGAGCGCGAGCGCGCCGACGAACAGGGGGGTCGGCGCGATCCGCAGGGCCAGCCAGGCGCCGCCCCAGCGACCGGCGGCCATGCCGGCGGTGAACGCGGTCAGCGCGGTCGCCGCCACCGCCGCCGACAGCCCCGTCTGGTCGGAGACCAGCTTCGCCGCCCACAGGTTGAAGCAGAACTCCATCGCGACGCAGCAGAACAGCACCGCGCCGGCCAGGTAGAACCGCGCGCCGAACCGCTCCCCGGCCGCCGGGGCCGCACCGTCCCCGGCGGCCTCGGCGCGGTCGCGCGCGCCGGACCGTTCTCCGCCCGCCGGGACCGCACCGGCTCCGGCGGTCCCGGCGCGTCCGGCCCCGGGGATCCGGACGCGGCCCATGGCCAGGACGAGCAGGGCGCTCGCGACCGGGGTGGCCAGCAGCGCGGCCCGCCAGCCGAGCGCGCTCTGCGCGGCGAGGCTGACCAGGAACGGCACCGCGATGCCGACGGTCACGCACACCGCGTTGGCCTCGCTGATCGCCGCGGGACCCGCCGGGCCGTGGTGGTCGCTGAGCACGGCCATGCCCGAGTAGAGCATGATCGAGGCCATCCCGCCGGCGACGGCGTACCCGAGGAGGGTGACCGGCAGGACGCCGCCGAACAGCACCAGCAGCACGCCGGCGTTCATCCCGGCCAGGCCGGTCCAGGCGACGGCCGGGCGGCCGATCGCGCGGGTCAGCCGGGGCAGCGCGAGCCCGGTCAGGACGGCGCCCGCCGCCATCGCGGTGCCGTGCAGCCCGGCGACGGCCTGGGTGATCTCCAGGTCGAGGCGGAGCAGCGGCAGGACCGCGCTGAGGCCGTACAGGTAGGTGGCGAAGACGCCGAGCTGGAGGTAGATGAGCCAGGTGGCGCGGTCACGGACCAATCGGACGGACGTGATCGCGGTCACCGATGTTCCCCCAGTGGACGGAAGGCGATTTGCCCACCGAAACTACCTCACCTGATCGGGTGACCAGCCGAGGGCCGCCAGCTGCTCGGCGAACCACAGGTGCGGGGGGAGCGCGGCGGCCGCGGCGGCCAGCCGGGCGCCCCGCCGCCTGCGCTCCTCCTCGGGCATCACCAGGCCCCGGTGCAGGGCCTCGGCCGTGGCAGAGACGTCGTAGGGGTTGATCACCAGGGCGTCCGGGCCCAGCTCGACCGCCGCGCCCGCCTCCCGGGACAGGACCAGCGCACCGGCGGGGGAGAGGATGGGGCCCTCCTTGGCCACCAGGTTCATGCCGTCGCGGATGGGGTTGACCAGGAACACGTCGGCCAGCCGGTAGGCGGCCAGGGAGCGCGGGTAGTCGTCGTTCACGTTGAGGATGAGCGGGTCCCAGTCCTCGGTGGCGTACTCGTCCTCGATCTCCTTGGCGCAGCGCTGCACCGCCGCGGTGTACTCGCGGTACTCGGGCAGGTCGTGCCGGGACGGGTAGGCGAAGGCCAGGTGCACGACGCGGCCGTGCCACTCCGGATGGGCGGCCAGGAACTCGCGGTAGGCGGCCAGCCCCCGGACGATGTTCTTGGACAGCTCGGTCCGGTCGATCCTGACGATCAGCTTCCGGTCGCCGACCTGGTCGCGCAGGGCCGCCATGTGCGACTCGACGTCGGGCTCGCCCGCCCTGGCCCACAGCGCCTCGCCGTCCACGCCCAGCGGGTGCACGCCGATCCGGGTGGTACGGCCGGCGTGGGAGACGGTGTGACCGGCGCGGTCGACCCCGGCGCCGAGGACCGCCTCGCAGCAGTCCATGAACGCACCCGCCCAGCGCGTGGTCAGGAAGCCGGCGTGGTCGGCGCCCAGGACGCCCTCCAGCAGCTCGACGGCGACGTCGTCGGGGAGCAGGGCGAAGTACTCGGGAGGGGCCCACGGGGTGTGCGAGAAGTGCGCGATGCGCAGGTCGGGCCGGTCGACCCGGAGCATCGCCGGGGTCAGGCTGAGGTGGTAGTCCTGGACCAGCACCTGCGCGCCGTGCGCGGCCTCCTCGGCCAGCGCCACGGCGAACGCGGCGTTGTAGGACTGGTAGGACTCCCATTCCCGGCGGAAGCGCGCGTCGAAGTGCGGGGTGTTGGCGGTGTCGTAGAGCAGGTGGTGGACGAACCAGAGGGTGGAGTTGGCCACCGCGTTGTAGGCCCGGTGGAACGTCGCCGGCGGGATGTCCAGCATGCGCAGCGCGCCGGTGTCGTAGCCGGCCTGGTCGATGCGGCCGCCGGGCGCCAGCCGTACGGCGCCGCGGTCGCCGTCGGAGAGCGCGGCGCAGACCCAGAGCATGTCCAGCTCCTTGGCCACCTCGGACAGGCCGGACACCAGCCCGCCGCCGCCCCTGCGCATGCACAGGGAGCCGTCCTCCGAAACGGTGAACGAGACGGGACCACGATTGGACGCCACCAGGATCGTGTTCATCTGTTCTTCCTCGTCTAGGACATGCCCCTTGTCTCCTGCCTACTGCGGACGGCGGCCTGTCGCCCCGCCCCGGGGCACGCTTGCCCCAGAGGTTAACCAAACATTGCCCCCGCCCGTAGGATGTCCAGCGACCGTGATCGCTGATGGGGGCTCGGGATGGCGCTGGACGAGACGACCGAGGCACTGGCCCGCGCGGCCGCCCAGGGCGACCACCGCGCGCTGGGCGAGCTGCTCAAGCGGATCGAGCCCGACGTGCTGCGGCACTGCGGGCGGATCCTGCCCTACCGGCAGGACGCCGAGGAGGCGTGCCAGGACACCCTGCTGGCGGTGGCCCGCAACATCGGCCGCTTCGAGGGCCGGGCCCGGTTCACCACCTGGCTGCACATCGTGACGGCCAACTGCGCCCGGACGACCTACCGCTCGCTGAAGCGCCGGGCGGCCGAGCAGAGCTCCGACGAGCTGCCGCTGCAGAAGCCCGACGTGGCCCGGGTGAGCGTGATCGCCGGCTCCCGGCTGGACCTGCTCGACGTGATGGAGTCACTGGAGGCCGAGAAGCCCGATCTGGCCCAGGCGCTGGTGTTGCGCGACATCTGCCAGCTCGACTACAACGAGGTGGCCGAGCAGCTCGGCATCCCGCTGGGCACCGCCAAGTCCCGCATCCACCAGGCGCGCAAGTACGTCCAGAACGCGCTGGGCGACGCCTACGGCTTCTGACCCGGCCCGGTGCACCCGCTCCGGGTGTCCGCCGGTCGACACATCCCGTCTCGGAAAGTGAGATGGATGGTCGAAGCGGTGAGCGGCCGGGGTAGAGTGCTTGCAACCTGCTCATCAGGTTCGACAACTGAATATTGCTCATCCAGAGGGGTGGAGGGACCGGCCCTGCGAAGCCCCGGCAACCCTCCCGGTTCAAGACTCGTGATCTGACGAGGTCGGCCGGGACAGGTGCCAATTCCGGTCTGTGACCAAGGTGGTCGCAGACGAAGATGAGGGAAAGGCCTCGCTTCATGGCGCTCGCAAGCACTGAAACCACCACCACCTCCCTTGACTTCGGTCCGGCCGTCGCGCTCTCCTGCCGCGAATGCGGGGCGCGCTCCCCGCTCGGCCCGGACTTCGCCTGTACCGAGTGTTTCGGCCCCCTCGAGATCGCCTACGAGTTCCCCCGGGTCACCCGCGAGCAGATCGCCGCGGGGCCGGCGAACATCTGGCGCTACCGCGCGCTGCTCCCCGTCCCGGCGGACGTGGCCTCCAAGCGCAACATGGCCCCCGGCTGGACCAAGCTGGTCAAGGCCGACAACCTCGCCCGCGAGCTGGGCCTGCGCTCCCTGCACGTGAAGGACGACTCGGGCAACCCCACGCACTCCTTCAAGGACCGCGTGGTGGCCATCGCGGTCGAGGCGGCCCGCAACTTCGGCTTCCACACCCTGTCCTGCTCCTCCACCGGCAACCTCGCGGGCGCGGTCACCGCGGCCGCCGCGCGCGCCGGACTGGACGCCTGCGTGTTCATCCCCTCCGACCTGGAGCAGGCCAAGATCGTCATGGCCTCGGTGTACGGCGGGCGCCTGGTGGCCATCGACGGCAGCTACGACGACGTGAACCGCTTCTGCTCGGAGCTCATCGGCGACGAGCTGGGCGACCGGTGGGGCTTCGTCAACGTCAACCTCCGCCCGTACTACGCGGAGGGCTCCAAGACGCTGGCCTACGAGATCGCCGAGCAGCTCGGCTGGCGGCTCCCCGACCAGATCGTCGTCCCGGTGGCCTCCGGCTCCCAGCTGACGAAGATCGACAAGGGGTTCAAGGAGCTGGTCGCCCTCGGGCTCGTCGAGGACCGGCCGTACAAGATCTTCGCCGCGCAGGCCGAGGGGTGCTCGCCCGTCTCGGCGGCCTACAAGGCCGGCCACGACGTGATCCGCCCGGTCAAGCCGGACACCATCGCCAAGTCGCTGGCGATCGGCAACCCGGCCGACGGCCCGTACGTCCTGGACATCGCCCGGCGCACCGGCGGCGCGGTGGAGGACGTCACGGACGCCGAGATCGTCGACGCGATCAGGCTGCTGGCCCGGACCGAGGGCATCTTCGCCGAGACCGCGGGCGGCGTCACCGTCGGCGTGCTCCGCAAGCTGGTCGCCGAGGGCAGGCTCGACCCCGACGCCGAGACGGTCGTCCTCAACACCGGGGAGGGGCTCAAGACCCTCGACGCGGTGGCCGACCACGCCCGGCCCACCGCGGTCATCCGGCCGTCGCTTGACGCATTCCGTGCCGCCCTCGCCTGAGAACTCCTGAAAGGTACTGGACTATGAGCGTTTCTGTGCGGATTCCGACGATTCTTCGCACGTACACCAATGGCGCCGCCGAGGTGGGCGGAGAGGGTGCGACCCTGCGGGAGGTTCTGGAGAAGCTCGACGCGGACTTCCCCGGCATCGGCGCCCGGATTCTCGATGAAACGGGCAAGATCCGGCGTTTTGTCAACGTTTACGTGGGAGAAGAGGACGTCCGTTTCGCGGACAACCTCGAGACCGCCACGCCGTCCGGGGTCCAGATCTCCATCATCCCGGCGGTCGCCGGGGGCTGATCCCCTCGGGCCGTCCAGGCCGCTCCGGGAGCTCCCGGGGCCTCCGCCACCCCCGCGACACCCGTACGCCGCTCCGGCCGCGTACGGGTGTCGTGCTTTGTAGCGTCCGTTCATAACCGGGACGCGAGGAAATAATGCAATATTGAACCAAACGGCGCGAGGGCAAAAGCTTGTTCTCCTGCCAAAGGCGCCGGTAAACGGATGATTAGTGGATTGACTCTGTTGCCCTACGGTGTCCCACAGGTATGGTCGAGAACGATCGATGCGGACGAGGTCTTCGCCGCGGAGATCGAAGGCTTCGCGAGTGGAATGGGCGTGGTCTTCAGGGCCGGTAAGAGGAGTCGGAAGTGGCGCAGGGCACCGTCAAATGGTTCAACGCGGACAAGGGCTACGGCTTCATCGCGGTAGACGGTGGTAAGGATGTTTTCGTCCATTACTCCGCGATCCTGATGGACGGCTATCGTGCGCTCGAGCAAGGCCAGCGGGTCGAGTTCGAGATCACCCAGGGGCAGAAGGGGCCGCAGGCGGAGGCCGTCCGGACCGTCTGAGGCGGTCGGCCGGCGGATGCGCCGGAGACGGCCGGGACCCCCGCGGCAGTGCGGTCCGCGCGGATCCCCCACGTGTCGGCCCGGCCCACCGGACGCCCGGAGGGCCGGGCCTTCGCGTTCCCGCACCCGGTGCCTGCCGGCGCGCCGTGCGGCGGGAGGTTCCCGTGGCGGAGAGGGGGTCGTCCGCCCGGCTTCGCCCCGATCCGGCGCCTTCGCTCTGGGCGGAGCCCAGCTCAGGAGGGCGTAGCTTGCACTCGGCAGGGTAGAGTGCTAAACAGTTCGTTGGCACTCTCTGTTCGAGAGTGCCAACCCTGGATCGAGACGATGGGACCCGCCGAACGGAGTCGCGGGTCCACATGCCGTCGCGGGCGTCGGCTCGATCCGGTGCACGCCACCCTGTGTTTGGGAGGTCTAGCCGTATGGCAGCCAAGATGATCGCGTTTGACGAGGACGCCCGGCGCGGTCTCGAGCGTGGTATGAACCAGCTCGCGGACGCCGTGAAGGTGACCCTCGGCCCCAAGGGCCGTAACGTCGTTCTGGAGAAGAAGTGGGGCGCCCCCACGATCACCAACGACGGTGTCTCCATCGCCAAGGAGATCGAGCTCGAGGACCCGTGGGAGAAGATCGGGGCCGAGCTCGTCAAGGAAGTCGCCAAGAAGACCGACGACGTCGCGGGTGACGGCACCACCACCGCCACCGTGCTCGCCCAGGCGCTGGTCCGCGAGGGCCTGCGCAACGTCGCCGCCGGCGCCAACCCGATGGCCCTGAAGAAGGGCATCGAGGCCGCCGTCGAGCGCGTCAGCGAGGAGCTCTCCAAGCTGGCCAAGGACGTGGAGACGAAGGCGCAGATCGCCTCCACGGCCTCCATCTCCGCGGGCGACCCGCAGATCGGCGAGATGATCGCCGAGGCGATGGACAAGGTCGGCAAGGAAGGCGTCATCACCGTCGAGGAGAGCAACACCTTCGGCCTGGAGCTCGAGCTCACCGAGGGCATGCGCTTCGACAAGGGTTACATCTCGCCCTACTTCGTGACCGACCCGGAGCGTATGGAGGCCGTCCTCGACGACCCGTACATCCTCGTCGTCAACTCCAAGGTGTCCGCCAACAAGGACCTGCTCCCGGTCCTCGACAAGGTCGTGCAGGCCGGCAAGCCGCTGCTGATCATCGCCGAGGACGTCGAGGGCGAGGCCCTGGCCACCCTGGTCGTCAACAAGATCCGCGGCCTGTTCCGCTCGGTCGCCGTCAAGGCCCCGGGCTTCGGCGACCGCCGCAAGGCGATGCTGGGCGACATCGGCGTCCTGACCGGCGCCCAGGTCATCAGCGAGGACCTCGGTCTCAAGCTCGAGTCCACCGCGCTGGAGCAGCTCGGCCGCGCCCGCCAGGTCATCATCACCAAGGACGAGACCACCATCGTCGACGGTGCCGGTGACGCCGAGCAGATCGCCGGCCGGGTCAACCAGATCCGCGCCGAGATCGAGAACACCGACTCCGACTACGACCGCGAGAAGCTCCAGGAGCGTCTCGCCAAGCTGGCCGGCGGCGTCGCCGTCATCAAGGCCGGCGCGGCGACCGAGGTCGAGCTCAAGGAGCGCAAGCACCGCATCGAGGACGCCGTGCGCAACGCCAAGGCGGCCGTCGAGGAGGGCATCGTCCCCGGCGGTGGCGTGGCCCTGCTGCAGGCCGGCGCCAAGGCGTTCGACAAGCTCGAGCTGCTCGGTGACGAGGCCACCGGCGCCGCGATCGTCCGCAAGGCGCTCGAGGAGCCGCTGAAGCAGATCGCCGTCAACGCCGGCCTCGAGGGCGGCGTCGTGGTGGAGAAGGTGCGCAACCTCACCCCGGGTGAGGGCCTGAACGCCGCCACCGGCGACTACGTCAACATGTTCGAGTCGGGCATCATCGACCCGGCCAAGGTGACCCGTTCCGCTCTGCAGAACGCGGCGTCCATCGCGGCGCTGTTCCTCACCACCGAGGCCGTCATCGCCGAGAAGCCCGAGAAGAACCCCGCTCCGGCCGGCGGCATGCCGGGCGGCGGCGACATGGACTTCTAGTCCGGCGCCTGCTCGAAGAAGAGGCCGGTCCCGCACGGGACCGGCCCTTTCCTTTTCCCGGCTTCCGCGCGGTCCCCTCCGCGCGGCCGGGTCAGCCGGTCAGCTGGGGCGGGAGGTCCCTGGCGTGCAGCACAGTCAGGGACGTGACCGCGCGGGTCAGCACCACGTACAGCCTGGCCAGGCCCCGGGGTTCGGCCTCCACGATGTCGGCCGGCTCGACCACGATGACGTGGTCGTACTCCAGGCCCTTGGCCAGGCTCGCGGGGACGACCAGGAGGCGGTGCTCCTCGACGGAGTCGGGCGCCAGCACGCGGTGGTCGAACCCGGACAGCGCCTCGGAGGCGGCGGAGACCCGGGCGTCGGCGACGATGACGCCGATCGAGCCCTCCCGGGAGAGCGCCTGCGCGGCGGCCTCCGCCAGGGACGCGGCCGGGTCGGGCGCGGGCCGTACGGACAGGGAGCCCGCGCCGGGACGGAGCGACCGGGGCGCGGCCAGGCCGGGGGCGACGGAGGGCAGCAGGCGGGCGGCGTAGTCCAGGACCTCGCGGGGCACGCGGAAGCCCAGGGTCAGCTCGGTCACCGCGCCCCCGCCGCCGTCCTCCCCGTCGCCCGGCGGGAAGCCGAGGTGGTGCAGGACCTCGGTCCAGGAGCGCGCCGACCACGGAGTGGTGCCCTGGGCGAGGTCGCCCAGGACGGTGGCCGACCCCGTACGGCACCGCCGCCCCAGGGCGCGCAGCTGCATCGCCGACAGGTCCTGGGCCTCGTCCACGACCAGGTGGCCGAGGGACGGGGTGCGCTCCATCATGTCCCCGAGCTCGTCCAGCAGCGCGCTGTCGGCCGCCGACCACTTCGCCGAGCGGAACGACTTGGGCGGCCTGGTCCACAGCAGCGCGGCCTGCTCGTCCGGGGTGAGGTCGTCCCTGGCCGAGGCGGCCAGGAACGCGGGGTCGCTCAGCAACCGGTGCAGGACCTGCTGGGGGGTGAGCTTGGGCCAGACCTGCTCCACCAGCTGCTTGACCGGCTTGGAGCGGGCGACGGCGTCCTGCACCCGGTCGTCGGGGGACTCGCCGCGCTGCTCCATCCGGACCAGCACCAGGTGGGCCAGGCGCTGGGCGAGGGTCGCGCGGCCGGGGTTGTAGCGGGTGGTGCCGCGCAGGGCGGCGACGATCTCGCGGACCTCGTGGTCGGCCACCCGGTAGCGGTTGATCCCCCGGGTGTACAGCAGGCCCTCGGCCGGTTTGACGATGTGCGCCCAGAGCGCCCGCCGCAGCACCGGCACCATCCGGGCGTCGCCCTTGACCGCGGCCACCGCGGGGTCCTCCGGGGCGGCGTGATCGCCGAGCATCCCGGCGACCGTGGTCTGGTCGACCTTGACCTCGCCCAGGGCGGGGAGCACCGAGGAGATGTAGGACAGGAAGGCCCGGTTGGGTCCGACGATCATCACGCCGGACCGGGCGAGCTTCTCCCGGTGGGTGAAGAGCAGGTAGGCGGCGCGGTGCAGGCCGACGGCGGTCTTCCCGGTGCCGGGGGCGCCCTGGACGCACACGGTCCGGGTCAGCTCGGAGCGGACGATCTCGTCCTGGTCGGGCTGGATGGTCGCGACGATGTCGCGCATCGGGCCGGAGCGGGGCCGCTCGATCTCCTCGGTGAGGATCTTCGACTGCCGGAGCACCTCCCCCTGGTCGAGCCGCTCGTCCTCGAAGGCGGTGAGTTCGCCGCCGTGGTAGCCGAACCGGCGGCGGCGCGAGACGCCCATCGGGTCGGACGGGCTGGCCTGGTAGAACGCCCGGGAGATCGGGGCCCGCCAGTCGACGACCAGGGGGCGGCTGCGGTCGTCGTGGACGTGCCGGCGCCCGACGTGGACGGTGCCCGGCAGGTCGTCGGCGACGGAGCGGTCGAGCCGCCCGAAGAAGAGGGGGGTGCCGGAGTGGTCGGCGAGCGCGGCCACCCGCTGGTCCAGCAGCGCCTGCAGGATCTGCTGGGAGACCCAGTCTCCGGCGGCGTCCGAGGACAGGGACTGCGCGTGCTCGCGCATCGCGCGCAGGGCGGCCCGGGAGACGGCCAGGTGCTCGCGCTCGGCGGCGAGGATCCGGGCCGCGGACGCTTCGTCGGACGCCTCGTCCGATGCCTCTTCGGAGGGCCGGGGGGCGGGTGGACGGTCCGGGGAGGGACCTGGGGCGGAGGGCGGATCGTCCGGGGAGGGACCGGCGTCCGGGCCGGAGAGCAGTCCTTCGGTGGGCATGCGGAAATCGCCTCGCATTCGTAAACGGAGGTGGTGGTCATCAGGCAGCGAATCGACTAGCTTACCGAGGGGCCGGACAGCGCTCAAAAGGATTGTTTCCGTGCCCGGGAGACCGGACGGCGCGCCGCCACGTGCGGCGGCACGGGCTCCCCGCCCACCGGAGGGAGGCCCGGTGCGGTGCGGCGACCCGGCCGTTCAGCCGGGTGCCGCCGCAGCCGAACGGGATTCGCGAAAAGGCGCGCGTTTCACCGGGGAAATGAGCGGCAGGTGACTGTCCGGTGACCGTCCGTCATTTCTGTGCGGGGCGCCAAAAAGGTAGGCAAATCTGGTGGAGCGTGCAGAATACGGGGTATGCCGCCACTGTTTGTCGCGGTCCGAGGAGGGGGTGGTTCCTTTGTCGAAGACCCGCGGGCTCTCGTGGATCTGACAGAGGCCATGCGGTGCTCGCCGGCGGGATCTCAGTCGCCGGCGAGCACGTCGTCCGCGTCGATGATCTGGTAGGCGTATCCCTGCTCGGCCAGGAACCTCTGCCGGTGCGCGGCGAACTCCTGGTCGACGGTGTCCCGGCTGACCACCGAGTAGAACCTGGCTCCGCCCCCGCCCGACTTGGGCCGCAGCACCCGGCCGAGCCGCTGGGCCTCCTCCTGGCGTGAGCCGAACGTCCCCGACACCTGGACGGCCACCGACGCCTCCGGCAGGTCGATGGAGAAGTTGGCGACCTTGGACACGACCAGGACCCGGATCTCCCGGTCGCGGAAGGCCTGGAAGAGCCGCTCCCGCTCCTTGACCTTGGTGTCCCCCTTGATCACCGGAGCGCCCAGGTGCTCGCCGAGCTCGTCGAGCTGGTCGATGTACTGCCCGATGACCAGCACCTGCTCGTCCGGGTGCCGGTTCACCAGCGCCTCGGTCACGCGGGTCTTGGACGGCGTGGTGGCGCAGAACCGGTAGCGCTCCTCGGCCTCGGCCATCGCGTAGGCGAGCCGCTCGTCGTCGGTGAGCGTCACCCGGACCTCGACGCAGTCCGCCGGGGCGATCCAGCCCTGGTTCTCCATGTCCTTCCACGGCGCGTCGTAGCGCTTGGGGCCGATCAGCGAGAACACGTCGCCCTCCCTGCCGTCCTCGCGCACCAGCGTCGCGGTCAGCCCGACCCGCCGCCTGGCCTGCAGGTCGGCGGTCATCCGGAAGATCGGCGCGGGCAGCAGGTGCACCTCGTCGTAGATGACCAGCCCCCAGTCGCGGGCGTCGAACAGCTCCAGATGGCGGTAGGCGCCCTGCCGTCGCGTCGTCATCACCTGGTAGGTGGCGATGGTGACCGGGCGGATCTCCTTCTTGGTCCCGGTGTACTCGCCGATCTCGTCCTCGGTCAGCGACGTCCGCCTGACCAGCTCCTGCTTCCACTGGTGGGCCGAGACCGTGTTGGTCACCAGGATCAGCGTGGTGGCCTGGGCGTGCGCCATCGCCGCCGCGCCCACGATCGTCTTCCCCGCGCCGCAGGGCAGCACGACCACGCCCGAACCGCCGTGCCAGAACGCCTCGGCCGCCTCCCGCTGGTACGGGCGCAGCTCCCAGCCGTCCTCGGCCAGCGTGATCGGGTGGTGCTCGCCGTCGACGTAGCCGGCGAGGTCCTCGGCCGGCCAGCCCAGCTTGAGCAGGAGCTGCTTGATGTTGCCGCGCTCGCTCGGGTGGACCGCCACGGCGTCGCCGTCGGCGCCGTCCAGCCGCTCGCCCAGCAGCGGCTGGATCTTCTTGGAGCGCAGCACCTCCTCCAGCACCGCGCGGTCGGTGCTGGTCAGGACGAGCCCGTGCACGGGGTGCTTCTCCAGCCGGAGCCGGCCGTAGCGCGCCATGGTCTCGGCGATGTCCACCAGCAGCGCGTGCGGCACCGGGTAGCGGCTGTGGGTGATCAGCGCGTCGATCACCTGCTCGGCGTCGTGGCCCGCGGCCCGCGCGTTCCACAGCGCCAGCGGGGTCACCCGGTAGGTGTGCACGTGCTCGGGCGCGCGCTCCAGCTCGGCGAACGGCGCGATCGCCTTCCGGCACGCGTCGGCCTGCTCATGGTCGACTTCCAGTAGAAGCGTCTTGTCGGACTGGACGATCAGCGGGCCGTCGGCCACAGACTTCTCCCTCGTGTACGGCTACCGCCTATCCAACGCCGGATGACGACCCCGCAGTCCCGGATCGGGCAGATTTCAGAGGGAGCCGCTGGCGGCCGCCACGAACAGGGCGATCAGGCCCAGCAGGAGCAGCCCGAAGTTGGTGCCGATGCTGATCCAGGTCCACTTGAGCAGCTTCCTGGCGTAGGCGGTGTCGGCCTCGACCTTGCTGAGCGCGATCCCCGACAGGATGGCTCCGATGAGACCGCCGATGCTGACGTAGCAGCTCATCGCCAGCACGATGCTGATGACCAGCGCGACGATCGCGTGCGTCCTGGTGCCGTCGACGTTCTGCTGCGGCCGGGGGCCGTACGGGCCGCCGTAGCCCGGGGAGGCGTAGCCCGTGGCCCCGTAGCCGGGGTCGTAGCCCTGGGCCCCGTAGCCGGGGTCGTAGGCCGTGGCCCCGTAGCCCTGGGCCCCGTAGCCGGGGTCGTAGGCCGTGGCCCCGTAGCCCTGGGCCCCGTAGCCGGAGTCGTACGCCTGGGAGCCGTGGCCCGGGTCGTAGCCGGGGGAGCCGTACGACTGGGAGCCGTGGCCCTGCCCGTGACCGGCTTGGCCGTAGGGGTCGTGGGGGGCGCCGTGGCCCTGCCGGTGCGGGTCGTGACCGGAGGGCTGCCCGCCGTATCCCGAGGTCGGGCCGGGGCCCGTGCTGTAGGGGCTCTTCCAGTCGTCCGGGTTCGGGCTGGGGCCTTCGGGGGTGCCACTGCTCACGGGGGAACTCGCCTCACCTCTAAGAACGGTCTGGGTCAACAGATATCACGACCCGGACGGAACGGTCACAAAGATGCAGGGACGGACACCTCGCCGCCGGGCCGCCGGGGGCGGGGCGCGGGCCGCGTCCGGGACCGCCGGGAGCGGGATCCGGCCCGCCGCCCTGACGCGGCCCGGAGCCCCCGGACCCGGGCCCGGCCTACGGCTGGACGTCGGCCACCCCGGTGATGCGGTGCAGGGCGAAGCGGTGGACCGCGGCCCGGGTCTCGTCGTAGGCGGTGAGGTAGCCGCCCTCCATGCGGGCGGGTTCGAGGATGCGGCTGGTGGCGTTGCCCTGCGAGTCGAGGTAGCCGATCCAGACCTGCGACCCCTGCCGGATGGCCTCGCGCAGGGCGCCGATCGTGGCGGTCGCGGGGGAGCGGGGGACCTGCCCGTCGGGGGCGGCCGCGGGCTTGCGGCGGGCCCGGTGGGCGGCGTCCCCGGCGCGCACCGCGCGGACGGCGGCCGTGATCACGTCGGCGTCCAGGCCGGCGGCCGCGACCGGGGCACGGAGCTGCGGCGGGCCCTCGGTCCTGCGCACGTCCAGCCGGGTGATGATCACGTCGCCCTCCAGGGACTCGGCCACCGGGGCGTAACCCATCGCGCGCAGCGAGTCGACCAGGGGCGCGCGGGCGGTCTTGGACGCGATCACGGTGGGCGCCAGGCGGCGCAGCCGCAGCGGGGCGGCGCGCCGGTCGGCCATCACCTCGTCGAGCGCGGAGGGGTCGTCGCAGCGGATGTAGGAGCCGGCCGTGCCGACCCGCATGCGGCCGTGGCGGCGGGCCACGTCGGTGACCAGGTAGCTGAGCGGCTGCGGGACCGGCGTGGTCGAGTGCCGCTCCAGCATGGCCAGCATCTCGTCGGCGCCCTGCCCGGCGTCCAGCGCCCGCCGGATCGAGTGCTCGCCGAACCGGTAGACCGTCGCGCCGCCGGTGGACTCCACGTCGGCGGCGAGCGCCAGCCAGCGGCCCAGCTCGCCGGTGAGCGGGCCCGGCGCCACCGCGGTCAGGTCGGCCTGGAGCAGCACGTGGTCGAGCGGCACGGGCAGCAGCGGGGCCAGCAGCCCGGCGGCCGCTCCCGCACCGGTCTCCGTCCCGGCGGCCGCCGCCGGACCGGTCCCGGCACGCCCCGAGGTGTCGCCGCCGGCCTGGACGGGCAGCAGGGCGCGGCCGTGGCGGGCGAGGGCGCCGAGACCGGTGATCCCGATCTGCTCGGCCTCGCGCAGGGTGAACTCCACCAGCCGGTCGCGGTGGGGGCCGCGGCGGCGCGGCTGCTCCCAGGCCAGGCGCTCCCGGACCGCGTCGAGGGTCGGCGCCAGCGGCGCGGTCGCGGCGTCCCCGGCCGCGGCCAGGACGCCGAGCACGGCCGCGCGGACCTCCGGCGCGGCGGCGCGGCGCAGATCGGGGTGGAGCGCGTTGAGCAGCCGGTCGCGCTCGTCTCGGTCACCGATCACCCCCGGCACGCGGTCCGTGGCGAGCCAGGTCGACGCCAGCGCGACCCAGCGCTCCTCGGTGGCGCGCACCCGCCAGCCGTCGTAGACGGGGGTGGGCATCCAGTCGCCGTCGACCGCGCCGCTCGCCGCCACCAGGCCGGCGGCGTGCGCCACCTCGATGACCAGGCCGGCCGCCCAGTCGGGCAGGTCGAGCAGGGCCGCGGCGCGCTTCAGGTCGCGCACGGCCAGGCCCCCGCCGCGGAGCACGCCGGGAGGCTCGGCGCTCCACCGCTCGCAGAGCTCCTCCACTGCGCGGGTGAACGCGAACGCCTGCCCGGCGGCCGTCCGGTCGGTGAGATCGCGCTTGCGCCCGGCGCCGTCCAGCGGCGGGGGGACGGGACGGAGATCGCGGTGGATCCGGTCGCCGCGCAGGAACAGCCCGACCTCGCGCGGCAGCACGACGGACTCCTCCCCGGTCGCGCAGAGCAGCGCCCGGGCGAGCAGCTGCTCGATCGGCGACCGGGCGGTGGCGGCCCGCACCTCGCGGCGGGCGTTGGCCACCCGGCCGCTGGCCGGGCCCCAGGCCAGCTCGTCGAGGGCGGACCGGGCCTGCGGGGAGACCTCCGCGACCAGCCGGGCGACGACCTCGGGATCGGCCAGCAGCGTGCCGAGGGCCTCGGCGGTGTCGCCGCTCCCGCCGAGGTCCTCGACCAGCTCGGCCAGGCGCTCCCGGTGGTAGTGCCGGAACGCCTCCCGGGCCGGCGGGCCCAGGCCCGCGGGGCCGTCCAGGACCTCCCGCACGCCGGGGGCCGGGACCAGGGCGCGGTCGGGCCCGTAGACCAGGGCCAGCGTCCGCAGCCGGTCGACGGTCTCCCTGAACCCGGCCTCGAAGACGGAGTCCGCCGGTCCGGACAGCGCACGGGCCAGTTTGGCGCGGAGCGGCCGGTAGGAGACCGGGGAGGGGAGCACGGCGAGCGTCTCGACGACCGCGAAGGTGAAGCGGTCGAGCCGGTCGAGCACCCTGCCGACCGCCGACGGGCTGCTCGCCCGCCCGGCCAGCCCCTCGACGTGGGCGGGGACGGGGGTGATGAGTTCGGGGCGCAGGGCGACGAGCTCCCGCAGCTGCTCATCGCTCCGGCCGCGCAGCCACTTGGTGAACTCCGTGCTCATTCCCACCATGCTAGGAGCCCTCGCCGACAACGCGTGGACCGGTACGGCCCGGGGAGTCCGGCCGGCGGGGAACCGGTGGCCGGGCCCGGCGGATCTCCCGCACGGAGCCGGTGGCCGGGTCTAGCCGATCGCCTGCACGGCGGGGCTCGGCATGAGGCCGAGCGCGAGCCGTACCCAGGAGTCGACGAAGCGGTCCTTCTCGGCGCGGCCGGGGGGCTCGCCCACGGTCTCCTGGAACAGGCGGTAGTGGATGACCGCGCCGCCCAGCACCGCCCCGATCGCGGGCCAGTCGAGGTCGGCCCCGGCGTACTCGGGCTGGGCCCGGAACCACGTGGTGATCGCGTCGAACATGGGCTGCAGCAGGCCCTCGCGCACCACCGCGACCAGCTCGGGGAACTGGCTGAGGTCGCGGAAGAAGACGCGCGTCAGCTCGCTCTCCTCACGCACCTTGGCCAGCCCCGACCGGCACAGGTGGGCCAGGCGCTCCTCGATGGCCAGGTCCGCCTCGACGGTGCTCATCTCCGCCAGGGTCTCGGCGATCTGCGCGCTGGTCCGGGCGGCGTGCTCGTTCATCGCCGCGGCGAGCACCTCGTACTTCGACTTGAAGTGCCGGTAGAGCCCTCCGGCGCCGGGGGACAGCCCGGAGGCGGCCTCGATCTCGGCGACCGAGGTCGCCGAGTAGCCCCGTTCGGCGAACAGGCGCAGGGCCTCGTCGATGATCCGCTCGCGCGTCGATCTGGTCATTTGTCTGCAGATACCTCCGTCATGACCCTATCCAGTCGCGACCTGTCAGGGTGCGGCTCACCGGACGAGACCGGCGGGCTCGGGTGCGCCGGCGCGCACCGGTGGACCCGTCGGCCGGGGGAGTAAGCGACTCCTTTCGCCAAGGGTTCCACAGCCGCCGCCGCGGCGTACAGCGAGGGGCCCGGCCGCGCGGGGCGGTGTACGGCGAGGGCCCGGCCGCGCGGGGCGGCGCAGGCTGGATTACCTGTGGCTTGCCCTGCTTTGGCATGCTGCGGGGCATGCACTCGGTGGGATTCGACCTGGACATGACGCTCGCGGACACCCGCGCGGGGATCGCCGCCGTCTACGACGAGCTGTCGCTGCGGATCGGGGTGCCCATCGACAGCGCCGCGGTGGTGGCGCGGCTGGGGCCCCCGCTGGAGCTGGAGCTGGCCAACTGGCTCCCGGCGGACGAGATCCCCGCCGCCGCCGCGATCTTCCGTTCCCTCTACCCTTCGATCGCCGTCCCCGCCACCACCCCGCTGCCCGGCGCCCGGGAGGCCGTCGCGGCCGTACGGCGCGCGGGCGGCCGGATCGTCGTGGTCACCGGCAAGAACGCCGGGGACGCCGTGCGGACCGTGGAGTTCCTCGGCCTGGACGTCGGCGAGGTCGCGGGCTCGGTGTTCGGCGCCGCCAAGGGTCCGGCCCTCGCGGCGTTCGGCGCGGCCGCCTACGTCGGGGACCACGTCGCCGACATCGAGGCGGCGCGGGCGGGGGGCGCCGTCAGCGTGGCGGTGGCGACGGGGCCCTACCGGGCGGGGGAGCTGCGCGAGCACGGGGCCGACGTCGTGCTGGGCGATCTGATGGAGTTCGCCGGGTGGTTCGACGGGTGGCGCAGCGTCGCTGCGGTCGGGTGATTCGTCCCTTTTTACACGGTCGCTCTGAACGGCCTATGGGCATAACCTACTTCCATCCCCTACACCACAGTCTGAACGAGGTCACCCCTGTGCCGAGTGGCAAGGTCAAGTGGTACGACGCCGACAAGGGCTTCGGCTTCCTCACCCGCGACGACGGCGGTGAGGTCTTCGTGCATTCCTCCGCGCTGCCCGGCGGCGTGGACTCCCTCAAACCGGGTCAGAAGGTCGAGTTCGGAGTGGCCGAAGGGCGCCGCGGCCAGCAGGCGCTCTCGGTCCGGGTGATCGACCAGCCCCCGGCCCTCGACCGGACCGCCAAACCGAAGGGCAAGCGCAAGAAGCCCGACGAGATGGTGGTCATCGTCGAGGACCTGATCAAGCTCCTCGACGCGGTCTCCACGTCCTACCAGAGGGGCAAGCACCCGGACGCCGCGCACGCCAAGAAGATCGCGACCGTGCTCCGCGCGGTGGCCGACGACCTGGACGTCTGACCCGGTCCCCGTCCGGGTGCTGACGGGATCCTCCGGCCCGGCTCCGCACGCGGAGGACGTCCTCGGCGCCCGCCCGGGGTCCGGGTGGGGTCCGGGCGGGGTCCGGGCGGGGAAGGTCCGGCCGGTCCGCCGGACCCGGTGGGGATCCGGGCCTCCGCCGGCCGCCCGGCTCAGCCGTGGGGGTTGGTCAGGGGTTTGGTCCGCTGCTCGGTGGGCGGTTCGCCGCGCCGTACGACGGCGGTGGTGGTCCCCGCGGGCCGCTTCCGCGGGCGGGCCGGGCCGGCTTCGCGCCTGGTGGCATCCGGGCCGTGCGGCGGAGCCGCGGGCTCGGGGCCGGGCTCCTCCTCCGGATCACCGTGATCCTCGTGGTCCGCCGGGCCGTGCGGCGGGTCCGGGACGGCGGCGCGGGCGGCCCGCGCCCTCGCGTCCCTGACCCGGATGCGCGCGCGCCGCCGCACGACCAGCCAGCCGAGCGAGCCGGCCAGCACCGCGGACATCGCCGCCAGCCCGCCGGGTCCTGCGGCGAACAATGAGAGCAGCAGTCCGATCAGTCCGCCGACCACCCAGGAGATCTGCAGGAACGCCTCGACCACGCCGAAGGTGGACGAGCGGATCTCCTCGCCGATCTCGCGCTGCACGATCGCGTCCAGCGCGAGCTTGCCCAGCCCCTGGGAGAAGGCGGCCGCCAGCGCGACGGCCACGGCGGTCCACAGGCCGAACACCGCGGCCGCCACGACCGTGACCGCTCCCGACAGTGCGAGCGTGGCCAGCACGATGACCTGCGGGGAGTGGCTCCGCGCCCACGAGGCCACCCCGGCCCCGGCCAGGCCGCCCGCGCCCGCGGCCAGGGCCAGCACGCCGATCGCCGCCGCCGGGGGCATGCCGGGCAGCTTCTTCTCCTGCACCAGGAAGAGCAGGTAGAACAGCAGGAACCCGGAGTGGAACCGGATCGCCACGTTGGCCAGCATCGACTCGGCGACCACCGGGCCGACGTTGAGCATGGTCCGCCAGCGCGGCGGGCGCTCCTCGCCCTCCTGCAGCTCGTCGAGGTCGGGGGAGTCGACGTGGCGCGGGAGCCGTACGGCCAGCACGCCCTGGAGCAGGAAGAGCACCGTCGCCGCGCGCAGCACCCACTCGGCGCCGAGCCAGGCGCTGACCCCCGCGCCGACGGGCACCGCGACCCCCGCCGAGACCAGGGCGAACAGGGCGACCCGGGCGTTGGCGGTGACCAGCGCGATGTCGGCGGGCAGCACGCTCGGCATGATCGCGGCCCGGGAGACGTTGTAGGCCTTGGAGAGCACCAGCACGGCCAGCGCCGCGGGGAAGATGGTGAAGACGTCGCCGGGGACGACCGCCGCGGCCATGGCGAAGCAGAGCAGTCCCCGGCCGAACAGCGTGCCCGCCATGACGAAGCGGCGGCCGGAGCGGAACCGGTCGAGGACCGGGCCGACGAACGGCGCGACCACCACGAACGGGATCATCGTGATCAGCAGGTAGAGCGCGACCTGGCCCCGGGCCTCGTTGACCGGGAGCTTGAACAGCGTGCCGGCCAGCGCCGCGGTGACCAGCGCGTCGCCCGCGCTGTGCGCGGCCGTCAGCTCGATCAGCTGGCCCAGCCCGGTGCGGCCCGCCCCCTGGGCGTGGGTCAGCCGGCGCGCCGCCCTGCCGACCCCCAGGGTCGCGTCCGCCGCGCCGCGCCCGGCGCGCACGGTCGCCCGGCCCGTGCCCCGGGCCGCCCGCGCGGTCGCCCGGCCCGTGCCCCGGGCCGCCTGAGCGGTCGCCCGGCCCGCCCGTACGGCGGCGCGGCCGAAGCGGCGGGAGGCCTCCCCCGCCGTCCGCCGTGCCCATTCCCAGTCCGCTGCCACGCCTCCAGTCATACCCGACGGGTGGCCGCGCTGTCCGACGCGGCACGTCGGCCGGGGCGGCGGACCGGGGCGGCGGACCGGGACGGGGAGGAGGGGCGGGGAGGAGGGGCGGGACAGCTCCGGCGAGCATTCGATATCAGGACGAGCCGCCACATATAGGGGCGTCAGCCGGTACGCGGTGCCGTTCGCTCCGGGCATAGGCGAGAATGAATTACGTGACCCGTACTCGATCTCGCGCTGTAGCTCTCGACCAGGCCTGTGTCGCCGCCGTCGATCTGGCCCGCTCCGCGATCGAGGAGAACGTCAGACCGGATCAGATCGGCGAGCACCTGGGGGTCGAGGGCGAGGGCGACCGGGTGGTCACCCACTATTTCGCCTGCCTGGACCGCGCCTACCGGGGCTGGCGCTGGGCCGTCACCGTCGCGCGGGCCTCGCGGGCCCGCAACGTCACGGTCAGCGAGGTCGTGCTGCTGCCCGGTCCCGGCGCTCTCCTGGCACCGCAGTGGGTGCCGTGGAGCGAGCGGCTGCGCCCCGGCGACCTCGGCGTGGGCGACCTGCTGCCCACCGGTGAGGACGACGACCGGCTCGCCCCCGGCTTCACCGACACCGGTGACGAGACCGGCGGCGAGATCGACCACCAGATGATCTTCGAGTACGGCCTCGGCCGGGCCCGGGTGCTCTCCCCGATCGGCCGCGACCTCGCGGTGCGGCGCTGGCACTCCGGCGAGGCAGGCCCGCACACCCCGATCGCCCACGCCGCTCCCGCCCAGTGCTCCACCTGCGGGTTCTACTGGCCGCTGGCGGGTGCGCTGCGCACCGGGTTCGGCGTCTGCGCCAACGAGTACGCCCCCGACGACGGCCGCGTGGTCGCCGCCGACCACGGCTGCGGCGCGCACTCCGAGGCCACCGTGGTGCCGCACCAGGTGGTGCCCACCTCGCCGATCCTCGACGACCACCTCTACGACGTCGAGGAGGAGGCGGGAGAGGCCGACCTGGCCGGTTCCGTGGACGACGGCTCCTCCGACGAGCCCCTGGGCCACTCCTGACCTGACCGATCCGACACCGTTCCGCGGGCCGCCGGGTCGCCTCAAGCCCCGGGCCGCCGGGTCGCCTCAAGCCCCGGGGCGCCTTCCGCCCCGGGGCGCCTCCGGTCCGGGTCGCCTTCCGCCCCGATCCGCCGGGTCGCCTCCCGCCCCGGGCCGCCGCCACAGCGGCGACCGGGGCCCTGACCTTTTGGGAACATCGCTGTGACTGACATCTTCGGCACCGATCGCCTGCGCTCCGCCGTGCTCGCGGCGTGGACCGCCTCGCCCGCGCGCTTCCGCGAGGACGCCAACGCGGAGGAGGACTTCGCCCTCGGCGGCTACCGCGACCGGTTGATCGTCGAGCTGGCCCAGAACGCCGCGGACGCCGCGCTCCGCGCCGGGGTGCCGGGACGGCTCCGGCTGTCGCTGCGCGAGGGCGTGCTCTCCGCGGCCAACACCGGCGCCCCGATCGACGCCGCCGGGATCGAGGGGCTGTCGACGCTGCGCGTCTCCGCCAAGCGCGGCGAGTCCGGCGCGGCGGGCCGGTTCGGCGTCGGCTTCGCGGCCGTGGTCTCGGTCTGCGACGAGCCGGTGATCGGCTCCCTCGGGACCGGGGTGGTCCGCTGGTCCCGCGAGCAGACCGCCGCGCTGGTGGCCGCCGAGCCCGCGCTGGCCGCCGAGCTCGCCGAGCGCGGCGGGCACGTGCCGCTGCTGCGCCTGCCGTTCCCCGCGGGTCCGGTGGAGATCCCCGCCGGGTTCGACACGCTGGTACGGCTCCCGCTGCGCGACGGCGCGGCGGTGGAGGCCGTACGGCGGATGCTCCACCAGGCCGGTCCCGCGCTGCTGCTCGGGCTGCCCGCGCTGGAGACGATCGAGATCGACGTGGACGGCGAGACCCGGACGATCGTCCCCGACGGCTGGCGGGTCGTCTCGGCCTCCGGGCAGTTCAGCCCCGAGCAGGTGGCCGAGCTCTTCGCCGACCGGCCGACCGAGGAGCGGGCCCGGCCGTACTGGACGGTCCGCTGGGCCGTGCCGGTCTCCGCCGGGGACGGCCCGGCCGGGGCCGAGCCCCGGCCGCTGCCGGAGCGGGTGCCGCCCGTGGTGCACGCGCCGACGCCGAGCGACGAGCCGCTGGACCTGCCCGCGCTGCTGATCGCGTCCTTCCCGATGGCCACCGACCGGCGGCACGTGGCCGTGGGGCCGCTGGCGGAGTTCCTGGTCGAGCGCGCCGCGGAACTCTACGCGGAGCTGCTGTCGGGCCTGCCCCGGACGCCGAAGCTGCTCGACCTCGTCCCCGGCCTGATGGGCAAGGGCGAGCTCGACGCCCGGATCCGCCGGGCGATCCTGCGACTGCTCCCGGACGTCCCGCTGCTGCCCGCTCTCTCCCCGCCCGCCGACGCCGCCGGCTCCGGTGGCGGTTCCACCGGTTCCGGTGGCGGTTCCACCGGTTCCGGCGACGCGGCCGATGGTGGTTCCGCGGGCTCCGGCGACGCGGCCGGCGGTCCCGGTGGCGGGCTCGTCGTGTCCGGCCGGCAGGCGAGCGTGGTGGCGGCCTCCGGCGAGCTGCTGGAGCGGATCGCCGCGGCGGTGCCCGGCCTGCTGCCCGCCGGCTGGCCGGTCCGGCATCCTGCGGTCACCACGCTCGGCGTGAAGCGGGTCGAGCTCGCCGACGTCGTGGACCTGCTGGCCGGTGACCTGTCCGGCGAGACGGCGGCCGGCCGGGACCCGGCCTGGTGGCGCTCGCTGTACGAGGTGCTGCCCGCCGACGACCTGGAGGCGCTCGGCGCGCTGCCGGTCCCGCTCTCCGACGGCCGCCTGGTCCGCGGCCCGCGCGGCACGCTGGTGCTGACCGAGCGCGGCGCCCTGGACCCGGACGTGCTCGTCCCGCTGGGACTCCGCGTGGTCCACCCGGACGCCGCCCACCCGCTGCTGCTCCGCCTCGGCGCCGCCGAGGCGACGCCGCGCGCGGTCCTGGAGGACCCGCTCACCCGCAGGGCCGTCTCCGAGTCGCTGGAGAGCGCCGACCCCGAGCCGGTGGTCCAGGCCGTGCTCGCCCTGGTCGACGCCGCCGGGCTGACCCCCGGTGAGGCCCCGTGGCTGGCCGACCTGGCGCTGCGCGGCGCCGACGGCGAGCTCTACCCGGCGGGCGAGCTGCTGCTGGCCGACGGTTCGCTGGCCGGGCTGCTGGACACCGAGACCCACTTCGGCACGGCCGCGCCGGAGCTGGTCGAGCGGTACGGTCCCCGCGTGCTGGCCGCCACCGGGGTGCTCGACGGCTTCGCGGTCGTCAACGACACCGACGTGATGATCGACCCGGACGACTGCGACCACGACCTCGACCGCGAGGACGAGTGGCTGGAGGCCGTGCTCGACCTGCTGCCGGAGCTGGACGTCCCCCCGGTCGCCAGGGAGTTCTCCGCCGTCCGCGACCTGGAGTACGTCGCCGACTGGCCCTCCGCCCTGGCGCTGCTCTCGCGCCCGCCGCTGCGGGCGGTCCTGCACCCGCTGCGCGTCGTGGCCGCGGGCGAGGTCGTGGAGGTGCCGTCCTACACCTCGTGGTGGCTGTCCACCCACCCGGTGCTCGGCGGCAAACGCCCCACCCAGCTGCGTCTGCCGGGCGGCGACCCGCTCCTGTTCGGCCTGTACGGCGACGCCCCGCCCGCGGCCGACGCGGCGGCCCTGGCGATGATCGGTGTGCGGACCACGCTGGCCGACCTGCTCGCCTCGCACGGCGGCCCCGACGAGCTCCTCGACCTGCTCGCCGACCCCTCCGTCGAGGTGGACCGCGTCCAGCTCCGGGCGCTGTGGGTGGCCCTGGCCGCGGTCGACCCGGCCCGCGTCGCGCCCCCGCGGGCGGTCCGAGCGGTCCTCGGCGGCGAGATCGTGGTGGCCGACGTCGAGGACGGCCGCCTGCTGTCCGGCGGCCCCGGTGCGGGCCCGGCAGCAGGTGCGGGCCCGGCAGCAGGTGCGGGCCCGGCAGCCGGCGCGGAGGCCGGGGCAGGCGCCGGTTCCGGTTCCGGGTCCGGGACGGATGCGGTGGAGGCGGGTGAGCCGGTCGTGGTCGAGGCGCCCGACCTGCTCCCGCTGGTCGCCGACCGGCCGCTGGTCCTGGCCCCGTTCGACCTGGCCGAGGCGCTGTCGGAGCTGCTCGACCTGCCGCTGGCGGGCGAGGAGGCGGCCGGCGAGGTGACGTCCTCCGGCGAGGTCCGGCAGGTCCCGCCCGCGGTGCGGTCGCTGCTGCCCACCGCTCCCGCGACCTACGTGGAGCACGAGAAGCTGCTCGTGGACGGCGTCCCCGCCGCCTGGCGGTTCTTCGAGGGCACGGTGCACGCCTCCGGGGTGGAGGGCCTGGCGCGCGGGCTCGCGTGGGCGTCGGGCCAGTGGGGCGACCGGCTCGCGGTCGCCGCGCTGCTGCGCGACCCCGCCGCGGTGCCGCTGCTGCTCGCCGAGGCCGACCTGGACAGCTGGACCGCCTCGACCACGTGACGGGCGAACGGAGACGGGAGGGCACCGGCGGTGCCCTCCCGTCTCCGTTCTGTCTTCGTGCGGGGAGCGGGCCTCGGCTCTCCGCGGTGGTCAGCTCCACGCCGCGACCACGTCGCCGGGTCCCCACACCAGGTCCGTCCGGCTCAGGTCGACGTCCGCGGCGACGCCGGAGTGCGAGACGACCACCAGGCCTGAGGCGAACCCCGGGACCTGCACGGCCGCGGCCCGCAGAGCGGCCAGGTCATGACGGTCGAACGGTGTGCCCAGCCATTTGATCGATCCGGCGAAGAAGATCCGTCCGGCCGCGGGCGCCCGGTCGGCACCGACCAGATCAACCTCGGGATCGAACCGCCGGTTCCACCACGCCCCCACCTTCTCGGCCTCCGGCCACGGCAGACCTCCGTCGGCGAGGGCCAGTTCGAGCGCCTGCCGGATCAGGGGCTCGACCGCCCGCCCGCGCCAGCTCGTCCAACGCCGCTGCACCAGTTTGAAGGCGGCCTGCGGTCTGCCCCGGCGGCTCTGCTCCTGGGCGGCTCGCAGCATGGCCAGATAGAGCCGGAGGTTGCTGTCCGCGACATGGTAAAGGGCTGGTCTGCCAGGCCGGGTCGAGAGAGGTTCGTCGACGGCGAGCACCCGTTTCTCCTCCACCAGCCGGCGCAGCAGCGGAGACAGCGCCCCCGAGGCCATCATCCCCTGCCATCCTCCCGCGGAGGCCGCGATGTCCGCCTGCGTCCTGTCCCCGCTGCCCACCGATTCGAGGACGCGTCTCGCCTGGTCGGGCGAGGGGAACTCGGCCATGAGCGACGATTCGGGGATGCTGAACAGTGGTGCCGCCGGGTCCGCACACTCCTGCTCGACGAAGGAGAGGGCCGGGGTGCCGTGCGGCCAGCTCCGGAGCACACCGGGGAGGCCGCCGCTCACCAGGTGGGCGTCGACCGCGTCGGCCCCTTCGAGCCCGACGGCCTGTGCCGTCTCCGCCGGGTCGAGTGGGCCGAGGACCATGTTGTCGGCCCTGCCGAAGAAGGGCCTGTCATAGGCGGTGAGCCGCTCCATCATGTGCAGGTCGCTGCCCAGGAGCACGAGGAGGACGGGCTTGGCGCGCAGCAGACGGTCCCAGGCGGTCTGCAGCGCCCCGTCGAACAGGTCGTCCTGCTCGGTGAGCCAGGGCAGCTCGTCGATGACGACGACGGACGTGCTGTCGGGCAGGGCCGCCGCGAGTACGCGGAAGGCGTCCGGCCAGCTCCCGTTCTCCAGTGTCGGAACCAGTTCGGGATCCGCGGGCAGGGCCGAGTCCCTGAGATCGGCGCAGAACTCCCGTACCGACTCGACCGGCGAGGCGCCCTTGGTGGCGGTGAAGAAGACGTAGGGGACGTCCGCCCGGTCGCAGAACTCCTGGACGAGCCGGGACTTGCCCACCTGTCGGCGTCCGCGGAGCGCCACCGCCACGCCGGAGCCTGAGGCGGCGACCCGGTCCAGCCGTTTGCACAGGAGTGCGAGCTCTCCTCGTCTGCCGATGAACCCCTCCGCCAAGTTCCCCCTTATGTAGATTCGTTCTATCTAAATCCAATCTACATAGAAGCGGGAGCAGGTCCCGGCGTCACCTCAGCCGTTGACGGCCCGGTTCGGGTCCTCGGCGGCGCCGGTGGGCTCCTGGCCGGGGACGGGCGGCATGTGGGAGGCGGGCGGGACGGCCGTGGCGGGCTCGAAGGGCTCCTCGGCGGCGGGCAGCGGCGCCGGGTGGTGGCGGGGCCGGACGTACCAGAGGCCGAACCCGCCGAGGACCAGACCCGACACGCAGGTCCAGATCCACCAGCGGTCCTCCGGGTCCAGTCCGAGCAGCAGGAGCACGACCAGGGCGACCGCCCACAGGACCATGCCCATGAGGATCGTGGCCGTGTCGTTGGTCTTCAACGGCTGGAGATCCTGACGGCGAGGCTGGTTCACGTGCTCCAGCGTAGGCGACGGCTTCTCACTATCCGCAAAACGGGCGGGGTGAAGGCGCGGATCGGTTGCGATCCCATCACCATCGGGACCGGGACCTTCCTCGGCGAGGGACGCGATGTCACGCTGAACGTCCGTGAGTGATACCAAAACAAGCTCAATGAGCTCTCTTGACCGTTTCTTCCACATCTCTGCTCGCGGTTCCACGGTGGGGCGGGAAGTCCGCGGCGGTCTCGCGACCTTCTTCACGATGGCCTACATCGTGGTGCTCAACCCTCTGATCATCGCCACGGCCAAGGACGCCGAGGGCCAGTACATCGCCGACGCGACCTCCGCGCCGATCCCCCTGGTCGCCGCCGGCACCGCCTTCGTCGCCGGTGTGCTGAGCATCCTGATGGGCGTGGTCGGCAAGGTGCCGTTCGCGATGGCGGCGGGCCTCGGCCTGAACGCCTTCGTCACGTACGGCATCGCCACGCAGATGTCGTGGGAGTCGGCGATGGGCCTGGTCTTCCTGGAGGGCGTGATCATCGCCCTGCTGGTGCTGACCGGCTTCCGCACCGCGGTGTTCAACGCCATCCCGGCCCAGCTCAAGACCGCGATCAGCGTCGGCATCGGCCTGTTCATCGCGCTGATCGGCTTCGTGGACGCCGGTTTCGTCCGCAGCGGGTCCGGTGTGCCGGTGGACCTCGGCATCGGCGGCAAGCTGACCAGCTGGCCGATGGTCGTGTTCGTGGTCGGCGTGCTGCTGATCGCCGTGCTGGTGGCCCGGAAGGTGAAGGGCGCCATCCTGATCGGCATCGTCGCCACCACGGTCCTCGCGATCGTCGTCGAGGCGCTGGTCAAGGCCGGTGGCGCCGGCACGCCGGACGCGCCGAACCCCCAGGGCTGGCGGCTCAACGTCCCCGCCCTGCCCGAGCGGGTCTTCGGCTTCGAGAACCCGCTCCGGCTCTTCACCGAGTTCGACCCCTTCGGGGCGTTCGCCTCGGTCTCGGTCACCCTGGCGGTGCTGCTCGTCTTCACTCTCCTGATCACCGACTTCTTCGACACCATGGGTACCGTCGTCGGCGTCGGCGCGCAGGCCGGCCTGGTCGGGGAGGACGGCTCGCTGCCCCGCACCCGCGAGATCCTGCTCGTCGACTCGATCGGCGCGGCGGCCGGCGGTGCGGGCTCCGTCTCCTCCAACACCACCTACGTCGAATCGGCCGCGGGCGTCGGCGAGGGCGCGCGCACCGGCCTGGCCAGCGTGGTCACCGGGGTGCTCTTCCTGCTGGCGATCTTCCTCTCGCCGCTGGTCGGGATCGTCCCCCACGAGGCCGCCGCCCCCGCGCTGGTCATCGTCGGCTTCCTGATGATGACGGCGATCCGCGAGATCGACTTCACCGACTACGAGATCGCCATCCCGGCCTTCCTGGTGATCGTGCTCATGCCGTTCACCTACTCCATCGCCAACGGCATCGGCGCCGGCTTCCTCGCCTTCGTGCTGATCAAGGCCGTGAAGGGCAAGGCGCGCGAGGTCCACCCGTTGATGTGGCTCGTCGCGGCGCTGTTCGTGGTCTACTTCGCGCGCGGCGCGATCGAGGGCCTGCTCGCCTGAGCGGCCCTGTGCCGGACCACCGGTCGGTCCGGCATGCCGCAGTACGACGGCGCCGTACCGACCGGCCGGGTCGGGCCGGACCGGTGCGGAGCTGGCTCACCCGGTCGCGGGCTCCGGCGGCGTACGGCCGGTGCTCGCGACGGCGAGCAGCCCGGCCCCCAGGGCCAGGCCGAGCGCGGTGACGACCCCTTCGGGCCAGTAGATGCGGCTGCCCAGCCAGAGGACCGAGGCGGCGATCAGGACCGTGCCGCCGGCCGTCACGCGCCGTCCGCCTCCCGGCGGGCGGACGCGGGCTGGAGGAGGGGGGTCACGGGCGGCCCCCGGCGGGTGCGGATGTCGGCATGTGAGGGATCTTCGCGGCGGCCGGACCGGGCGCGCTTCGGCCGAACCGCCGACCGGTCCGCTACGACTTCCGTCGGTGGCGGATGAGCTCTCCGTCGATGCGGTGTACGTCCCCGGTCGCGGCGGACGGCCGCGAAACCGCTGCGCCGGGGGGAAATCTTTGTCCGCCCGATGGATAAGCGGGTTCACCGGCCGGGTAAGTATGTGGCCGATTGAGGACGGCGGCCGAGGTTGCCCGGGAGATATTCTCGCCCTAATATCGCATGGCGAAAGGATTTGCGGCCGACCGCCGATGAATTCTGGAGCATCGATATCCGTTCCCGGCGGGGTGCCGATTCATCGGCCCGCCGCCCCGCCGTGTCGAAATACCGCAGAACGCGGTGGACATTCACAGGGAGACGTTCATGCGAATCCGGCCGTTCGTTCGCGTCCGTGTCAGGTGGTTCGCCGCGGCCTCCGCGGCGGGCCTGACGGCCCTGCTCGGCGCCGTCCCGGCCTCGGCCGGCGCGCCCGCGCCGGGCGGGCCCACCGGTTCCTACCTCCTGGAGGTGGCCCGGGAGGACGGCTCGGCGCCGGTCAGGAGGGCGACGCTGACCTGCGGTCCCGACGGCGGCACGCATCCCCGTGCGGCCGCGGCCTGCGGCCAGCTCCGCCGTGCCGGCGGCCGGGTGGAGGACGTTCCCGAGAGGCCGGGGGCGTGCACGCTGGAGTACGCACCGGTCCGCGTCACCGCCACCGGGACCTGGCAGGGGCGGCGGTACCGCTACGCCGAGACCCATCCGAACCGGTGCGCGGCGATACGCGCCACCGGAGGAGTCCTCTTCGCTTTCTGATCCGCTGTTCAGTGAAATGTTTTCCTGGTCGGCCGTCCGGTGAAAGCATTTTCCGGGTGATCGCCCTGTGGAATTCCTCCGGGTGGCCGTTCTCCGGGCCCGGGTGATTCGTCCGGCCGCCGACGCCGATTCGCCGGTGGATTCGCATCGGCGGATGTCCGGTCCCTTGATATCCGGAGCCCGTGCCGGAAAGGACCGCAGAGGATCGGGGCGCACCCGTGAAGGGACGGGCACCCCGGCACCCCGCCCGTAACTGCACACGCCCGCTCTTCCCCCACCGTTTGGAGACGACGCATGCAGCCCATCTACCACGAGCAGCCCGCCCGGGACGCGGCCGGCCTGCTGCACGACGCCGTGGACCGGGCGGTCCACGGCAGGCCGGGTGCCGACGCCCTGGCGCTGGCGGGGGTCGGCCTGGCCCTGGTGGACCTGGCGGCGGAGCTGAGGGCCGCGCGGGAGGGCTCCGGGCGGGGCGCCGGCCGCACGGCCTGACGGCGGCGCGGGCCCGTCCCGGGTTGGGGATCCCGGTCGTGTCTGAGACTCTGACGGCCCACGGGAATAAAACCCGGTCCGGAGGGAATGAGATGCGATCAGACATCGTTAGCAAGGGCAATGACTTATGCTAACGAACCCACCAAGGAAGGACCCCGTCGCGAACCTGCGCAGCGACGCCGGTCTGGCCTCGGCGCTGCGCGTGTCACTGGCACGGCTGACCCGGCGCCTGCGCAGGCAGGCCGCAAGCCACTCGCTGACCCCCACCCAGGTCGCGACGCTCGTCGCCGTGGAACTGCATTCCGGGATAACCCCCGGCGAATTGGCCGAGCACGAGAAGGTGCAACCGCCCTCGATGACCCGCGTGATCGCCGCGCTGGAAGAGCGGGGGCTGGTGTCGCGCACACCGCACCCGACCGACCGGCGGCAGGTGACCGTGACCGTGACCGAGGCGGGCTCGGCCCTGCTGAAGGAGGAGCGCCGCCGCAGGGACGCCTGGCTGACCCAGCGGTTGAAGGAGCTCACGCCCGAGGAGAGGACGGTGCTCCGGCAGGCGGCCCCGATTCTGGAGAAGCTCAGCCGGATCTAGCCGAGCCTGAGGAACCCTGCGCCTCGGCCGTCTCCACAGCGGCCGGGGCGCCGGTGGCCGGGGCGCGCGCCGTACCCGGGGACGCCGAGGCGCGGGGCGGGATGTTCCGCTCGCTGCGCAACCGCAACTACCGGCTGTTCGCGATCGGCGGCGTGGTCTCCAACGTCGGCGGGTGGATGCAGCGCACCGCGCAGGACCTGCTGGTGCTGGACCTGACGAACGGCAGCGCCACCGCCCTGGGCGTGGCCACCGCGCTGCAGTTCCTGCCGATGCTGCTGCTCGGCCTCTGGGGCGGGATGCTCGCCGACCGCTACCCCAAGCGGCGGGTGCTGCTCGTCGCCCAGTCGCTCATGGGCGTGCTGGCGCTGACCATGGGCGTGCTCACCGTGACCGGGGCCGTGCGGGAATGGCACGTCTACGTCATGGCCTTCACCCTGGGGCTCATCGCCTGCGTCGAGGTGCCGACCCGGCAGTCGTTCGTGGTCGAGATGGTCGGCCGCAAGGACCTGCCCAACGCGATCGCGCTCAACGCCTCCAGCTTCAACCTGGCCCGCGTGGTCGGCCCGGCGGCCGCGGGTCTGCTGATCCACATGCTCGGCGGCACCGGCCCGATCTTCCTGGTCAACGCGGTCTCGTTCCTCGCCGTGCTCGGCGGCCTGCTGCTGATGCGCGCCTCGGAGCTGACGACCCCCGACCCGGTGCCCCGGGTCAAGGGCCAGCTCCGCGAGGGCCTGCGCTACGTGCTGGAGCGGCCGGACCTGCTGATGCCGATCCTGATGATCGCCTTCGTGTCGATGTTCACGCAGTCGTTCTCGATGTCCATCGCGCTGATGGCCCGCGAGGTCTTCGACGCGGGCCCCTCCTCCTTCGGCCTGGCCTCCAGCATGTTCGCGGTGGGCGCGCTGGGCGGCGCGCTCATGGCGGCCCGGCGCACGAAGCCGAGCCGGCGCCTGCTGGTCGGCGGCGCGGTCTCGTTCGGCCTGTTCCAGATCGCCACCGGTCTGGCCCCCGGCTACCCCGTCTACCTGATCCTGCTCGTCCCCACCGGGGTCGCGCTGATCACGGTCAACACGACCGCCAACGCCGGTGTGCAGCTCGCCGCCGCGCCGGAGATGCGCGGCCGGGTGATGGGCCTGTACGTGCTGGTGTTCACCGGCGGCGCCCCGATCGGCGCGCCGCTGCTCGGCTGGGTCTCCGACCTGGGAGGCCCGCGCACGGGTGTCGTGATCGGCGGGGCGCTCACCCTGATAGGCGTCGGCGCGGCGATAATGCTGACGAAGGCGATCGGCAGGAGGACGCATGCGGCTGTTCGTGGCGTTGCTGCCGCCGCGGCCGGTGCGTGATGAGCTCGCCCGCGCGCTCGCGCCCCACCGGGAGCACTGGCCCCAGCTGCGCTGGGCCGATCCGGACAACTGGCATCTGACGCTGGCGTTCCTGGGCGAGGTGGCCGAGGAGCTCCTGCCCGCGCTCCAGGCCCGCCTCGCCCGCGCCGCGTCGAGATACGAGCCGATGACGCTGGCGTTCGCCGGCGCGGGTGCGTTCCCCTCGGCCCGGCGGGCCCGGGTCTTCTGGGCCGGGCTGCGCGGAGGCGAGACGCCGCACGGGGGCGGTGCGTCACACCGGGGCGGCGGGCCGTACGGCGGTGCGCCGCACGGCGGTGAGACGCCGCACGGGAGCGCCGGGCCGCACGGCGGCCGCCCCGGGATCGTCCGCCTCGCCGACTCCGTCGGCGCGGCGGCGCGGCGCGAGGGCATCGCGGTGGACGAGCGGCGGTTCCGGCCGCACCTGACCCTGGCCAGGACCAAGATCAGGGGCGATGTCGATCTGCGCCCGCTGGTCGGGGCCCTGGAACCGTTCACCGGCAGCGCGTGGGAGGCGGACACCGTGCACCTGATGAGAAGCCACCTGGGCGGCCGGGTCCGTTACGAGACGGTCGAGAGATGGCCGCTCGTGGCGCGGGCATCCCGCGGGCAGGGCTAGGCTCCAGGGCGTGGATCGTCCCCGTCGCTGGCTGCTGCCCACGGTGCTCGCACTGCTCGTGCTCCTCGTGGTGGTCGGAGCCCTCGTCTCCTAGCGCGGAGCCCTCCTGAACGGAGCGCCCGCTACCAGGCGTACTCCTCGGGGGCGGTCTTGAAGCCCGGGAAGATCTCGTCGAGGCGGGCCAGGGCCTTCTCGTCGAGCGTGATCTCCAGGGCCTTGACGGTCCCGTCGAGCTGCTCCAGCGTGCGCGGACCGATGATCGGCGCGGTGACGGCCCGCTGGTGGAGCAGCCACGCCAGGCCGACGTTGGCGGGGTCCTCGCCGAGCTCGTCGCAGAACGCCTCGTACCGCTCGATCTTGTCGCGGTGCTTGTCCAGCTCCTTGACGATGGTCTCCGAGGCCGAGCGGCCCTTGTCGATCTTCCGGAGGACGCCGCCGAGCAGGCCGCCCGCGAGCGGGCTCCACGGGATCAGCCCGAGACCGTAGTCCTCGCAGGCCGGGACGACCTCGAGCTCGGCGGCCCGGACCAGCAGGTTGTAGTGGGACTGCTCGGAGACCAGACCCACCGTGCCCCGGCGGCGGGCCTCCTCCTGGGCCTTGGCGATGTGCCAGCCCGCGAAGTTGGACGACCCGACGTACAGGATCTTGCCCTGCTGCTTGAGGATGTCCATGGCCTCCCAGAACTCCTCGAACGGGGTGTTCCGGTCGACGTGGTGCGCCTGGTAGAGGTCGATGTAGTCGGTCTGCATGCGCTTCAGCGAGGCGTCGCAGGCGCGGCGGATGTTGAGCGCCGAGAGCCGGTCCTCGTTGGGCCAGTCGCCCATCCCGCCGTAGAGCTTCGTGGCGATGACCGTCTTCTCCCGGCGGCCGCCGCCCTGGGCGAACCAGCGCCCGATGATGTTCTCGGTGATCCCCTCGCCCTTCTTCCACCCGTAGACGTTGGCGGTGTCGAAGAAGTTGATCCCCAGCTCGTGGGCGTGATCCATGATCGCGAAGGAGTCGTCCTCCGTGGTCACGGGGCCGAAGTTCATGGTGCCGAGGCACAGGCGGCTGACCTTCAGGCCGGTACGGCCAAGCTGCGTGTAATCCATGCGTTCCACATTAGGGACCTGGAGCGCGCTCCAGGCGAGTGCCTTTTCCGGAGGCGCCGGATGTCTCGCGTCCCTCCGTCGACCCGGATGCCGCTCGCCCGGATGCGGCTCGCCCGGATGCGGCTCATCGGGATGCGGCTCATCGGGATGCGGCTCATCGGGATGCGGCTCATCGAGATGCGGCTCGCCCGGGTGCCGCGGGCGGGGCGCACGTGCGCCGCGGCTTTCCGCGGGCCGGGGCCCTAAGCTGTCCGGTCATGCGCCTCCTCCCGCCCGGCACCGGTTCCCCCCGGCCCCTCCGGCGCCCGGCCGTCCTCGTCCGGCGGGTCCTGCCGGCCGCCCTGTGCCTCGCCGTCCTGCCGGCGGGGGCCGTGCAGGCCGTATCGGGGGCCGTCCAGGCCGCGCCGGGGACCGTCCAGGCCGCGCCGGGGGCCGTGCGGACCACGGCGGCCACGGGGCGTCCGGACGCGGAGAACGCGCCGGTGCGGAACCCGTTCGCGGGGACCGGCAGACTGGCGGCCACGTCGTGCCCGGAGCCGCCCATCACCGAGGGCGGGATCCCCCGGACCCGCGAGTACCTCGCGGCGGCCGTGAAGTGCCTGGACCGGGCATGGTCCGCGCATTTCTCCCGGGCCGGGCTGAAGTTCCGCGCACCCGCCGTGCGCTTCTACGAGGAGCTTCCGGAGTATGTGTGCGGGGTGAGGAACCCCCACGTGGACGCCCTCTACTGCATCAAGCGGGCCACGCTGGTGTTCCCGCTCACCGGCATGTGGATCGAGGACCGGACCGACCTGTATCCCCTGCGGACGGCGGCCCACGAGTACGGCCACCACCTGCAGAGCCTCACGGGCGTCAGGAGTGCCTACGAGACCCGGGCCCTGCGCCGCGGAGTCTCCGAGGCCGAGCGCGAACGGCTCAGGCGCCGCTACGAGCTGCAGGCGGACTGCCTGGCGGGCGTGTTCCTGGGCGGCGTGCGGCACTCGCTGGCGCGCACCGGGCGGGACTGGGCGGCGCTGTCCGACACGCTCCGGGCCAGGGGCGACGACCCCGAGTACCGCACCCACGGCACCGGCGCGAACCGGGTCCGCTGGTTCCGGCGCGGCCTCGACACGGTCTCCCCGGCCGCCTGCGACACCTGGAGCGCCCCGCCGTCGCGGGTCTCCTGACCCACGCCCCGCGGCGCCCCGCAACGGGCCCGGCCCGGCCCGGCCGCCGTGGCACCTTCCGGCCCGTACGGTTTCCGTCACATCGGTCGCACGCTGAGCCGGTTCGGCGGTTCTCAGGGGGCCTGACCGTACAGGCGCGGCAGGTCGATGAGAATGATCCTGCCGTCGGCCGCCGCGGCCGTACGGAGATCGTCGTCGAATCCGGCGCCGCCGTAGCAGATCAGCCGGGTGCCCTCCGTGTCGTACTTCCTGACCGCCAGCAGGTCCCGTGCCCTGCGAAGCCGGTCGAGGTGGCGCAGGCCCATGACCTTCCCCCATTTCGCCTCGCCCAGGGCGAGGAGCCGGGCGGGCCTGTCAGGTTCGCCGGAGGTGAGGGCGGCGACGTCCACCTGGATCGACCTCCTGCTGGAGGGATCGGTCACGGCTCCGGAGCTCACCTGCGCCGGAAGCTCGCCGAACAGCTCCAGGCTGCTCCGGATGGTGAACTCCCGGCACAGCTCCTCGAAGTGCGGTCCGACCACCTGGGAGAGGAAGCCGCTGCGGGACGCGGTCCACGCCTGCTCGGCGAGGCCGCGCTCCAGGAAGCTCCAGGTGCGTCGCATGACCCTCTCGTAGAACGTGATGAGCGGTTCCGCGATCCGGTAGACGAATCTGCCGGAGGCGAACGCGTCCTGCTCGCGGGTGATCAGGTGGCTGTCCTCCAGCACCGTCAGGGGATGGCCGATGTGGGTGGAAGGCCGTCCGAGGTAACCCGCGATCCCCCCGCGGGTGTTGTGCCCGGAGGCGATGGCTCCGAGAACGGCGTGGTACAGCGCGGGATCGCGGATGTCGGTCTCCTCGGCGAGGAGGTAGCGGGCCTCCCGGAAGATCGGGACCATGGGGTTGAGCACGGTCCTGACCACCCAGTCGTCGAACTCCTCACGGGAGGAGGGGGCGTCGGAGTAGACGAGTTCGTGCCGGTAGGCAGGAGTGCCCCCGACGACGGCGTGCAGGAGGACCGCCAGTTCACGGTCGTGCTCGCAGCCCCAGAAGCGGGCGGCGGTGAGGTAGTCCATCGGGTTCACCACGAGCTCCAGGCTCGCCCGCCCGCGGAGCGGTGCGTTACCGGCCAGGAGTCCGCCCATCACCGACATCGCGGACCCGCAGAGCAGCAGTTTGGCCGAGGAGCGCCGTGCCGTACCGCCCGGATCGAGGGCGCGCTGGAACAGGGAGGGCAGGACCGGGCTGGCCTTGGCCAGGTAGGGGAACTCGTCGATGACGATGACGCCGTCCTGGACCGTCGCGTACAGCCGGTCGAGGGCCTGGTCCCAGTTGTCGAAGTGGTACTGGCCCCCGCCGCCGCTGCGGAAGGCGAGCGCCTCCCCGAACCTGCGGAGGCCTTCGGTCTCGGTGTCGTCGGCGGCCACGAAGTAGAAGCCACCGACCGCTTCGGTCAGGGCGTTGAGGAGGTAGGTCTTGCCCTGCCTACGCCGGCCGCTGACCACGCCGAGCCGGGTGCTCGGCGCCGTGCTCTCGGCGAACCGGCTCAGCGCCCTCCACTCCGCGTCCCGCGCGAAGACGTGTCCGGGCTTGGGAATCATCCTGCCTCCTTAGAGGTACAGCTCTTAGAACCATACCTCTAAGAATCACGCCTCTAACGCCGCCTGCGTCCCGACGCCGACGAGCCCCTCCTGCGCCGCCTGCGCGAGCTGCTGCCGGGGCATGATGGCTGAATGCACAGCAGACCGGGGGAAGTCCTGATTCGGGTGTTCGCCGCGGCCGGGGTGGTCGCGGCGGCGGTGTTCACCGGCCCCGGCGCGCAGGCGGCCGGGCCGACGGAGCCGGCCGGGGGCGGGGAGGCGGACCGGGTCCTGTTCCGCTTCGAGGACGAGCGGATCACCGAGTCGAGTGGACTGGCGGTCTCGCCGACCCACGAGGACGTCTACTACACCCACAACGACAGCGAGGCCGGACCGGTCTTCTTCGCGGTCGGCGGCGACGGGAAGACCCGGGCGGCGTTCACCCTGCGGGGCGCGGCGGCCCGCGACTGGGAGGGGATGGCGGTCTCCAGGGACCCGAAGACGGGGCGCGGGGTGCTCTGGTTCGCCGACATCGGCGACAACTTCGACGGCGCCTGGCCGGACGTCTCGGTCTACAAGGTGGCCGAGCCCGCCTCGCTCAAGGACGCCGTGCTCCCGGCCGTGCGCTACCGCTTCCGCTACGAGGACGGCGGGCACAACGCCGAGGGCGTCATGGTCGACCCCCGGACCGGGCGGCTCCACATCGTGACCAAGGAGTTCGCCGGGGCGATCTACGCGGCGCCGAAGCGCCTGCGCACCGGGCGGGTCAACGTGCTGCGCAAGGTCGGCTCGGCGCCGATCATGGCGACCGACGCCGCCTACGCGCCCGACGGGTCGAGCTTCGTGGTCCGGACCTACATCTCCGCGACGGTCTACCGCGACTTCGACGAGCAGCTCGCCCGGGTCCCGATGCCCCCGCTGGAGCAGGCCGAGTCGATCGCCTACACCGCGGACGGCAGGGCCCTGCTGACCGGCTCCGAGGGCGAGGACAGCCCGGTCCACCGGGTGCCGCTGCCCGCCCGGGTCCTGGAGGCGGCCACGCCCACGCCGACCCCGGAGCCGAGCACCGCGCCGCGGGCGGGGACGGAGGCGGAGGCGGACGGGGCCACCGAGGCGGCCGGAGCCGACGAGGACGGGGACGCCGGGGTGCCGCTCTCCGCCGTGCTCCTCTGGCTCGCCGTGGCGGCCGGGGCCACCGGCGTCATCGCCTTCATCGCCCGCCGTACCAGGTGAGTTCCCGCCCCACCAGGTGGGGCGGGCAGGAGGGTTCGGTCAGCGGCGACGGCGGCGGTTTCGGCGGAGCGTGAACAGGACGGAGAGGGCGACGAGGGCGAGGCCGGTCAGGAGGCCCGCGACGAAATCCAGACCGAACTCGTGGTCCCCGATGGAGAGCAGGCCGACGGTGAGGGCGACCATGAAGAGCGCCCAGACGACCATGAAGACGTAGAAGCGCCTGCCGAAGAACACCCGGCGGGCGGGAGCGGCGGGGGCGTCGGCGAGCTCGCCGGCGGGCCCTTCGGCGACGGCTTTGGGGCGCTTGAAGTACTGGAAGTACATCCAGTCGCCGCAGGGCTCCCAGCCGTCCGGGGCCAGGCGTTCGGCGAGGGCGTCGTGATGCGCCGGCAGCGCGCTCTCGCGGCGGTACTCCCAGCGGAGCGGGTGCTCGGGGTCGCGGCGGCTGACGAAGCGGCCCAGGTGGTCGATGCGCTCGACCTCCCAGCCCTGCTCGCCGTACCTGTTGAGGTACTCGCGGTCCCGGAAGGCGTCGGCGGTCCAGACCCAGGTCTCGGCGACCGGGTCCGGGCGGCTCTCCGGGGCGGCGTCCTCCGCGGCGGGGGCGAGGGTGGCGGCGAAGCCGGCCGCGGGGCCGAACTCCTCCTCGGGGTCCGCGCCGCTCTCGGCGGCGTAGGCGGCGAGGTCGTCGACCGTCGCGGCGACCTCCTCCGCGGGGACGCCGCGTCCGCGCAGGTGCGCGGCGAGTTCGTCGAAGTAGGCGGTGGTCATCTGACGCCTCCCCGGGCGAGTGCCGAACGGACGGATTCGTCGAAGGCGAGCCAGAGCGCGCCCTGCTCGGCGAGCGTGTCGCGGCCCTGCCGGGTCAGGGTGTAGTAGCGGCGGCCGGGGCCGCGCTCGGTGGCACGGAACTCCGCGGTGACCAGGCCGGCCTCTTCGAGCCGGTTGAGCACGGGGTACAGCGTGCCGCCCTTGATGTCGAACCCGATCTCGGCGAGGCCCTTGGCGATCTCGTAACCGTAGTTCTCGCCCTCGGTGAGGCCGGCGAGCACCAGCAGGTCGAGGACGCCCTTCAGCCAGCTGGCGCGGCGGTCGGCGGTCATGGGGTTAGCGGCGGGCACGGGCGAACTGCCAGGCCAGGGTGACGGCGGCGACGGTGACCAGGCCGGTCGTGAGACCGGAGAGGAAGTCCTGGTCGGAGTATCGGTCGACGAGGATGCGGGCCACGGAGAAGATCCAGAAGGCGGCGAGGGTGAACTGGAAGCGCCTGTCGGAGAAGAGCGTGCTGCGGGTGGGGGCTGCGGGGGTCTGGGCGCCGGACTGCGTGGTGGTCATCTGATCTCTCCCCTGGTGGGTGTCGGTCGGGTGGATTCGTCGGCGGCGACTCCGGGGAGTCGTCGTCTTCGCGATGTAGAAGCTACAGCCATCTAGTTAGAGATGCAACCTAGGTTGCTGCGACGCCCAGGATGGTGCGCCGACTCGCCGATCCGTCGGCTCCGCAGGCGCGATCGGGGAGATCCGGCCGTTCCGTGCGTCGTGTCGGAAGTACTCAGTCCCGGATGAGTAGCCCGCCGGATGCGGCGGACGACCGGCCGGCGGCACGGTGGAGGCATGGAACCCGCCGATCCGCTCCCGGACGCCACCGGCCCGCTCCCGGACGCCGCCTTCCTGCCGGGTGAGCCGAGGTGCCCGGAATGCGGGGTGCGCCTCACCGCTCCCCAGGAGCGTTGCCCGCACTGCGCCCTGCCGCTGAGCGGGCCGCTGGCCGCCGAGCTGTGGCGGCTCGACCAGGCACTGGCCGAGCTCGGGATGCGCAGGTCCGAGCTGCTCGTCCGCCGCAGCCGGCTGCTCCGCATGCTCCGGGCGGAAGGTGACCGTCAGGGCGCCCAGGCGGGCGGGAGCACCCCGGAGGCCGCTCCGGGAGCGCGACGGGCGGGGACGGGCCGGGAGACGCGGGGGCCGGTCGGGGCGGGGCGGACCGGAGGGGGACGGAACGGGCCCGGAGGGGGTCCCGCGCGTCCGGGCGGAGACTTCTCGCCGAAGGCGGTGCAGAACCTGCTGCTCGCCCTCGGCGGGCTGCTGCTGGCCGTCGCGGCCGTCGTGTTCACGGCGGTGAGCTGGGGGCACCTCGGCATCGGCGGGCGGGCCGCGGTCCTGGCCGGCTTCACCGCGGTGATCCTGGCGGTGCCGCGGGCGCTGGCGGGACGCGGGCTGACCGCCACCGCGGAGACCGTCGCGGCACTCGGCGTGGTCCTGCTCCTCCTGGACGGCTACGCCGTACGGCAGGCCGGTCTGGCCGGAGCCGGCGCCCTCGCCGGGAACGTCTACGCGGGCGGGGTGTCCGCCGTGGTCGCGCTCGCCATGGCCGCGTACTCGCGGGTGGTGCCGCTGAGGCTGCCGCTGCCCGCGGCGGTCCTGTTCGCCCAGTTCCCCCTCGTGCTCCTGGCGGCGGAGCTGCCGACGCCCTGGGTGACCGCCGCGTTCGCGGCGACGGCCGCGGCCGACGCCGCCCTCCTGCTCTTCCTGAAGCGTCGGTCCGCGGCCCCGAGCCGGCCCGGGGTCCGGAGGACGGCGGCGTTCTCGTTCGGCACCGTGTGGACGCTCGGCGTGCTGTGCGGCTCGTCGGACTCCGCCCTGGGCCTGGTGGCGGGTTTCTCCCCCGCAGACCGGCTCGGCGCCGCGGCCCAGGGAGCGCTGCTGGCCGTCCTGGCGCTGACCGGGATCGCGGTGGCCCTGCGGCGCGCGGTGGGGCCGGTCACCGTCCTCGCCGCCGGGTCGGCGTTCGCGCTGGCCGCGGGCCTTGCGGCGCCCTTCCTGCCGCTCGTCCACTCCGGCTGGCACGCGCTCGTGTACACCGTGGCGGGACTGGCCGTCGCCGCCGTCGCGCTGTGCGCGTCCGGGCCGGACGCGCCCGGGATCCGTTCCGCGGCGGCGGCCACCGGCGGGGTCCTGGCCGTGCTGACGGTGCTCCCGTTCCACACGAACATCTCCTGGGCGCTGACGGAGCCGTTCGCCCGCCTGGACGGGATCTGGTCGGGCCCGCACGGATACGGCGAAGGCTGGTCTCCGGTGCCGCTCACACCGGTGTTCGTCCTCGCGCTGCTCGCCGCCTCCTCCGCCGCCCTGGCAGTGCGGGGCCGCGGGCCCGCCGCCCCCACCCGGGACCCGGCGCCCGCCGTACCGGCTCCGGAGGCGGCGGGGGGCGGACCTGCTGTCCCCGCGCAGGATCCGGTGCCCGGCGTGCCGGCTGTACCCGCGCGGGACCCGGCGCCCGCCGTGCCGGCGGCTCCGGGGACGGCGGGGTCCGGTCACGGGCTCCGGAGGCCCGCGGCCGTCGCCGCGCTGCTGTTCGGCACGCTCGGGACGGTGCTCGTCCCGGACGCCCTCGACTGGACCCACCCGGCCGCCGTCGCGACCCTGCTCGCGCTCACCGCGGTGCTCGCGGCGGGGGCGGCCCTGACCGGCCGGCGGCGGCGGGCGGAGTTCCTGGTGACCGCCGCCGCGGCGGTCACCCTGCTCGCGGCCGTCACCGCCCTGGCCGAGCGGACCGCCACCCATGTGGCGCTCGTCTGCCTCCTGCTCGTCTGGGCCGCGGCCGCCCTCCTCGCCAGGACGCGGGCCGTACGACTCCTCGGCGCCGGGCTCGCGGCGGTGTTCGCGGGCGGCGAGATCCTGGCGGTCGAGGCGTCACTGGGCTGGCCGGCCCGGCACGCGGCGTTCGGCCTGTTCGCGGTGGCCGGTCTGGCGGCGGCGGTGGCGGGCCTGGCCCGAAGGCCGTACGGCCCGGCGGTGCGGGGGAGCGCGGCCGGCCCGGGAGATCCCGGGGTCCGGGAGGGCGCGAACGGCTCTCGGGCCTCCGGAACCGGGCGCGAGGGGGAGAGCGGGCCGCGGGAGCCGGCCGGGCGTGACGGGAAGGGCCGGCTGCGGGATCTGTCGGCCGGGCTGGAGGCGGCGGGTTACTGCCTCGCCGCCTGGGGGCTGGCGCTCGTCGTCCACGACGCGCTGGTCCCCGGCCTCCCCCACCTGCCGGCCCTCAGCCTGGCCTGCGCCGTCGTCGGCGTGCTGCTGTCGGGTACGGCGCTGCGCCCGGACCGGCGGCAGGCGGCGTACGCCGGGACCGGTTTCCTGCTGGTGGCCGCCTGGCTGCGGCTGCTCGCCTCGGACGTCACCGTGGTCGAGGCGTACACCGTGCCGCTCTCGCTCGTCCTGCTGGCCTTCGGGCTGCTGCGGACGAGGGGCGGGCGGGCCTCCTCCTGGAGCGTCTACGGCTCCGGCCTCGCCTCCGGCCTGCTGCCCAGCACGATCGCCGTGCTGACCGGCGACGGCGGGCTCCGGCCCCTGCTGCTCGGCGTGTTCGCGCTCGCGATCCTCCTGGCCGGCGCCAGGTCCGGGCTCCAGGCCCCGGCCGTGCTCGGCGGCCTGACGCTGGCCGTCGTGGCCCTGCACGAGCTGGCGCCCTGGATCGCCCAGGCCGTCGCGGCGGTGCCCCGATGGGTGCCGATGGCCCTCGGCGGTCTGCTCCTGGTGGTGGTCGGCGCGACCTACGAGGCCCGGCTGCGGGAAGTGCGCCGCCTGCGCGAGGCCGTCGGCCGGATGCGGTGACCGGAGCCCCGGAGGTCCGGGCCGGGTGCCTCCCGCCCGCGGCCGGGGTCCGGGCCGGGTGCCTCCCGCCCGCGGCCGGGGTCCGGGCCGACTGCCTCCCGCCCGCGGCCGGAGGACCGCCGCCGGACGCGGTGACCGGGCGTTCCCCCTGGCCCGCGACCGGCGGTTGCCGCTAGCTTTCGAAGAATGTGTGCTTCCGTGAGGGAGCATCCTGTTTCGGAGGTCGTGCCATGAACGTCGGGATCGTAGGCGCCGGCATCGTCGGCCTGGCGGTGGCCAGGGAGCTCGCGCTGACCCGCGGCGCGCGGGTGACCGTCCTCGACAAGGAGGACCGGGTCGGGGCCCACCAGACCGGGCACAACAGCGGGGTCGTGCACGCCGGTCTCTACTACCGGCCGGGCTCGCTCAAGGCGGAGCTCTGCCGACAGGGCATGGCCCTGCTGCGGGAGTACTGCGCCGAGCACGCCATCGCCTACGACGAGATCGGCAAGCTCGTCATCGCCGCCACCGCCGCCGAGCGGCCCGCCCTGCGCGCGATCGCCGAGCGGGCCAGGGAGAACGGCGTGCCCGGCGTCGCCGAGCTGGACGCGCTGGCCCTGCGCGAGGTCGAGCCGCACGCCGTCGGGGTGGCCGCCGTGCACTCCCCGCGCACCGCGATCGCCGACTTCCCCGCCGTCGCCCGCCGCCTGGCCCGCGACGTGGAGGAGTCCGGCGGCGCGGTACGGCTCTCGCACCCGGTCCGCATGCTGCGCCAGACCGCGGACGGGGTGGAGGTGGTCGCCGGGGGGAGCCGGATGCGCTTCGACCGGCTGATCGTCTGCGCCGGGCTCGGCACCGACGCGGTCGCCCGGATGGCCGGGTCGCCCGGCGAGGTGCGGATCGTCCCCTTCCGCGGGGAGTATCACGCCCTCGCCGGACGGGCCAGGGAACTGGTCCGCGGGCTGGTCTACCCGGTGCCCGACCCCCGTTACCCGTTCCTCGGCGTGCACCTGACCCGCAGGATCGACGGCGAGGTGCTCGTCGGCCCCAACGCGGTGATGGCGCTGGCGCTGGAGGGCTACTCCTGGCGGGACGTCGACCTCGCCGACCTGCGCCGCGTCGCGGCCTGGCCGGGGACCCGGCGGCTGGCCGTCCGGCACTGGCGGACGGGGATCGGCGAGGTGCTGGGCTCGCTGTCCAGGAGGGCCTTCCTGGCGGCGGCACGCCGGTACGTCCCCGAGCTCACCGCCGCCGACCTCGTCCCGGCCGGAAGCGGGGTCCGGGCGCAGGCCGTGGCCCGCGACGGGAGCATGCCGGACGACTTCGCGATCGACACGCACGGCCTGATCACCCTGGTGCGCAACGCCCCTTCCCCCGCTGCGACATCCAGTTTGGCGATAGCCAGGCATCTTGTCGGGATAACCTCTGTTCTGACTTGTTGACGGCTTTCTCGGACGGACGGGTGGGGATGGGCCTCGTGAACGGATCTCCCGAGGCCCGCCTGCTGATCGTCGAGGACGAGCCCAACATCCTCGAACTGCTGGCGGCGAGCCTGCGGTTCGCCGGCTTCGGAGTGAACACCGCGGGCAACGGCGCCGACGCCGTCGCCGCCGTGCAGCGCCACCGCCCGGACCTGATCGTGCTCGACGTGATGCTCCCCGACATGGACGGCTTCGACGTCGTGCGGCGGCTGCGCGGCGGGGGGACCGACACGCCGGTGCTCTTCCTCACCGCCCGGGACGCCGTCGAGGACAAGATCCGCGGGCTGACCGCGGGCGGGGACGACTACGTGACCAAGCCGTTCAGCCTGGAGGAGGTCGTGGCCCGCATCCGGGCCGTGCTGCGCCGTACCGGCGGGGGGGACGCGTTCGCCCGGCCGCCCCGGCTCACCTTCGCCGACATCGAGCTCGACGAGGAGAGCCACGAGGTGTGGCGCGGGGGCCGGGCGGTGGCGCTGTCGCCGACGGAGTTCAAGCTGCTGCGCTACTTCATGGCGAACGCGGGCCGGGTGCTGTCCAAGGCCCAGATCCTCGACCACGTCTGGGACTACGACTTCCGCGGCGACGTCGGGATCGTGGAGTCCTACGTCTCCGTGCTCCGCCGCAAGATCGACAACACGGACCCCCGGTTGATCCACACGCTGCGCGGGGTCGGCTACGTGCTCCGCCGCCCGCCGGACTCGCCGGGTTCCTGATGTTCGCCCGCAGCCCGCTGCGCGTCAGGCTGATCGGCATCATCCTGGTCCTGCTGGCCATCGCGCTGGTCCTGATCGGCGTGGGCAGCGTCTCGATCATGCGGGGCTACCTGATCGACCGGGTGGACAGCCAGATCGACCTCACCACCGCGACCATGCTGCGCCGCCTGTACTCCCCGGGCTCCTTCAACATGAACGGCAGGGCGCTCCCGCCCGACATGAAGGTGGAGCTCCGCGGCCCGCAGGGCCGGGCGCTCGTCACGGCCAGCGGGGCGGACGTGGAGGGCAGGCCGGTGCCGGCCGTACCCTCCGACCCGGGCCTGGAGCCGTTCCACCACGACGAGTGGCGGATCCGGGTGACCCCGCTGGACACCGGCGGGAGCATCCTCGTCGCCGTCGACCTGGCCGAGGTCCGGCAGATCATCGGCCAGCTCGCGCTGGTGGAGCTCCTCGGCGGCGGCGGGCTGATGGCGGCGCTGGCGCTGGTGGGCGTGGTGGTCATCCGGCGGAGCCTGCGCCCGCTGGAGGAGATCGAACGCACCGCCGAGGCCATCGCCGCCGGGGACCTGAGCCGCCGCGTCCCCGACGCGGACTCCCGCACCGAGGTGGGCCGCCTGGGCCGGTCGCTGAACGGCATGCTCGCGCAGATCGAGGCGGCCTTCCGGGCCAGGTCCGAGTCCGAGGCCGCGGCCCGCGGGTCCGAGGAGCGGATGCGCCGGTTCGTCGCCGACGCCTCGCACGAGCTCCGCACGCCGCTGACGTCGATCCGGGGGTTCGCCGAGTTCCACCGGCAGGCACCCGGCGTCGACGCCGCGCCGCTGATGCGCCGGGTGGAGTCGGAGGCGGTCCGGATGGGCCTGCTCGTGGACGACCTGCTGATGCTCGCCCGGATGGACCAGCAGCGGCCGATGTCCATGCGCCCGGTGGACCTGCTCGCCATCGCCGCCGACGCCGTCCACGACGCCCGGATCCTCGCCCCGGAGCGGGAGGTCTCGCTCTCCGTCGACGGCGCCGCGCTGATCGTCTCGGGCGACGAGGTACGGCTCCGCCAGGTCGTCGGCAACCTGATGAACAACGCGCTCACCCACACCCCCCAGGGCACGCCCGTGCGGGTGCTGCTCCGCGCCGAGGGCGGGACGGCCGTCGTGGAGGTGGCGGACGAGGGGCCGGGCCTGACCGCGGAGCAGCGCGAGCGCGTCTTCGAGCGGTTCTACCGGGTCGACTCCGCCCGCGGCCGCCGCGCCCCGGAGGACGGCGGCAGCGGGCTGGGCCTGGCCATCGTCGCGGCCATGGTCGAGGCGCACGGCGGCACCGTGTCCGTCGGCTCCGTGCCCGGCGAGGGCGCCGTCTTCAGCGTCCGGCTCCCCCTGGCGCCCGACTCCGGCTGAGACGGGGCCCCGGCGCCGGGCGGGCTCTCAGCAAACGTTCAGCGGCCCCGGAGCGCCTCCCCAGGCAGGTGAGCGAGCCTCGTGGTCGTGCTGGACAGAGTTGAGGCCCGCCTGCTGGTGGTGGACGACGAACCGAACATCAGGGAACTGCTCTCCGCGAGCCTGCGCATGTCCGGCTTCGAGGTCGTGACCGCGGCGGACGGCGGGGAGGCGGTGCAGTTCGCCCAGCGGATCCGCCCCGACCTCGTGGTGCTCGACGTGATGCTGCCCGACATGGACGGCTTCGCGGTGGCCGGTCGGCTGCGGGAGCTGGGCGGTCAGATGCCCGTGGTCTTCCTCACCGCCCGGGACGGCGTCGACGACAAGGTCACGGGGCTGCGGCTGGCCGACGACTACGTGACCAAGCCGTTCAGCCTGGAGGAGGTCCTCGCGCGCATCCGGGCCGTGCTCCGCCGCACCCGGGGGGACCTCGACCTCCCGACGCGCCTGAAGGTCGCCGACCTGGAGCTGGACGAGGAGGCGCACCAGGTCTGGAAGGCGGGGGAGCCCGTACGGCTCTCGCCGACGGAGTTCAAGCTGCTGCACCACCTCATGGTCAACACCGGCCGGGTGCTGTCCAAGGCGCAGATCCTGGAGCACGTGTGGAACTACGACTTCGGCGGCGACGCCGGTGTCGTCGAGTCCTACGTCTCCTACCTGCGGCGGAAGGTCGACACGGCCGAGCCGCGGCTCATCCACACCCTGCGCGGGGTGGGCTACGTGCTGCGTCCGCCGCAAGGTGATTGAACATTCAGCTGGCTTTCAGCTCCGCCTGACCTGACCCTGAGCTTGATGGGTTCCAATGGGCGGTGCGTGACCCCAGAACCTCCCGGAACGGCGGCGGGTCCGGGATCGTCTCCAGCTGCGGGGGAGATGAGCCCGGTCAAGGCCCGCAGCCGGAGCCGGGAGACAGGCCCCATCGCTCGACCGGGTTCGCCCCCGTGACCCGGTCGAGCGGTGGGGCCGTTCGCGTCTAGGCGCTCTTTCCTCGGGAATGACCCGTTCTATGAAGGAAAGCGACGGTCTGCTGGGAGCGCTGCGGGAACTCCGGCGCCACCTCGACCATGAGCTGTTCCCCCTGGCGGCCGGGGACGCGGCGGCCGACCGGCGGGCGCTGCGGGAGCTGACCGGCCAGCTCGACGACTACCTGATCCCGCGCCTGAGCGCGATCGACGCCCCGCTGCTGGCCGTCGTCGGCGGGTCCACCGGGGCGGGCAAGTCCACCCTGGTGAACTCCCTGGTCGGTGCGGACGTCTCCGAACCCGGCGTGCTCCGCCCCACCACCCTGGCCCCCACGCTGGTGACCGCACCCGCCGACCGGGACTGGTTCGCCGGCCGCCACGTCCTGCCCGGCCTGCCCCGGGTGACCGGGAGCGGCTCCGGCGAGCCGGGCACGCTCCGGGTGGTCGTCGCCGAGGCGGTCCCGCCCGGCCTGGCCCTGCTCGACGCGCCCGACATCGACTCGGTCGTCGCGGCCAACCGCGAGCTGGCCGCCCAGCTCCTCGCCGCCGCCGATCTGTGGCTGTTCACCACTACCGCCGCCCGCTACGCCGACGAGGTGCCGTGGGGCTTCCTGCGCGCGGCCCGGGAGCGGAGCACGGCGCTGGCCCTGATCCTCTCCCGCGTCCCGCAGGAGGCGAGGGGCGTGGTCGCGGGCGACCTGACGAGGCTGCTGGAGGCCAACGGACTGGGCGGGACCCGGCTGTTCGAGGTGCCGGAGCTGCCGCTGCCCGAGGAGAACGCCCGGCTGCCGCGCGAGACGGTCCGGCCGATCACCGAGTGGTTGGACGGCATCGCGGCCGACGCGGCCTCCCGGGCCGAGGTGGTGCGCCAGACCCTCTCCGGCGCGCTGGAGAGCCTCGCCGTCCGGGTCCCCGCGCTCGCCGACGCGGTGGACCGCCAGCACGCGGCGGACGCCGAGCTCCGGGCCGCGACCGGCGCGGCCTACGCCGAGGGCATGGCCCGCTTCGAGGAGGGCATGCTGGACGGCACGCTGCTCCGGGGCGAGGTGCTCGCCCGCTGGCAGGACTTCATCGGCACCGGCGACCTGATGCGCTCTCTGGAGAGCCGGGTGGGGTGGCTGCGGGACCGCGTCGTCGCGTTGTTCACCGGCCGGCCCGCCCCGGAGAGCGAGCTGCGGGTCGCGCTGGAGAGCGGGGTGGAGGCGCTGATCCGGGCGTCGTCCGACAGCGCCGCCGAGCGCGCGCTGGAGTCGTGGGCCGCCAAGGAGGCGGGCCGCGCGCTGCTGGAGCAGGCCGGCGCCGTCGAGGCCGGGCGCCTGGGCCGCTCCTCGCCGGAACTGCGCCGCTCCGCCGAGGAGGCGGTCCGGGGCTGGCAGGGGTACGTGCTGGACCTGGTCCGGCAGGAGGGCGCGGAGAAGCGGACCGCCGCCAGGATCGCCTCGTACGGGGTCAACGGGGCCGGGCTGCTGCTCATGATCGCGGTCTTCGCCTCCACCGGGGGGCTGACCGGGATCGAGGTCGGCATCGCCGGAGGCACCAGCGTGCTCAGCCAGAAGCTCCTGGAGGCCGTCTTCGGGGACCAGGCCGTCCGCACCCTGACCCTGCGGGCCCGTGAGGACCTGCGCGCCCGGGTCGAGGACATCCTCGCCCGGGAGGCGGCCCGCTTCACCGGCCTCCTCGACGCCGTCCGGCCGCCCGAGGGGAGCGCCCCGGCGTTGCGGTCGGCGGCGGAGGCCGTACGGGAGCACCGGCGGGAGATCCCCGGCGGGGCCCCGGCCGCGGCCGGGAAGAGGGCGGGTGACCGGTGAAGCTGCTCAGGCGCACTGACCGCGGGAGCGGACCCTCCCTGGACGACCGGCTGGCGGCCCTGGCCCAGGCCGCCGAACTGGCCGACGGGCGGCTGGACGGCGGAGCGGTCGCGCGGGCGCGCGCGGTGGTCGACCGGGCGGGCGCGCGGCGGAGCCTGTCGGTGGACCACACCGCGGTCGCGCTGGCCGGGGCGACGGGCAGCGGCAAGTCGTCCCTGTTCAACCTGCTGTCCGGGACCTCGCTGGCCAGGGTCGGCGTGACCCGGCCCACCACGTCCACCGCGCAGGCGGCGCTGTGGGACGGCGCCGGGTCCGGGCCGCTGCTCGACTGGCTGGAGATCCCCCGCCGTCACGAGGTGGACGGCGCGGCCGAGCACCGTACGGCGGGCGGCACCGGGAACGGCGCGGCCGCAGGCGCGGGGGCCGGCGTGCGGAACGGCACCGGGAACGGTGCGGGGATCGGCACCGGGATCGGCGCGGGCGAGGCCGGTCTGAGCGGGCTGGTCCTGCTCGACCTGCCCGACCACGACTCGATCGAGCGGGCGCACCGCCTGGAGGTGGACCGGCTCGCCGGGCTGGTCGACCTGCTGGTGTGGGTGCTCGACCCGCAGAAGTACGCCGACGCGGCCGTGCACGACCTCTACCTGGCTCCGCTGGCCCGGCACCGGGACGTCACGGTGGTCGTCCTCAACCAGATCGACCGGCTCTCCCCGGCCGCGGCCGAGCGGTGCCTGGCGGACCTGCGGCGGCTGCTGGAGGCCGACGGGCTGGCCGGGGTGCCGGTGCTCGGCGTCTCGGCGCGGACCGGGGCGGGCGTCGGCGAGCTGCGCGCGCTGCTGGCCGCCCGGGTCGCCGGCCGCCGCTCCTGGACCGACCGCCTGGCCGCCGACGCGGAGACCGCCGCCGACGCGCTGGCCCGGGCCTCGACCGGCACCGCGTCCGGGACCGGGGATTCGACCGGCACCGGGTCCGGGACCGGGGGTTCGAACGGCTCGGGCGGGGCGGCCGGAGGAACCGGTGCCCGCGGCACGGGCGGACCGGCGCCGGTGGGCGGCGCGACCGGACCGGTGCGGACCCCGGACGCGGACGCCGGCGTCCTGGCCGGGCCGCTGGCCGCCGCGCTGTCGCAGGCGGCCGGGGTGCCGGTGGTGGTCCGGGCGGTGGCGAAGGCGCACCGGCACCGTTCGGTCGCCGCCACCGGCTGGCCGGTGACCCGGTGGGCCCGCCGGTTGCGGCCCGACCCGCTCCGCCGCCTCCGCCTGGGCGGCGGCTCCCCGGGGCCGGACGCGGTCGGCGAGGCCGTCGGGCGCACCTCGATCCCCGCCGCCGGGGCGGTCCAGCGCTCCCGGCTGGACACCGCCCTGCGCGACACGGCCGCCGCCGCCTCGGCGGGACTGTCCGAGCCGTGGGCGGCGGCCGTACGGCGCGCGGCGCGGTCGCACGCGGACGAGCTGGAGGACGCGCTCGACCGGGCGGTGGCGACCACCTCGCTCGGCGCGTCCCGCAGGCCGCTGTGGTGGCGGGTGGCCGGGGCGGCGCAGTGGCTGGTGCTCGCGGCGGCGGTGGCGGGCGCGCTCTGGCTGCTCGGCCTGTTCGCCATGGACTACCTGCACCTGCCCGAACCGCCCGTGCCGACCGCCGGTGAGCTGCCGTGGCCCACCCTGCTGCTGCTCGGCGGGCTGCTGCTCGGCGCCGTGCTCGCGCTGCTCTCCCGGGCCGTCGCCTGGCTCGGCGGGCGGCGCCGGGCCCGGAAGGCGGCCGGGGCGCTGCGCGCGAGCGTGGAGCGGGTCGGCCGCGAACTCGTCCTGGACCCCGTGCAGGACGAGCTGACCCGCCACCGCCGCTTCACCGAGGCGGTCGCCACGGCCCGGAACGGGGCCTAAGACCCCTCGGCGATCCGCTCGAGATCGATGACCATGTGCTTCTTCCCGAACGGGTACGTCACCATGCGGTCTTCGGTCGTACCGGCACGCAGGGACACGCCGCGCAGTCCCAGGTCACCGGATCGGCCGGTGACCTGGTCGTACAGGTACTCGCCGTCCGACGGCCTGGGCATGTTCACGATGTAGAAGCGGTCGAGGGCCGACTCCGCGGACGCGCCGGGGGGGAGGTCGCGCTCCTGCGAACCGTCGCGCGACCGGCGGAACCGCGTGCCGTCGCCACGGCCGCCGGTGCACGTCGTCACGCCGCAGCGCAGGCCCCGCTCGCCCGGGCGGACCACCGCCCTGCTCGTCTCACCGGTCTCGGCGTTGAGCAGTTCCCCGAAGCTCGGCTCCCCGTTCGAGGTGTGATCACCCGGCGTGCCGACCCAGGGCCAGCTCAGGATGTGGTGCCGGTCGGCGCCCGGCACCGGCTCGACGGTCCCGCCCCCGAGGGGGACCGTGAAGACGCCGCCTTCCCAGAGGGAGAAGGCCAGCTTGCCGCCGGCCACGGCGAGCTGATCGCTGCGTCCCTTCAACGGGCGGTCCGTGGTGACGGCCTCGGGTTCCCCGCCCCCGACCGGGACCGACCAGAACTCCACGGTCTTGGTGCCCTCGCGCCCGCCGCTGCCCTCGTCGACCGTCTGCCAGACGATCCGCCCCTCGCCCACCCTGAACCCGGAGGCGAACACCCCCTTCGGGGTGCGGATGTCGGCGATCTTCCGGGTCTGGCCGGTGTCCAGGTCGTAGGCGTGGATCGCGCTCGCCTTCTCGAAGCTCTCCTCCGTCGTCAGCAGGAGCGTACGGTCGTCGATGATCGCCTCCGGATGGATCTTCCCCACTCCGGGCAGTCTGGCGGGGATCTTCCAGACGGCCTGCGGCCAGACCTTCTCCACCGGTTCGGGGAGGGCGGCCGGGGACGGCGTCCCGGGCGCGGTCTCGGCGCTCGCCGCCGGGGACGGGCTGAGGACCGGCGGGGCGGAGCCGCCTCCGGCGCCCCGCACGGCCAGCCCGGTCCCGCCCGCGACCACGGCGACGGCGGCGGCGGCGACCAGCGCCTGGGCGCGGGCCCTGCGCCGCCGGGAGCGGGCCGCGACCCGGGACGACAGGGCGCCCGGTGCGCGGGGCGCGCGCTCGGCGGCGCGGCGGAGGGCCGCGTGCAGGTTCTCTTCCAAGCCGTCGGTCATCGCGCGCTCCTGTCGGCGGTGGTCGGGTGCGGTACGGCGGCGCGGAGCCTGCCCAGGCCGAGCGAGGCGTGGCTGCGGACGGTCCCCCTGGACACGCCGAGCACCCGGGCGATCTCCGCGTCGGTCAGCTGCTCGTAGTAGCGCAGGACGAGCACGGCCCGCTGCTTGCGCGGCAGGTCCTCCAGCGCCCGCCAGAGCCCCTGCTCGGCGCCGGAGGGCGGGGCGTCCAGATGTGCGTCCTCCGGCGGATCCCACACGAGCCGCTCGCGCCGCCGCAGCCGCCAGGCGCTGACGTGCAGCCGGGCCATGGTCGTCCTGGCGTAGCCCTCCGGGTCGCTCTTGCGGCGCACCCGCGACCAGGCCCGGTGCAGCCGGATCAGCGCCTCCTGGGTGAGGTCGGCCGCGTCGTGCGGATTGCCGCTGAGCACGTAGCCGTAGCGCAGCAGCGCGTCGGCCCGCTCGGCGACGAAGTCCGCGAAGCGGGAGTCGTCGTCCAATGTCTCTGCCTTTCCGAGTCCGTCACATCCCAGACGAACCCGGCCGCCGAAGTGTTGAATCCCCGGGCCTGCCGTAGAAACCGAACCCGCGCCCGTCATCGTCGCCGTGCCGGGATCCGCCCGCCGCCTCCATGCTCAGGAGGTCCTGATCGGATGCCGGGCCCCGGGCCGCAGGGGCCGGGATCCGCCCGCGAGGCCGGGGTCAGCTCAGGGCGGTCGCGGTGTGCCGGAGGGCGTCGAGCAGGGGGACGAGCAGGGGATGGCGCTCGGCGCCGCGCCGTACGGCGGCGAAGACCCGGCGCTGCGGGCCCTCGACGGGGCGGATCACCACGCCGGACAGGTCGGCGCCGCGCAGCGCCAGGCGCGGCACCATCGCCACGCCCGCCCCGGCCGAGGCCAGGGCGACCACCGCGCGGAAGTCGTCGGAGGAGTGCGCGAAGGCGGGGGTGAACCCGGCGTGCTCGCAGGCCAGGGCGATCATGTCGTGGCAGGGGTTGCCCGGGTAGGGGCCGATCCAGGTCTCGCCCGCCAGGTCCGCGACGGTGATCGTCTCTCCGGGGAGGGCCGCATCCGCCGCGGTCGCGCCCGCCGTGCCCGCCGGACCGGTGCCCACCGTGCCCGTGTCCGCCGAGCCCGCCGGGCCGGCGTCCGCCGCGTCCGTGCGGGCCGTACCCGCCGGGTGCGTGAGGCGGTGGTCGCGGGGGAGGACGACGTCGAACGGCTCGGCGTAGAGCGGGATGCGGGAGAGCCGCCGGTCGTCCGCGCCCGGAGCGCCGCGGTACTCCACGGCGACGGCGACGTCCACCGCGCCGTCCAGCACCATGGTGAGGCTCTGGTCCCCCTCGGCGTCCAGGACGCGCACCCGCAGGCCCGGTTCCTTCTCCCGGAGCAGGCCCACCGCCGGGGCCACCACGAGGCCGATCGCGGTCGCGAACGAGGCGACCTGCACCTCGCCCGCCGTACCGGTCGTGTAGGCGGCGATGTCGGCCCCGGCCCGCTCCAGCTGGGCGAGGACCTCGTTGGCGTGGCCGAGCAGGATGCGGCCGACGGCGGTCAGCCGCACGCCCCGGGCGTCGCGCTCCAGCAGCCGGTGGCCGACCTCGTGCTCCAGGGCGGCGAGCTGCTGGGAGACCGCCGAGGGGGTCAGGTGCAGCGCCGCGGCGGCGGCGGTGACCGTCCGGTGGTCGGCCACCGCCCGCAGGGTCCGCAGCCGCCGGGTGTCAATCACCCCTTCATTGTCGGCCAGCGCCCGGACCGCCCGTGTCCGTGACGGCCGGGCGGACGGCGTAGCCGCCGAGGGCGGGCTCCAGGGCGTCGAAGGCGGTGCCGATGTGGGCGGTGAGCGCCGCGGCGATCTCCGCGTCGTCCTGCCCGTCGAGGGTGCGGTGGAGCGTCTCGTCGAACAGCAGCCGGTGGACGCCGCCCAGCAGGGCCGCGGCCACCCTGGGCAGGATGTCGCCGGGCCCGGTGCCGGCCTCCTCGGTGAGGGCGTCGGCCAGCGCCTTCTCCCGCTCGTCGTGGAACTCCCGCAACCGGGCCGTCAGCGCGGGGCTGTCGGTGATCATGCGGGCGAACGCGGGGCCGGAGAAGCCGATCACCGGGCTGTGCTCGGCGACCGCGGCCAGGTAGGTGCGGCGCAGCGCGGCCAGCGCCGACTCGCCCGGCTCCCTGGCCCGGACGGTCCGGGCCAGGGAGCCCACGAACTCCTCGCTCAGGTCGAGGGCGAGGTCCTCCTTGCGGGGGAAGTAGTTGGTGACCGTCATCTTGGCCACCTGGGCGGCCGCCGCCACGTCGGCGATCGTCACCTTGTCGAAGCCGCGTTCCAGGAAGAGCCGGGTGGCCTGGTGGGAGATGTTCTCCCTGGTCTGCTGCTTCTTCAGCTCTCTGAGGCCGGTCGTCTGGGTGCTCATGCGTCCACCTTACCTTGGATTCGACCTAAATTCGGTATTGACATATTTCTAGGACCGACATAAGTTTGTGTCCGGCAGGCCGCCGTGACCGAAAGGGAGACCCGCATGGCCGAGAAGACCCTCAGCACCGCCCGCCTCGCCGAGGCGATCCGGAAGGCCGCGGATCCGGAGCCGGCCGCCGCCCGTCCCGGCATCCGGCCGAGCACCCCGCTCCGGGAATCGATCACCCCGTTCCCGCGTTCCCGTTGACCCCACCCGGTGAAAGGAATCTCAATGACCACGTCAAGCGGCAAGTGCCGTGACCTGCTGTGGCGGGACCGGGGAGAAGACCCGGTTGTCGCGCAGCAGGGCCCACAGCACGTCGACCAGACGGCGCGCGAG
>NZ_BMQE01000036.1:0-71287 GCF_014647955.1 Planomonospora antibiotica | reverse complement strand
TTCGAACCCGCGACCCTCACCTTGGCAAGGTGATGCTCTACCACTGAGCCACTTCCGCGTGTTTCCCGGGCGAGCCGGTCTCACGCAGAGAACTCTAGCGAATAGGCGGCGACTCCCCAAACCGGGATTCCGTCCCCGCGTCGCCCAAGGGATGGATGTAAGGGCCTAGCATGGGGGTCACCGGTTACATCGAATGCGAGAGAGTGACACCATGCGCGACAACGTGGTCGTGGACATCGGGCCCGAGCCGCTGACCTTCGCCGAGGTGGTGGCCGTCGCCAGACGCGGCGCCGCCGTACGGCTCACCGACGACGCCGTGGCCGCGATGGCCGCGGCCCGCACCCGCGTCGACGAGCTCGCCGAGAGCCCCACCCCGGCCTACGGGGTGTCGACCGGCTTCGGGGCGCTGGCCACCCGGCACATCGACCCCTCGCTCCGCGCGCAGCTCCAGCGCTCGCTGGTCCGCTCGCACGCCGCCGGGTCCGGCCCGGAGGTGGAGGCCGAGGTGACCCGCGCGCTGATGCTGCTGCGCCTGCACACCCTGGCCACCGGGCACACCGGTGTGCGGCCGCAGACCGCCAGGGTGCTGGCGGACCTGCTCAACGCGCACATCACGCCGGTCGTGCACGAGTACGGCAGCCTGGGCTGCTCCGGAGACCTCGCCCCGCTCTCCCACGTGGCCCTGACGATCATGGGGGAGGGCGTCGTCCGCGACGCCGCCGGAAACCTCACCGGCGCGGCCGAGGCGCTCAAGCAGGCGGGCGTCGAGCCGGTCGAACTGGCCGCCAAGGAGGGCCTCGCGCTCATCAACGGCACCGACGGCATGCTGGGCATGCTGATCCTGGCCATGGACGACCTGGCGAGGCTGTTCAAGACCGCCGACGTCGGCGCGGCCATGAGCGTGGAGGCGCTGCTCGGCACCGACCGGGTCTTCGCCGCCGACCTGCAGGCCCTGCGCCCGCACCCCGGCCAGGCCGCCAGCGCCGCCAACCTCCGGGCGCTGCTCGCCGGCTCGGGCATCATGGCCAGCCACCGGGACGGCACCTGCACCCGCGTCCAGGACGCCTACTCGCTGCGCTGCGCCCCGCAGGTCGCCGGAGCCGCCCGCGACACCCTCGCGCACGCCGCCTCGGTCGCGATGCGCGAGCTCGCCTCCGCGATCGACAACCCGGTGGTCCTGGCCGACGGCCGGGTGGAGTCCAACGGCAACTTCCACGGCGCCCCCGTCGGCTACGTGCTGGACTTCCTGGCCATCGCGGTCGCCGACCTGGCGAGCATCTCCGAGCGGCGCACCGACCGCATGCTCGACGTCGCCCGCAGCCACGGCCTGCCGGCCTTCCTGGCCGACGACCCCGGCGTGGACTCCGGCCACATGATCGCCCAGTACACCCAGGCCGCGATCGTCTCCGAGCTCAAGCGCCTGGCGGTCCCCGCCAGCGTGGACTCCATCCCGAGCTCCGCCATGCAGGAGGACCACGTCTCCATGGGCTGGTCGGCCGCCCGCAAGCTGCGCCGCGCGGTGGACGGGCTGACCAGGGTGCTCGCGGTGGAGATCCTCACCGCGGCCCGCGCGATCGACCTGCGGTCGCCGCACCGGCCCGCGCCCGCGACCGGAGCCGTGGCGGCCGCCCTGCGGGAGGCGGTCGCCGGCCCCGGCCCGGACCGCTTCCTCGCCCCGGAGATCGAGGCGGTGGTGCGGCTGGTCGCGGACGGCGCGGTCGTCGCTGCCGCGGAGGCGGTCACCGGACCCCTGGCCTGACACCGGGGCCCGTCCTCCCCGCGGAGCACCGCTCCGCCCGCGGCCCGGGCCCGCCCCCCCGCGGAAGCACCGCCCGGCACCGGCCCGCCCGCGGCTCGGCATCGGCGGGCTTCCTGCGGCGGCAGGCGGGGCAGGCGGGACAATGGGAGGGTGCACGACTCGTTCGCCCACGTCGGCGGCCTGCTGGCCACCCGGCTCCTCGACGTCACCACCGACCTGTCCGCGCTCGACGGCCGGGGGTGGTGGGCCGTCGTGGTCGACTACGAGGGCAAGGTCACGTGCGCCCGGTTCGCCGACGTCCGGGCCGCGCCGCTGCCCGCGCCGCGCGGGCCCTGGCGCGGTCCGCACCCGTCGCAGTGGCGCAGCTCGCTCGACCGCGCCGCCTACGAGGAGGGCGTGCGCCGCATCCGCGACCGGATCGAGCGCGGCGACGTCTACCAGGCCAACCTGTGCCGGGTGCTCACCGCGCCGCTGACCGGCGACCCGGACCCGGCGGCCCTGGCGCTGCGGCTCGCGGAGGGCAACCCCGCGCCCTACGCCGCCACGGTCAGCCTGCCGGGGCTGAGCGTGGTCTCCGCCTCGCCGGAGCTCTACCTGTCCAGGGAGGGCGACGTGGTCGAGTCCCGGCCGATCAAGGGGACCGGGGCCACCGCGGCGGACCTGCTGGACAAGGACCACGCGGAGAACGTGATGATCGTCGACCTGGTCCGCAACGACCTGGGCCGGGTCGCCGCGGTGGGCTCGGTGAGCGTCCCGGCGCTGTGCGAGGTCGAGGAGCATCCCGGGCTGGTGCACCTGGTCTCCACGGTCCGGGCCCGCCTCGCGCCGGAGTCCGGCTGGCCGGAGCTGTTCGCCGCGACGTTCCCTCCGGGTTCGGTGACCGGCGCACCGAAGTATTCCGCTCTGCGCATCATCGAGGAGCTCGAACCCGAGCCGCGGGGGCCATACTGTGGTGCGGTGGGCTGGGTCGACGCCGATCGGCACCGGGCGTCGCTGGCCGTGGGAATCCGCACGTTCTGGCTCTCGTCCGGCGCCATCCGCTTCGGCACGGGGGCGGGCATCACCTGGGGAAGCGATCCGCGGCGTGAATGGCAGGAAACCGAGCTGAAGGCGTCCCGGCTCATCGCGCTCGCCTCCACCCCTGAAGGAGATTTCCGATGAACGTTCCCGTGTGGGTCAACGGGAGACTGACCGATCCGGCGCAGGCCGCCGTCTCGGTCTTCGACCACGGGCTCATGGTCGGCGACGGCGTGTTCGAGACCGTCAAGTGCGTCGGCGGAGCCCCGTTCGCGCTCACCCGCCACCTGGAGCGGCTCCGGCTCTCCGCCCGGCGGATGGAGATGCCCGAGCCCGACACCGACGCGATCGCCGAGGGCGTGCGGGCCTGCCTGGCCCAGGCGCCCTCCTGGGCCCTGGGCCGGATCCGCATCACCCACACCAGCGGTCCGGGCCCGCTCGGCTCCGACCGGGGCGACCAGGGTCCCACGACCGTGATCGTCGTCGCGGAGCAGCGGCCCTTCCCCGCCACCGCGGACGTCGCCGTGGTGCCGTGGCCGCGCAACGAGCACGGCGCGCTGGCCGGGGTGAAGAGCACCTCCTACGGCGAGAACGCCAAGGCGCTCTTCTACGCCAAGGCCAGGGGCGGCGGAGAGGCGATCTTCGGGAACACCGCGGGGAACCTCTGCGAGGGCACCGGCAGCAACGTCTTCATCGTGCGCGAGGGCCGGCTGATCACCCCCACCCTCGCCGCCGGCTGCCTGGCGGGCGTCACCCGCGCGCTCACCCTGGAGTGGTGCGGCGGGGTGGAGGAGGACGTCCCGCTCGCAGCGCTGCGCGAGGCCGAGGAGGCGTTCCTGACCTCGACCACCCGGGACGTCCAGCCGATCCGGACGGTCGACGGGGCCGTGCTCCCGGCCGCTCCGGGCCCGATCACGGTCAAGGCGATGCGGATCTTCGCCGAGCGCGCCGCGGACGACCTCGACCCGTGACGGCCGGGCGCGGCGATTCCGCTGCGGCCGGCCGGACGGGGGAGGGCCCGGAGGCGGATGTCCGGGCTGCGGGAACGGCTCCCGGGCCGTCGGTCCCCCGGGGACGACGCGTGATCGGGTGAGACGGGCGCCGCCGTACCGGTCGTACGGCGGGCGGCGAGGGGCCGTTCCCCGTACGGGCGGGGAACGGCCCACCGGTCATGGTCTGCCGATGTCTAGTAGGACGTCTGGGTCTGCGCGTTCAGCTCCTTCAGCGACGCCTTCTTCGCCGGGTCGGTCAGCGGGTCGTCGATCCGGAGCACGTCCAGGCCCTTGGTGATGTCGCTGGAGTAGATGTGGCCGTTGTAGTAGTAGGCCGACCAGGAGCCGCCGAGGGTGCTGACCGGGCCGCGCTCGAAGAAGCCGATCTCCCGCGGGTTCGCCGAGTCGGTGAAGTCCCAGACGGAAACCCCGCCCTGGTACCACGACTGGACCATGATGTCCTTGCCCGGGACCGGGAGCAGGTTGCCGTTGTGGGCGACGCAGTTCTCCCCGGGCTGCTGCTCCCTGGGGATCTTGAAGTAGGCGCGCCGGGTGAGCGTGCGGTCCGCGCCCAGGTCGTAGACGGCGCTCGCGCCCTTGGTCCGGGGGGTGCCGCGGTCGCAGGTGGCGCCCGAACCGCCGCCCAGCTCGTCACCGAAGACGAGCTTCGTGGCGTCGTTGTTGAAGGTGGCCGAGTGCCAGATGGAGAAGTTCTCCTCGTCGCTCACGTGCTGGAGCACCTTGGGCCTCACCCGGTCGGAGATGTCCAGCAGGATGCCGTCGCCGAAGCACGCGGCGGCGGCGAGGTCCTTCTCCGGGTAGGCCGTGATGTCGTGGCAGCCGCCGATCTCCGCCTCGGCGCCGGGCTCGGAGATCACCGGCTTGGCGACCACCTTCGCCGCCGCGGGGTCGCCGACGGGCACCTCGACGATCGAGAAGACGTTGTGCGGGGCCGGGCAGGTGGCCGAACCCGGCTCCGGGCCGGGGGAGGAGACGTAGAGGTAGACCGTCTCGGCGCTCTCGCCCGGCACGAGGGTGTGGGTGTGCGAGCCGCAGGCGGTGCTGACGGCCGAGACGAACTTCGGATGGGCCTTGTCGGAGACGTCGAAGATGCGGATGCCCTCCCAGCCGCCGCCCTCCTGGCCGCTGTCCTGGGCGGCGTCGCATCCCGGGCCGCTGCGCGGGGTGTCCACGGAGAGGAAGAGCAGGTTCCCCGTCACCGAGACGTCGTTCTGCTCGCCCGGGCAGAGCACCCGGCTGACCACGGCGGGCTTGGCCGGGTCGGAGATGTCGAACACGGTGAAGCCGTCGTAGTTGCCGACGAACACGTGGTCGCCCTGGAAGGCCAGGTCGGTGCCCCATGACTGGGGGCCGTCGAGGGGCGGCTGCGGCGGCATGTTGGCGACGTGGGTGACGTTGGCGCTGTGCAGCACGTCGCCGGCGTCGGGCTGCGGGGACGCCGGCGCGGACGGGGCGCCCGAGTCCGCGGCGGACGGCGGCGCCGTACCGGGATCCGGCGGTTCGGAGTTCGCGCCGCAACCCGCCATCACGAGCATCGCCGCCAGCGCGAACGCCACGGTTGATCGCACAGTGCCCCCATTGATTCGAATGTTTACCGCATTATTGATGTTATGGGGATTATGTGCCGTTCGAGTCTCGTCCTGGTCGCGATCGTGGGGACGGCGGTCGTGACGGGGTGCGCGGCATCCGCGCCGGGCACGGGATCGCCGCTGGTGGCGGGCACCGGCGCACCGGTCATCGTGCCGGGCGGTCCCGGGGACGCCGGCCGTACGGCGACGCCGGGTGAGCGGCTGGGGGAGTCCGAGGCCCGGGTGGGCGCGGCGGACGTGCGGTTCGCCGAGGGCATGATCCCGCACCACCGCCAGGCCCTGGAGATGGCGGAACTGGTTCCGGCGCGGTCGTCGTCGAAGGAGGTGCGCACGCTCGCGGAGCGGATCGGTGCGGCGCAGCGGCCCGAGATCGCGGCCATGACCTCATGGCTGGAATCGGTCGGCCGCCCCCAGGACGGCCACGGCGGGCACGACGACCACACCGTCACCCCGGAGGAGATGAACCGGCTCAGGACGGCCAGGGGCGCCGCCTTCGACGAGCTCTTCCTGACCTTGATGATCCGTCACCACGAGGCCGCGGTGACGATGGCGTCGCAGCAGCTCAGGACGGGCACGGACCGCGCCATGATCGCCATGGCGGGCGACGTCGTCTCCGGTCAGGGCATCGAGATCGCCCGGATGCGCGGGATGCTCGGCCGGTAGGCGCCGGACCGGATCGCGGCGACCCGGGGCGGGCCGCTGCGCCGGGGGCGGCGGAGCCGGGTGGTCAGGAGCTCCAGAGCATGTTGCTGAGCTCGGAGTCGAGGTTCATGAAGTCGGTCTCCCGGCCCGCGGGGACCAGCTCGTAGGTCCGGTGCAGGAACTCGGTGAGCGGGGCCAGCGGGACCTCGAACAGAGCCTGGCCGAACGGCGAGGTGAGGCTGATGTGCAGGGTCCGCTCCCCGTCGGCGCGGGCGGGCCACACCTGGACGTCGCCGTCGCCGACCCGGCGCACGATGCCGACGGTCAGCAGCTCGCGGGCGAAGATCCACTCCACGGGCTCGTCGTTGCCCACGTGGAAGGCCATCCTGATGGCGTACGGATCGTCGGCCGTGTAGCTCAGTCCGGCGAGCAGGGGGACGGTGCTACGGTCGGGGACCACAAGCCGAAGGCCCAGCTCGGCAGAGACGGTGGTGCTGTTCATCGTCAGCCAAACCTTTTCGTCGTCGGTCCCCTCTGCGGGGCTATCACTGCTGTGACGGGCTTCGTCCATGGCTATGACGCGCAACGATGGGGCCCGTAGGAAAGATTCCGCCTCCGGGCCCTTCTGTAACGCACATCACAGTGCGACATTTGGGCATCAGCCTGGCCAAACGTCATCAACCGCGTCATATTTCCAAGGGTTTTGCGCATCGTTTCCATCACGGTCGACTCCCCTGGAGGGGCGTCCTGGGCGAAGGGGTCCAGCTCGGGTCGTACGGTACTTCTGCGGATCAGGATGATGGTATGACACCGTAGCCCCCCACCGGGGCCATCCGTGGACCTTTGCCTCCTGACGTGCCGCCCCCGTGCCGCCACGCCCAAGATCATGCCGTCGCGCACGTCGTTTCGCCACCGGTCCCGGATTGATGTATGGTTTTCCACGTCGGCGCCGCAAGGGGCCGCAGGGCGGGCGATTAGCTCAGCGGGAGAGCGCTTCGTTCACACCGAAGAGGTCACTGGTTCGATCCCAGTATCGCCCACACAGGTAAGACGCAGGTCAAGGCCCGCCGGTTGACAGCAACCGGCGGGCCTTTCCGTTGTCGCGGACCTCGTGCCCGGCCGCGGTTCCCGATCTCCGAGGGCGCGGCCCCGGCATCCGGGCAGGCGGTGACGGGACCGCCTGCCCGGAAGGCTCCGGTGCTCAGGCGGGGGCGCCGTTCAGGATCTCGACCCGGCCCGTGTCCAGGGAGTAGTACGCGCTGACCACCGCCAGGGCCCCTCTGCTCACCAGCGGCGCGAGGTCCCGATTGCCGCGCAGGTCGTCCGCCGTCAGCTTCACCTGGGCCCTGGTCATCGCCTCGACGGGATCGGCGTGGCTCCCCCGTACGGTCTGTTCGTACGCCGGACGCAGGGCCTGCTCGATCGCCCGCAGGTTGCCCGGCAGCGGCCTGCCTTCCCGCAGGGCCTCGTAGGCGGCGGAGACCGCGCCGCACCGCTGGTGGCCGAGTACGACGATCAACGGGGTCCCGCCGGTCATCGGCCCGTACTCGACGGATCCGGTGACCACCGGCCCCACCGCCAGCCCGCCGGTGCGCATCACGAACAGCTCGCCCAGCCCGGTGTCGAAGACGAGCTCGGGCGCGACCCGGGAGTCGATGCACGCCAGCACCACCCCGTAGGGCTGCTGCTGCTGGGCCAGCAGCTCCCGGCGGGTGGGATCGCGATCCGGATGCCGGAGTTCGCCGGTCACCCAGCGCTCGTTGCCCTTCACCAGCCGTTCGTAGGCGGCCTTCGGCGAGCGCGGAAGCGGTTCCGCGGCGGGTGTGGGCGCCGCCGGGCTCACCGCCCCGGCCGCCGAGCGAGCCGCGAGACATGTGGCGGCGAGGGACATGACACCGGTCAGCAGCGTTCGCCGCCCCGGGCCGTCGACAGGAAGAGTCATGGCCCGACTCCTTCCCGTTTCGGGCAAGGCCCCGGCAATGGAAGCGTCCGGGCAGGATCGAGAACCGCCCGCTCGTGCCCGCCGGCCCGGTCGCCGACGGCGGGAGCAGGTGGGGATCGGGGCCGGAAAGCCTCTGGAACGTGCCATCTCATGACGGTCCCGGACGGGCCCGGAGCGCTTCGGGGTTCCGAAAGTTTTCGCGGCCGTCCGAATGATGAGATGCGCCGGGAAATTTTCATCGGATATGCGGTGGCGAATCAGGCGAATTGCCGTGCGCGCCCTGGTGAAATGGCAGCTGGGGAGGTGTAAGGCCAGGTGGGTGGGGGTTGCGGGTCACGCTCTCCCATAGGCGGAGGCCGTACGGATGGTTGACAATAAGTGCCCGGGATCGCACCCTTTGGTGAGTCAGTTGAACTTTCAACGACGGTCGGTGCGTGCTGGGAAGAGCCAGTGAATGGCCGGACTAATGCTTTCAGCGTGTTGGACGTCATGTCTGATGGTGATTTTTCCGGTGCGTTCGGACGGCTCGGATCCGCCCGCGCGACGACGGGCACCGACCGCCACGAGACAAGGGGTGACCTCATGAAGATCGATCGGTTCTCCGGACCGGTGCTCTCGCTCTTCCGCGCCGTGACGGGCCTGCTGTTCCTGTTCCACGGCCTGGCGTCGATCTTCGGCGTCTTCGGCGGCAACCGCGGCACCGGCCAGGCCGTGGAGTTCGGCGCCTGGCCCGGGTGGTGGGCGGCGCTGATCCAGCTGGTCTTCGGGGCCCTGGTGCTCACCGGGCTCCTCACCCGCCTCAGCGCGCTGGTCTGCTCCGGCTCGATGGCGTACGCCTACTTCGTGGTGCACCAGCCCGAGCACCTCCTGCCGCTGCTCAACGGCGGAGAGCTCGCGGCGCTGTTCTGCTGGTCGTTCCTCCTCGTCGCGGTGCTCGGCCCGGGGCCGTGGGCGCTGGACGCGCTCCTGCGCCGGGACCGCGGGGAGGTCGCGGTGGCGCATCCGCCGGTGGTGGCGACCCAGGTGGGCGCCGAGCGCGCCTGAGGGGCGCCACCACCGGCGGCGGGGCTCAGGCGCCGGACAGACGGATCATGTTCCAGGAGACGGCGGGCAGCACCGCGCGCAGCGTGCCGCCGTCCGCGGTGACGCCGGTGAGCGGCCGGGGGGCGACGCGGTCCGGGTCGTCGGCGGTGTTGCGGGCGTAGACGTCGGGACCGGACAGGGTGACGGCCGCCTGCGGCGCCGCCGTACCGAGGCCGCGGGTGTCCACGGTCAGTTCGAGGGGCTCGCTCGTCGAGCGGTTGACCGCGAAGAGGACCGCCTCCCCGGTCTCGGCGTCCCGGGTGGCCACCGCGTCGAGCAGGGGGACCTCGCCGTACCTGGCGGTCTCGTGGACGGGGGAGACCGGTTCGACGCGCAGGACGTCGCCGCGGGCGTGCGCGGCGGTCAGCGCGAACGGGTGGAAGGTGGTCTGCCGCCAGGCCCGGCCTCCCGGCTCGGTCATGATCGGGGCGATCACGTTGACCAGCTGGGCCAGGGAGGCCGCCGTCACCCGGTCGCTGTGGCGGAGCAGCGAGATCAGCAGGCCGCCCAGGGTCACGGCGTCGGCCAGGTGGTAGTGGTCCTCGAGCAGCGGCGGTGCGACCGGCCAGTCCGCGGGGGGCTCGGCGTTCTGGAAGCGGGACATGTACCAGACGTTCCACTCGTCGAACGACACGTTGATCCGCTTCTTGGCGCCCAGCCGCGCCCGGACGCTGTCGGCGGTGGCCACGACCGACTCCACGAAGTGGTCCATGTCGACGGCCGAGGCCAGGAAACTGGCCAGGTCGCCGTCGTGCTCCTCGTAGTAGGCGTGGCAGGAGACGTAGTCGACCACGTCGTAGGCCTCCTCCAGCACGGTGGCCTCCCAGGCGCCGAAGGTCGGCATGGACGAGCCGGAGCTGCCGCAGGCCACCAGTTCCAGGTCGCGGTCGAGCATGCGCATCGCGCGGCCGGTCTCCGCGGCGAGCCTGCCGTACTCGCGGGCCGTCTTGTGGCCGATCTGCCAGGGGCCGTCCATCTCGTTGCCCAGGCACCACATGCGGATCGCGTGGGGCTCCTTGGCGCCGTTGGCGCGGCGCAGGTCCGACCAGTGGGTACCGGACTCCAGGTTGCAGTACTCCAGCAGGTCGAGCGCCTCCTGGATGCCCCGGGTGCCGAGGTTGACGGCCATCATCGGCTCCACCCCGGCCCTGCGCGCCCAGCGCACGAACTCGTCCAGGCCGACGTGGTTGGGCTCGGTGCTGTGCCAGGCCAGGTCGAGCCGGCGGGGGCGGTTCTCCACCGGCCCGATGCCGTCCTCCCAGCGGTAGCCGGAGACGAAGTTGCCGCCCGGGTAGCGGACGGTCGTCACCCCCAGCTCCCGGGTGAGCTCCAGCACGTCGCGTCGGAAGCCGTCCTCGTCGGCGGTGGCGTGGCCGGGCTCGTGGATGCCGGTGTAGACGCACCGGCCGAGGTGCTCGACGAACGCGCCGAAGGTACGGCGGTGCACCGGCGCGATGCGGAAGGCCGGATCGAGCGTGACGTGTGCCTGCTGCACGGAAGCTGCTCCCTGTCGGTGCTGTGGTGGGCGGGCCCGGCCTCCGGGCCCGCGGCCGGCCCGGAGGCCGGCTCGGCGGCGGTGGGCCGATGCCGCCCGATTGTTAGCGTTATCACAAGGGGCGGTCAAGGGGATCGGCCTGCACCGGAGGCGGCGGACGGCCGGAGAACGGCCGCGCGGGACGGTAGGGCCGGGAGGCCGGAGAACGGCCGCGCGGGACGATACGGCCGGTGGCCTGCGCGCGGGGCGGGCGGGAACCCGCCCGCCGCCGCGTCGGCCCCGTGCCGGGACGGCCTCGGGGCGGGTCAGCGTTCGCCGAGGACGGCCCAGCCGTGGGCGGGGACCAGCGCCGGGTCTCCCGGTGAGGGCGGGCCGGACGACTCGAGGACGGCGAGCCCTCCGGTCCCGCCGGGGGAGGTCCCGGTGAGGATCTCGGCGAAGGTCTCCGGCGGGAAGCGGTAGGGCTCGTCGCCGAGGTTGAGCAGGGTCAGGAGACGGCGGTCCGGGCCGGCGGGGGCGGCGGAGAGCAGCGCGGCGGCCCGGTTGCTCAGGTGCGGCAGGGTGGTGCGGGCCCCGGCCAGCCACGGGTGGCGGCGGCGGAGCCCGATCAGGCGCCGGTGCAGCCGGTGGACGGGCCATCCGGCACCGGGCAGCTCGTCCGGGCGGCCGGGGAAGGCCGGGCGGACCGCGTCGTCCCCGCCGGCCCGGTCCTCCTTGATCCCCCGCATCCCCTGCTCGTCGCCGTAGTAGACGCTGGGCACGCCGCCGACGGTGAACAGCACGGCCAGCGCGTGGCCGAGGTGGCGGTCGTCGTCCAGGCGGCTGGCCAGCCGGGTCACGTCGTGGTTGCCGGCGAAGGTCAGGGGCGTGAAGGCCGAGAGCAGCTCGCCGTGGCGCTCCAGGGTCCAGGCCAGCTCGTAGAGGTTCCCGTCGTTGATCGAGCTCCAGATCGCCTTCCAGAGCTCGTACTGGGTGACGGAGTCCAGCCCGCTGTCCCGGACGTATCCGGCGTAGTCGCCGTGGATGACCTCGCCGACGAACCAGGCGCCGGGGTGCAGCGGCCGGACCCGGTCCAGCGCCTCGCGCCAGAAGCGCGGCGGCACCGCGTAGGCGGCGTCCAGCCGCCAGCCGGACACGCCCCGGCCGAGCCAGTGGTCCATGACGCGCACGACGTGGTCGAGCACCGCGGGCTCGCCGTGGTCGAGGGCGACCAGGTGGTGGTGGCCCTCGAAGGTGTCGTAGCCCGCCCCGCCCGGCGCCCGGCGGAACCACGCGGCCGCGGCCGGGTCGGCGCCGGCCCGCCGGAACACCTCGAAGCCCCGCCCGACGTGGTTGAAGACGCCGTCCAGGACGACGTGCAGGCCCCGGCGGCGGGCGGCGGAGACGAGCCGGTCGAAGTCGGCGTCGTCGCCGAGCCTCGGATCGATCCGGAAGTGGTCGACGGTGTCGTAGCCGTGGGTCTCCGCGGCGAAGACCGGCCCCAGCTGGAGACCGGAGCAGCCCAGCTCGACGGCGTAGTCCAACCAGGCCTCCAGGTGCCGCAGCCGGTGCCGGACGGGGGCTCCGTCCGGGAGCGCGGCCGGTTCGGCGCCGGTGAACCCGAGCGGGTACACCTGCCACCAGATCGCGTGCTCGGCCCACGGCGCCACGGTCGTCCTCCCTGCCTGCTGTCACCTGATTCTCGCAGCGGACCCCCGCCCCGGGCGTCACCCGTGCCCCGTCCGCGCGCCCGCATGGGGGCGGCCCGCGACCGGAAGGCGCGGAGCGGAACGGTCCACGCGGAACAATCTTCGGTTATCGGCGGAAGGCGTCCTACACTGGCCCGAACCACCAGAATGGAGTTCGGTAGCGATGCGAATCGGCCTGTTCATCAACGAGCCCAAGTCCCCCGATGTGCTCGGCAAGCTGCGGGAGAAGATCGCCCGCGGGGCCGATGAGGGCTTCACCTCGGCGTGGGTCTCCCACATCTTCGGACTCGACGCGCTCACCGCCCTGGCCGTGGCCGGCGCCGCGGTGCCGGGGATCGAGCTCGGCACCGCGGTCGTGCCGACCTACCCCCGCCATCCCGCCGCGCTGGCCCAGCAGGCGCTCACGGCCAACGCCGCCCTGGACGGCCGCCTGACCCTGGGCATCGGGCTCTCCCACCAGATGGTGATCGAGGGCATGTTCGGCTACAGCTACGACAGGCCCGCCCGGCACATGCGCGAGTACCTGTCGGTGCTGATGCCGCTGGCGCGGGGGGAGAACGTCGCCTTCGAGGGCGAGACGATCACCGCCCGGATCGGCCTGAGCACGCCCGGCGCGGGGGACATGCCGGTCCTCATCGCGGCCCTGGCCCCGCGGATGCTCAAGCTGGCCGGCGAGGTCGCCGACGGCACCGTGCTCTGGATGACCGGTCCCAGGACCGTCGCCGAGCACATCGCCCCCGCCGTCACCGAGGCGGCGCGGGCCGCGGGCCGCCCCGCGCCGCGGATCGTCTGCGCGCTCCCCGTCTGCGTCACCGACGACGTCGAGGCCGCCCGGGCCAGGGCGGCGAAGGCGTTCGCCGTCTACGGGCAGCTGCCGTCCTACCGGGCGGTGCTCGACCGGGAGGGCGCGGCCGGTCCGGCCGACGTGGCGATCGTCGGGGACGAGGAGACCGTCGCCGCCCGGATCGCGACGCTCGCCGAGGCCGGGGTCACCGACTTCGCCGCCGCCGAGTTCACCCCCGACGACCGGACCCGGCGGTTCCTCAAGACCCTCCTCTGACGTCGCGCCGGGCTTGCGCCGCCGCCGTGCCGGGCGGGCTCCCGCGGCACGGCGCCGGGCCGTACGGCGCAGGTCTTCCAGGGCGCGCCGTACGGTCCCGGGAGCCGCGGGCGCGGTCAGACGCCGAACGCGGCCAGCGTCGCCCAGGCCGAACCGCCGCCGGTGACCACCCCGGCGGCGACCTGGGCGGGGGTGTGGTGCCGCAGCCGCACCCGCGCCCAGCAGATCACCGCGACGACCGGCGCGCCCGCCGCCAGGGCGGGTACGGCGGGCAGCGTGTGGGCGAGCACCACCACGGTGCCCGCCGACACGGCCGCGTGGAAGGAGATCTTCCAGCGGAGGGTGATCGGGACCGTCAGGGCGAGGGCGGCCAGCATCGCGGCCACCGTGGCGACCAGCAGCGGCGGCCCGTCCAGGGAGGCCAGCAGCACCAGGGCGACGACCACCGCGACCATCGCCACCAGCAGCGGCTTGGTCCGGCTCGCCCGGTCGACCAGGTGGTGGGAGTCCAGCCGCCCGGAGCGCACCCCGGCCAGGATCACCCCGGCCGGGACCCCGCCGCACAGCACCGAGGCCATCAGCCCCCACGCCGCGCCCGGCCAGCCGCCCGTGGCCAGGCCGACCACCGGCGGAAGGCCGATGACCAGCGCCTGGGGCGAGAAGACGTCGGTCACCCACCGTGCGACGGTCGCGCCGATCCTGGAGTCCGGCGCCGCTCCCTGGCCCGCCATCGGTCAGTCGTTGGCGTGCAGGATGCTGTTGAGCTCCACCCCGGTGCCCTCGCGGGGGACGACCTCGACGGCGCCGGTGGTGGAGTTGCGGCGGAACAGCAGCCCGGAGGCGCCCGAGAACTCGGCCGCCTTGACGACCGTGCCGTCGGGGAGCGTGACCTTGGTCCCGGCCGTGACGTAGAGACCGGCCTCCACCACCACGTCGTCGCCCAGGGAGATGCCGATGCCGCTGTTGGCGCCGAGCAGGCAGCGCCGCCCGACGGAGATGACCTGCCTGCCGCCGCCCGACAGGGTGCCCATGATCGAGGCGCCGCCGCCGACGTCGGAGCCGTCGCCCACGACGACCCCGGCCGAGATGCGACCCTCCACCATGGAGGTGCCCAGGGTGCCGGCGTTGAAGTTGACGAAGCCCTCGTGCATCACCGTCGTGCCGGCGGCCAGGTGCGCGCCGAGCCGGACCCGGTCGGCCTCGGCGATGCGCACGCCGGTCGGCACCACGTAGTCGACCATCCGGGGGAACTTGTCGACGCCGTAGACGGTCACCTGCCCGCGGGCGCGCAGCCGGAGCCGGACCTCCTCGAAGCCCTCGACCGCGCAGGGGCCGTGATTGGTCCACACGACGTTGCTCAGCAGGCCGAAGACGCCGTCGAGGTTCTGCCCGTGCGGCTTGACCAGCCGCGCGGAGAGCAGGTGCAGGCGCAGGTAGGCGTCGTGCGCGTCGGCGGGCGGCTCCGACAGCTTGGCGATCCCGGTCTCCACGGCGACCACCTCCACGCCGCGGTCGGCGTCGGGGCCGAGCAGCGCGGCGGCGGCCGGGCCGAGGGCCTCGGCGGCCTCCTGCGCGGTCAGCCGCCGGGTGCCCGGTGCGGAGGGCTCACCCAGCCGGGGGGAGGGGAACCAGGTGTCGAGCACGGTCCCGTCAGGGGTGATGGTCGCGATGCCGACGCCGTGGGCGCCGGAAGTCTGAGCTGCTGCGTTCACAGCGACCAAGACTAAATGATGTCCCGGGAGCGGGCCGCGGACGGGCTCGCCGACGGCGGGGCCCGCCCTCCCGCGGAGGGTGCGCCGGAGTTCCGGGCGCGGGTGGCGGAGGGTGCGCCGGAGTTCCGGGCGCGGGTGGCGGGGCGGTCCGCCGGAGGCCGGCTCGGGAGCCGCGGGCCCGCGCCGGGGGAGCGGGCCCGCCCGGTCCGGGGCGCCGCAGGCGGAACGCCCGGGAATTCGCGTTGCGGTCACCGGTAGCATCGGTTTTCTGACCACTCATCGAAGGAGCAACCGTGTCTGCCGTGCCAGAACTTCGCATCACCCTCGCCGGAGCCGAGCGTGTGGTGGCCGGGGGCACGACGTACGGCGACGTCCTCGGAGCCGACGGCCGTTCCGTGGTCGCCGCCCGGGCGAACGGCGAGCTGAGGGACCTCGCGGCGGCCGTGGCCGACGGCGACGTGATCGAGCCCGTCGAGGCCGGCAGCGCCGACGGCCGGGCGATCATCCGCCACTCCACCGCGCACGTCATGGCCCAGGCCGTCCAGGAGATCTTCCCCGAGGCGAAGCTCGGCATCGGCCCGCCGGTCGAGAACGGCTTCTACTACGACTTCGACGTCGCCGCCGCGTTCACCCCCGAGGACCTCAAGCGCGTCGAGAAGCGCATGCGCGAGATCGTCAAGCAGGGGCAGCTGTTCTCCCGCCGCCCCGTCTCCGACGAGGACGCGCGCACCGAGCTCGCCGCCGAGCCGTACAAGCTGGAGCTGATCGGCCTCAAGGGCGGCGCGGCCGACGAGGAGAGCGTCGAGGTCGGCGCCGGCCAGCTGACCATCTACGACAACCTCGACGCCAAGACCGGCGAGCTGTGCTGGAAGGACCTGTGCCGCGGCCCGCACGTGCCGAGCACCCGGTCGATCCCGGCGTTCAAGCTGATGCGCTCCGGCGGCGCCTACTGGCGGGGCAGCGAGAAGAACCCGCAGCTGCAGCGGATCTACGGCACCGCCTGGGAGTCGCGGGAGAAGCAGGACGAATACCTCCACCTGCTGGAGGAGGCCGAGAAGCGCGACCACCGCAAGCTCGGCGCCGAGCTCGACCTGTTCTCCTTCCCCGACGAGCTGGGCTCGGGACTGCCGGTCTTCCACCCCAAGGGCGGCATGATCCGCAAGCTCATGGAGGACTACTCGCGGCGCAGGCACACCGAGGCGGGCTACTCCTTCGTCAACACCCCGCACATCACGAAGGAGAACCTCTACCAGACCTCCGGCCACCTGGACTGGTACGCCGACGGCATGTTCCCGCCCATGGAGCTCGAGGGCGCGAGATACTACCTCAAGCCGATGAACTGCCCCATGCACAACCTGATCTTCCGGGGGCGCGGGCGGTCCTACCGGGAGCTGCCGCTCCGCATGTTCGAGTTCGGCACCGTCTACCGCTACGAGAAGTCGGGCGTCGTGCACGGCCTGACCCGCGTGCGCGGCCTGACCCAGGACGACGCGCACATCTACTGCACCCGCGAGCAGATGCGCGACGAGCTGGCCTCGCTGCTCCGCTTCGTGCTCGACCTGCTGCGCGACTACGGCCTGTCCGACTTCTACCTGGAGCTGTCCACCAAGAACCCGGACAAGTCCATCGGCGACGACGCGACCTGGGAGGAGGCCACCCGGACGCTGCGCGAGGTCGCCGAGTCGGAGCAGCTGGAGCTCGTCCTCGACCCGGGCGGCGCGGCGTTCTACGGGCCGAAGATCTCCGTGCAGGCGCGCGACGCGATCGGCCGTTCGTGGCAGATGTCGACCATCCAGCTCGACTTCATGCTGCCCGAGCGCTTCGAGCTCGAATACCAGAGCGCGGACGGCTCCCGGCAGCGGCCGGTCATGATCCACAGGGCGCTGTTCGGCTCGATCGAGCGCTTCTTCGGCGTCCTGGTCGAGCACTACGCGGGCGCGTTCCCCCCCTGGCTCGCCCCGGTCCAGGTCGTCGGCATCCCGATCGCCGAGGCCCACGTGCCCTACCTGCGGGACGTGGCCGAGAAGGCCCGCGCGCGCGGCATCCGGATCGAGGTGGACGCCTCCGACGACCGGATGCAGAAGAAGATCCGCAACGCGCAGAAGGCCAAGGTGCCGTTCATGCTGCTGGCGGGCGACGAGGACATCGCGGGCGGCGCGGTCTCCTTCCGCTTCCGCAACGGCGAGCAGAAGAACGGCGTTCCGGTCGACCGGGCGATCGACGAGATCGTCGCCGCGATCGAGAACCGCGTCCAGGTCTGACCTCCGCGGCCGGGCCGGACCCCGTACGGGGTCCGGCCCGGCCGGACGGGTCCGGGGCTCAGGCGTCCGTGTCCGGGAGGCCGTCCCGGGCGTCCCCGGCGCCCTCGGAACCGAGCTCGCCGGGCAGCCGCACGTCGTCGACGGTGACGTTGACCTCGACGACCCGCATGCCCAGCATCCGGCTGACCGTGCGGGCCACGTTGGTCTTCACCTCATTGGCCACGTCCATGACCACGTGGCCGTACTCGGCCACGATCGCCACGTCCACGGCGACGGTCCGGTCCTGGACGTGGGCGCCGACGCCCCGGCCGGCCCGCCGGGCGCCGGAGCGCTCCCGGTGCGCCTGCGCCAGGTGGCCGGCGTCCTCGCCCAGGTCGGCGACCCCGGTCACCTCCAGCGTGGCGAGCGCGGCGACCTTCTCGACCACCTCGTCGGCGACCTTGATCCGGCCCTTCACCACGGCCCCGGACACCGGCTCGGGGGCCGAGGCCACGGACAGGCCGAGCGAGAACGGGCGGACGGCGGGCGCCACCGGGTCCGCGGCCGTCGCCGTGATCGCGGGCGTCACCGCGGTCGTCTCGGCGGGGGACGCGATGTCCTCGATGCCCTCCGCGGTTCCTGCGGCTTCGACGGTGTCCTCGACGGATTCCGCGGCGGAGAGGTCGGTCGTCATTGGTGCTCCTCGGCTGTGCTCTGTCACGCTCGCTGGGACTCTGCCGGAATTATCCCCTGCATCGCCGTCACAGCGGTCCCCGGCGCCCCTCCGGCCGCCCCCGGGGAGCAGCAGGGAGGCACCTGACCGGACGGATCCGCCGGGCAATATGCTGGCCGCCATGAGCAACGAGCCAGAGCTCCAGCGGGGAGCGGGAACGCCGGACGCGTTCGAAAGGCTCTGGACCCCTCACCGGATGGCGTACATCAAGGGCGAGAACAAGCCGACCGGCTCGGGTCCGGGGGACGGCTGCCCGTTCTGTGAGATCCCGAGGCTGGACGACGAGGACGGGCTGATCGTGGCCCGGGGCGAGGCCGTCTACGCGGTCCTCAACCTCTACCCCTACAACTCCGGCCACCTGCTGATCTGCCCCTACCGGCACGTTCCGGACTACACCGACCTGAACCCCGCCGAGACCGCGGAGTTCGCCGACTTCACCCGGCGCGGGCTGACCGCCCTGCGCAAGGCCAGCGGCGCGCAGGGCTTCAACGTCGGCATGAACCTCGGCGACGCGGCCGGCGCGGGCATCGCGGCCCACCTGCACCAGCACGTGGTGCCGCGCTGGGGCGGCGACACCAACTTCATGCCGGTGGTCGGCCAGACCAAGGTGCTGCCTCAGCTGCTCCGCGACACCAGGTCGCTGCTGGCCGGCTGCTGGCCCGACGCGTAGGGCGAGCCGCCGTCGCGCAGCACCGCGACGCCCACCGAGAGCACCAGAGGCACGGCCAGCGCCAGCGCCATGGACAGCACCGCCGCGCCCGAGTCGTTGACGAGCATGCCCACCACCCCGCTGACCAGCGTGCCGATCAGGCCCGCCCGCAGCGCCGGGGAGTACGCGAACGCGGCCGGCAGCACCCCGGCGGTGGCCTTCTCCGGCCGCAGCAGCGCGTAGACGAGGAACGCGAGCGCGGCCACCACGATCGGCATCAGGTTGGGGCTGAGGAGCGTGCCCACCATCGCGCCGAACTTGCGGCCGATGACGTCCAGCGCCTCGCCGCTGTAGATCTGGCCGACGAACCGGCCGAGATGGGTCTGGGAGGCCGGCGGGCGCAGGTGGTCGAGGTAGGCGATCGCCATCACGGTGACGCCGCCCGCCGCGCAGAGCGCCCCGAGCCTGACGATCGAGACCCGCCGCCCCCCGACGAGCAGCGCGGCCACCGCGATGCCCGGCACGAACGCGATCACGCCGCCGAAGTCGCTGCCCACGCCCGGCCAGCCGCCCAGGATCATCGCCGAGCCGCCGAGCACCGCGAAGACCGCCATCGCGGCGACCCGGCGGCCCCGGCGCGCCTGCCGGTGCGCGATCGTCGCCGACAGCAGCAGCACCGAGGTGGCGAACAACGCGAACGGGATGTTGCCCAGGCCGTAGTAGCGGGCGCCGACCACCGCCGAGTATCCCATCACGCTGTTGAGCTGCAGGGTCGTCCCGGTCAGCAGGTCGCCGGCGAGCACCGCCGCGGTCACCCCCGCCACGACCGCCAGCGGCCCGAGCGGGCTGCCCCGGCGCAGGGCGGCGCGCCGGGAGCGGGACCGGGGCCCGCCGCGCCGTCCCCGGCGGGCCGCCAGCGCGCGCGAGCGCGACCAGAGGAAGGGCACCGCCAGCGCCGCCGCCGCCAGCAGCAGCGCGCAGACCGCGATCCCCGCGGCCAGGGAGGGCACCGGCGTCCCGGCGCGGTGCCAGTCGGTGAGGTTGACCAGGTACGTCGAGACCGGGAGCGACGCGAGGACGAGGGCGGCCAGCCGTACCCGCCCCAGCCCGCGCCCCCGGCGCAGCAGCAGGAAGGCGGTGGCGTAGAAGACGACCTGGAGCACGGCGACGGTGGTGAAGAAGGCGCCGCCGATCTCCCGGATCGCCTGACCGGCCACGTCGGCGTCGTGCAGCCCGGCCTGCGCCGCCGCGATCCCGCCGGTACGGCCCGCACTCGCCGCCCAGGGTGTGCCGACCACCGACGGCGGCACCGGGACACCGGTCACGGAGAGCATGGTGGCCGTGATGTCCGGCAGGATCGTGACGTCCTCGCGGTGGGTGGAGGCCGCGCCGAGGAACCGGTCCCGGACCTCCGCCCCGGCGCGCATCAGGGCCACCCGCAGGTGCGGCTGCGCGCCGTGGTCGGACAGTCCCGCCAGCAGCACGGTGGTGTCCTCGGGGAGCGCGCTGAGCACCGCACCGGTCTTGACGTCGGCCCGGCGCAGCGCGTCCGCCCGCTGCTGCGGGGTGAGGGCGTCCTCGACGGCGGGCAGCCGCCCGTCGCCCAGGTAGGGCCGGATCAGGTCGTCCACGTCGACCGCGGCCACCCGGCACGCGGCGAGGGCGTCCGCCCGGATCTGGGCGGGCGAGGGCGCGTAGCGGTCCACCTTCCCCGTCCGGTCGGCGAGGGCCAGTGCCGCCCCCGGGCCGACCGCCAGCGTGCAGTCCCCCGCGGCGTGCACGGCCTCGCCGAGGGTCCCGGAGTTCCGCTGCCCGGCCACCTCGAGCAGGTAGTCGTAGCCGGGGACGACCGCGCCGCCGTCGTCGGTGGGCTCGGGCACCGGGGGCAGGCCGCAGGCGTAGCCCACGGCGGACCTGATCCCGGCCGAGACCGTCAGCCACGCGTCGTAGGGGCAGGTCACCCGGCCCACCGCGCGGACCGACAGCGAGCCGGCCGCGCTCTGCGCGGCCAGCTGCCACAGGTTGGGCGTGTCCTTCGGGCTGAGGTCGCTCCAGCGCAGGCCGGGCACCCCGATCAGCACCACCCGTTCGTCGGCGGAGGCGGAGGCCTGCGCCGCTCCCGGCCACAGCACGCTCAGGACCAGCGCGAATGCGAGCAGCGTACGCCTCACCGGTGACCTCCCCAGGCCCTGCGGCCCTGTTCCCACATCGACTGCTCGCACCGTAGGGGAAGATCGCGCGCCGGTCCATCGAAAGCCGGTTTTACCAGGAGAGGGCGGCCCGCCCGGCCGTCAGGGGAGGGCAGGCCGTCCGCTCGTCAGGGGAGGATCGCCCGGGTGGCCGCGCTCTCGTTGTGCAGCCGGTCCAGGGCGGAGACGAGGTAGGTCCCGCCGCCGGTGACGGGCAGGCTCTGGCGCGCGCCGGAGGCCGCGGGCACCACCGCCACCAGGTTGCGGGCGTCGGCCGCCGAGCAGGCGTCCACGCCGCCGGAGGCGACCCGGTAGACCGCGTAGGCGCGGGCCCCGGCGGAGGACTTCCAGGACAGCGCGGCCGCCCGGAGCCTGACGTCGGCGGGCTGGGCCGGGGCCGCGCCGCCCAGGCCCTTGATGAGGGGCATCAGGGCCGGCCGGGAGTAGTGGGCCTTGGCGATCCGGTCCATCGCGCCGAGCGGGTTGGTGCGGACCTGGGTGGCGCTGAAGTAGACGTCGCCGCGGACCTCGGGGTGCTTGCGGTTGCGGGTGAGGTGGGCGGGGAGCTCGCCGGGCTTGGTCCAGGCCGGGGTGTCGGTGGTCCCGACGCGGTAGAGGGCCTGGCCGATGTACAGGTGCACGCCGGTGCCCTCGACCTGCTTGGCCCACCACGGCATCAGCACGTCGTAGTCGGCGACCCGGAAGCCGCGCGGCCAGTACAGCTGCGGCATGACGTAGTCGACCGTGCCCTTGCGGATCCAGTGGCGGGCGTCGGCGTAGATGGAGTCGTAGGCGGACATGCCGCTGGTCGCCGACCCGGCCGGGTCGTTGGACCTGTTGCGCCAGATGCCGAACGGGCTGATGCCGAACTTCACGTGCTTCTTGGTCGCGTGCACGGCCGCGTCCACCTGGGCGACCAGCTTGTTGACGTTGGCGCGCCGCCAGTCGGCGAGCTTCGCGCCGTTGCCGTACCTGGCGAAGGCGGCGCCGTCCTTGAACCTCGTGCCCCGGCCGGGGTAGGGGTAGAAGTAGTCGTCGAAGTGCACGCCGTCGACGTCGTAGCGCCTGACCACGTCCTTGATGACGGTGGTGACGTGGTCGCGGACCGCGGGCAGGCCGGGGTTGTAGTAGAGGCGGCCCTCGTGCTTGACGACCCAGTCGGGGTGCACGCGGGCGGGGTGGGAGGCCGGCAGCGCGCTCACGTCGGTGTCGTAGGCCGCGCGGTAGGGGTTGAACCACGCGTGGAACTCCATGCCGCGCTTGTGGGCCTCGTCGATCAGGAAGGGCATCGGGTCCCAGCCGGGGTCCTTGCCCGCCGTACCGGTCAGGAACTTCGACCACGGCTCCAGGCCCGACCTGTAGAGCGCGTCGGAGGCCGGGCGGACCTGGAGGAAGACCGCGTTGATCCGGCGCTCGGCCGCGCTGTCGAGGAGCTTGACGTAGTCGGCCTTCTGCCTGGCGACCGTCTGCCCGGTGCGCACCGGCCAGTCGATGTTGTTCACCGTGGCGATCCAGATCCCGCGCAGCTGCCGCTTGGGGTATCGCGCGTCGGTACGGCACTGCGCGGCCGCGGTGGTGGCGGTGGCGGTGGCGAGCTCGGAGGCCGCGCCGGGGGCGGCGGCCTCCCGCTGTTCGGCGGCCCCGTCCTGGGGCCCGAAGGTGTAGGCGGCACCGAGCGTGACGGCGGAGAGGGCGGCGGCTGCAAGCAGTGGTCGTCCGGATCGCATGGACCACAGTGTGTCATCGGGAGCGCGATGCTCCGGCCGGAAAAAAGAAATCGATTCGTGATGCTTGTGTTACGGGAGTGCCTTTCCGGGAGGCGTGAGGCGGATGGTCGCGCCTCCCGGAGGGCCGGTCAGGCGGTCACCTTGTCGACGAGGTGGGAGGGGAGCGGCTCATAGCGGAGGAAGGAGCGCCGGAAGGTCCCGGTGCCGTGTGACATCGATCTCAGATCGATGGCGTAGCGGGTCACCTCCAGCTGCGGGACCTCGGCCCGGACCAGGGTGCGCCCGGTCCCGACCGGCTCGGTGCCCAGGACCCGGCCGCGGCGCGAGGACAGGTCGGACATCACCGCGCCGACGTGGTCGTCGGCGACCAGCACGGCGACCTCGTCGACGGGCTCCAGCAGCAGGGTGGGCACCTTGGCGGCGGCCTCCTTCAGCGCGAGCGCCCCGGCGATCTGGAAGGCCATGTCGGAGGAGTCGACCGAGTGGGCCTTGCCGTCGCACAGCGTGACGCGGATGTCCACCATCGGGTAGCCGGCGACCACGCCGCGCTCCATCTGGGTGCGCACGCCCTTCTCCACCGACGGGATGAACTGGCGCGGCACCACCCCACCGACGATCTTGTCCACGAACTCGAAGCCGGAGCCCGAGGGGAGGGGCTCCACCTCGAGGTGGCAGACGGCGTACTGGCCGTGGCCGCCGGTCTGCTTGACGTTGCGGCCCACCACCCGGCAGCTCCCCCCGAGGGTCTCGCGCAGCGGCACCCGCAGGTCGACCTTCTCCACCTCGACGCCGTGGCGCCTGCTCAGCCGGTCCAGCAGGACGTCGGCGTGGGCCTCGCCCATGCACCACAGGACGAGCTGCTTGGTCTCGGGGTTGTTCTCCAGGCGGAGCGTGGGGTCCTCGGCGACGAGGCGGCCGAGGGCCTGGCCGAGCTTGTCGTCGTCGGCCTTGGAGCGGGCCTGGATCGCGACCGGGAGCAGCGGGTCGGGCATCGTCCACGCGGTCATCAGCAGCGGGCGGTCCTTGTCGGACAGGGTGTCGCCGGTCTCGGCGCGGGCCAGCTTGGCCACCGCGACGACGTCGCCCGCGACGCCCTTCGCGGCGGGGCGCTGGTGCTTGCCCAGCGGGCAGGAGAGCGCGCCGAGGCGCTCGTCCACGTCGTGGTCCTCGTGCCCGTGGTCGGCCAGGCCGTGCCCGGAGACGTGCACGGTCGCGTCCGGGCGCAGCGTCCCGGAGAACACGCGCACCAGGCTGATCCGGCCCACGTAGGGGTCGCTGGTGGTCTTGACGACCTCGGCCACCAGGGGGCCGTCGGGGTCGCACGCGATGTCGGCCACCGGCTCGCCGTCGATCGTGGTGATCTCCGGCAGCGGGTGCTCCAGGGGGGAGGGGAAGCCCTGCGTGATGAGCTGGAGGACCTCCGCCGCGCCCACGCCGGTCCCGGTGGCCAGGACGGGATAGAAGCCGCCGCGCGCGACGGCCTTCTCCAGGTCGCCGACGAGGACCTTGACGTCGATCTCCTCACCGGAGAGGTAGCGGTCCATCAGGGACTCGTCCTCGCTCTCCTGGATGATCCCCTCGATCAGGGTGCCGCGGTAGCGGTCGATCTGGTCCTGGTAGTCGGGGCCAGGGGCGTTCTCGGTCCGGGTGCCGGTGGCGTAGTTGTAGAACCGCTGCGTCAGCAGCCCGATCAGGCCGTTCACCCTGCCGTTGGTCACCACCGGCAGGTACAGCGGGGCCACGCCGTCGCCGAACGCGTCCTGGCAGGCGGTGAGGGCCTCGGCGAAGTCGGCCCGCTGGTGGTCGATCTTGGTGATGACGACGGCGCGGGGCATGCCGACCGCCGCGCACTCCTCCCACAGCATCCGGGTCAGGCCGTCCACGCCGTCGGTGGCCGGGACGACGAACAGGGCCGCGTCGGCCGCGCGCAGGCCCGCGCGCAGGTCTCCGACGAAGTCGGCGTAGCCGGGGGTGTCCAGCAGGTTGATCTTCACGCCGTCGTGGAGCACCGGGGCGACGGTGAGGTTCACCGAGCGCTGCTGCCGTATCTCGACCTCATCGAAGTCGCTGACCGTGGTGCCGTCCTCGACCCGGCCGGGCCGCTGGACGGTCCCCGTCGCGACCAGGAGCGACTCGACCAGCGTCGTCTTGCCCGCTCCCGAATGGCCGACCAGCACGACGTTGCGCACCATGTCCGGCCGGTCGGCCACGGGCGCCCTGCCCGCGGCTCCCGATGCGCCGGTCGATTTCTCCGCCATGTCGCCTCCCGTGTCGCTGCCGAAAGGGGGCGGTCGCGCGCGGCCGCACCCTGGGGGTCCGCCTCCGCGTCCGGATACCGCCGGGTCCCCGGGGGCTCAGGAGCCCCGGCGACCCTCAATGACGCGGTGTGTTCACCAAATACCCATGTGGCGGATATCACAAGGGGGCTCGCCCAATCGGCCCGCCGGGCTTCGGATACGCGCCGCGGAGCCCGGTGGCCTACGATCGGAGCGCGATGCTGAAACTTCTGCGCCCCGCCGTCACCCGAGTCCTGACCCCGCTGGGCAGGGCACTCGTCCGCCGGGGGGTCGGTCCCGACGCGGTCACCGCGGCCGGCACGCTCGGCACGGTCGCCGCGGCGCTGTTCTTCTACCCCCAGGGCCGGCTCTTCGCGGGCACGATGGTGATCACGTTCTTCGTCTTCGCCGACCTCCTCGACGGTGTCATGGCCAGGATGACCGGGCCGGGCAGCACCTGGGGGGCCTTCCTCGACTCGACCCTCGACCGCGTGGGCGACGCCGCGATCTTCTCGGGGCTGGCGGTCTGGCTCGCGCTGAGCGGCCAGCGCCTGCTGGCCGGGGTCGCGCTGTTCTGCCTGGTGGCCGGAACGCTGGTCTCCTACGTCAAGGCCAGGGCGGAGGGCCTGGGCCTGAACTGCGACGTCGGCCTGGCCGAGCGGCCCGAACGACTGGTGGTGGGCCTGGTCTCGGCCGGTCTGTCCGGCCTCGGCGTGCCGTACGTCCTGGCCGCGGGGCTCTGGCTGCTCGCCGCGGCCAGCGCGGTGACGGTCGGCCAGCGACTGGTCCACGTCCGCCGCCAGGCCGTCTCCCTCCCGCCCCAGACCCTCCGCTGATCGGAAAGAGCGATGACCGACAAGCCGTCCCCGCCCGCGGCGCCCGCCGCGGCCCCCCAGCCGTCCCGGTCGTCCCAGCCGTCCCGGTCGTCCCAGCCGTCCCTGCAGGACCGCCTGGTCGCGGCCGGGTTCGGCGCCGGCTGGGCGCTCGTGCCGCACCTGCCCGAGCGGCTGACCGGCCGGGCCTTCGACGCCGCGGCCGACCGGCTGTGGCGGCGGCGGGGCTCCTCGGTGCGCCGGCTGGAGGCGAACCTGGCCCGGGTCCGGGGGACCTCCCCCGACGACCCGGCCGTCCGGGCGCTGAGCCGCGAGGGCATGCGCTCCTACTTCCGCTACTTCCACGAGGTCTTCCGGCTGCCGTCCGTGCCGAAGGCGGAGATCGTCGCCCGCACCCACGTCAGCGGCGGGGAGCGGATCTTCGAGAACCTCGAAAAGGGGCGCGGCGTGGTGCTCGCGCTGCCGCACATGGGCAACTGGGACCAGGCGGGGGCCTGGCTCGTCGGCTCGGGGCACACGTTCACGACCGTCGCCGAGCGGCTCCGGCCCGAGTCGCTGTTCCGCCGCTACACCGCCTTCCGCGAGGGCCTGGGCATGGAGGTGCTCCCGCTGACCGGCGGCGACGGCCAGAACTTCGGCACGCTGGCGCAGCGGCTGCGGGCCGGCCGGGCGGTCGCGCTGCCGGCCGAGCGCGACCTGACCGCCAGGGGGATCGAGGTCTCCTTCTTCGGCTCCGCCACCCGGATGCCCGCCGGGCCCGGGCTGCTGGCCGTGCACACCGGCGCCGCGCTGCTGCCCGCCATCCCCTACTTCCGGGGGCGCGACTGGGGCCTGGACATCCACGAGGAGATCGCGATCCCCGAGGAGGGCACCCGCCAGGAGCGGACCGCCGCGGCCATGCAGAGCCTGGCGGCCGTCTTCGAGCGGGGCATCTCCGCGCACCCCCAGGACTGGCACATGCTCCAGCGCCTCTGGCTCGAGGACCTGGAGCCCCGCGCATGAGGATCGGCATCGTCTGCCCCTACGCCTGGGACGTGCCGGGCGGGGTCCAGGTGCACATCCGCGACCTCGCCGAGGCGCTCATGGAGGAGGGCCACCAGGTCTCGGTGATCGCCCCGGCCGCCGACGACGACGGGCTGCCCGGCTACGTCACCTCGGTGGGCCGCCCGGTCCCGGTCTCCTTCAACGGGTCGGTGGCGCGGATGTCGTTCGGCTTCCTGTCGGCGAACCGGGTGCGCCGCTGGGTGCGCGACGGGCGCTTCGACGTCCTGCACGTGCACGAGCCGTTCATCCCCTCGGTCGGCCTGCTGGCCTGCTGGGTGGCCAGGGGCCCGATCGTGGCGACCTTCCACGCCTCCTACGGGCGCTCGCGCGCCTTCTCCGTCGCCACCCCGGTGATCATGAGCGCGCTGGAGAAGATCAGCGCCAGGATCGCCGTGTCGGACGCGGCCAGGAAGACCCTGGTGGAGTTCATCGGCGGCGACGCCGTACTGATCCCCAACGGGGTGACGGTCCGCCGCTACACCGAGGCCGAGCCGCTGCCGCGCGCGGCGGGCGGCGAGGTGATCGGCTTCCTCGGCCGGATGGACGAGCCCCGCAAGGGCCTGCCCGTGCTGCTGGAGGCGTTCGCGCTGCTGGCGCCCCGGCGGCCGGAGCTGCGCCTGCTCCTCGCCGGCCCCGGCGACGCCGACGAGGTGCTGGAGCGGGTCCCCGCCGAGTTCCACGACCGGGTCGAGCTGCTGGGCATGGTCAGCGAGGAGGACAAGGTCCGCGCCTACCACTCGGTCGACGTCTTCTGCGCGCCCAACCTGGGCGGGGAGAGCTTCGGCATCGTGCTCACCGAGGCGATGTCGGCCGGGGCCGCGATCCTGGCCAGCGACATCCCGGCCTTCCGCAAGGTCCTCGACGAGGGCCAGGCGGGGGCGCTGTTCGAGACGGGGAACGCCGCCTCGCTCGCGCGCGAGGCCGCCGCGCTGCTGGACGACCCCGCGCGCCGCGCCAAGCTGTCGGACGAGGCGCGCACCGCCGTGTGGAAGTACGACTGGTCCACGGTCGCCCGCGACGTCGCCCGCGTCTACGAGACGGTGGCGGTCCCGGCCGGGGTCGAGGAGGACGACGCGCCGTGACGACCACGACGATCCTGGTGGTGGGCGTGATCGTGGTGCTCACCGCCGTCTACGTCTCCTGGCGGGCGGGCCGGCTGGACCGGCTGCACATCCGGCTGGAGCTGGCCCGCGAGTCCCTGGACGCCGCCCTGGTACGGCGGGCCGCCGTCTGCCTGGAGCTGGCCGCCTCCCGGATCCTGGACCCGGCGACGAGCCTGGTGCTGGCCGCCGCCGCGCACGAGGCCCGCACGGCGGGGCAGGAGGAGCGCGAGCACGCCGAGAGCGAGCTGTCGCGGGCGCTGCGGGCGGTGCTCGACCAGGAGCGCTTCCGGGAGAAGCTGGCCGAGACCCCGGCGGGCCCGGAGCTGCTGCAGGAGCTCGACGCCGCGGTGACCAAGGTCGTCTACGCCCGGCGCTTCTACAACGACGCGGTCGGCGTGACGCGGGCGGCCCAGCGCCGCTGGCTGGCCCGCACGCTCCGGCTGGCCGGGCACACCGCCTACCCGGACTTCTTCGAGATCGACGACGCCCCGCCGCAGGCCCTGGCCGCGGAGTGAGCGGCTCCCGGGGCGGGTCCCGCCGCCGGGGACTCCCAGGCTGCCTACACGAAATCGCTATATGAAGCGGAACACCCGACAAGTCGGGCGCCGGTAAGCTCTTGGGGATTTCTGGCCCATTTGAGGAGATGACCGTGCGGCTACCCCGGATGATCGCCGTCACCCTGGCCGGAGCGGCCGTCGTGGCGCCGGCCGCGGCCTGCTCGTCCGACGAGCCCGCTCCGGGCAGGAATCCCCAGGCGGCCGTCGCCTCTCCCACCCCGACACCGACCCCGGAGCCGACCCACCCCTTCACCGGGCTGCCCGGCGCGGCCCGCAGGCCCGTCCTCGCCGCGAAGATCGAGAACACCTCGGCGGGCAAGCCCCAGCTCGGCCTCAAGAGCGCCGACATCGTCTACGTCACCCAGGTCGAGGCGGGGCTGACCCGGCTGATCGCGGTCTTCTCCTCGAAGATCCCCGCCAAGATCGGCCCCGTGCGCAGCGCCCGGATCTCCGACCTGCACCTCGCCCCGCAGTTCGGCAGGCCCGCCTTCGCCTACTCCGGCGCGCAGACCAAGATGCTCCCGTTCATCGCCGAGGCCTCGCTGTTCGACGTCTCCGACAGCCGTGCCCCGGGGGCCTACTTCCGCCAGCCCGGCCGCTACGCCCCCTACAACCTGTTCGCCGACACCAGGAAGCTGCTGGCCGCGGCGCCCAAGGCGAGCAGGGCCAAGGACATCGGCCTCACCTTCGGCGACGCCCCGGCCGAGGGCGGGACGCCCCGCAAGACCTACAGCGTGAGGTACCCCGCCGCCCGGTTCACCTTCGGCTGGTCGGAGAAGGCCGGCAAGTGGCTGATCTGGCAGGACGGCGAGAAGGACATGGCGGCCGAGGGCGGCCAGCTCGGCGCCCCCACGATCGTCGTGCAGTACACCAGGACCGAGCGCTCGCAGTTCCACGACAAGAACCAGAGCTACACCCCCCTGGTCCACACCACCGGCAAGGGCAGGGCGGTCGTCCTGCGCGACGGCAAGGCGTTCAAGGCGCGGTGGAGCCGGGCCGAGGAGGAGGACGGCACGGTCTTCACCACCGAGACCGGCGAGCCGATGAACTTCGCCCCCGGCCAGGTCTGGATCGTCCTCGCCGCGCCCAGGCCGGTCACCCCCTGACGCGCCCGGCGGCGCACGTCGGCGGGCGAGCCGTACAGGGTGTCCAAGCCGGGCGCCGGAGTGCGACAGGGTGGTGTGGGAGAACACGCGGGCCAGCGCCTACGATGAAGCGTGTGGTGGCCGCCCGCGGGCGGCCCGTGTCCGCAGCAACCCCAGTCGTCGTGAGGTAGAGACCGTGTCCAGCAGCACGCCCGAAGTCACCGAGACCGCCATCACCGGAACCGCCCGGGTGAAGCGCGGCATGGCCGAGATGCTCAAGGGCGGCGTCATCATGGACGTCGTCAACGCCGAGCAGGCCAAGATCGCCGAGGACGCGGGCGCCGTCGCCGTCATGGCGCTGGAGCGCGTCCCCGCCGACATCCGCGCGCAGGGCGGCGTCTCCCGGATGAGCGACCCCGACATGATCGACGGCATCATCGAGGCCGTCTCGATCCCCGTCATGGCCAAGGCCCGCATCGGCCACTTCGTCGAGGCCCAGGTCCTGCAGTCGCTGGGCGTCGACTACATCGACGAGTCCGAGGTGCTCACCCCCGCCGACTACGCCAACCACATCGACAAGTGGCAGTTCACCGTGCCCTTCGTCTGCGGCGCGACCAACCTCGGCGAGGCGCTGCGCCGCATCACCGAGGGCGCGGCCATGATCCGCTCCAAGGGCGAGGCCGGCACCGGCGACGTCTCCAACGCCGTCACCCACATGCGCACGATCCGCGGCGAGCTCAGGCGGCTCTCCTCCCTGCCCGAGGACGAGCTCTACGTCGCGGCCAAGGAGCTGCAGGCGCCGTACGAACTGGTGGCCGAGGTCGCCAGGACCGGCAAGCTGCCCGTCGTGCTGTTCACCGCGGGCGGCATCGCCACCCCCGCCGACGCCGCGATGATGATGCAGCTCGGCGCCGAGGGCGTGTTCGTCGGCTCGGGCATCTTCAAGTCCGGCAACCCCGCCCAGCGCGCCGCCGCCATCGTCAAGGCCACCACGTTCCACGACGACCCGGACGTCGTCGCCAAGGTCTCCCGCGGCCTGGGCGAGGCCATGGTCGGCATCAACGTCGACGACATCCCGGTCCCGCACCGCCTGGCCGAGCGCGGCTGGTAGTCCGCTCCGGCAAAAGGCTCCGTCAAGGGCGGCATCCGTGAAGGGTGCCGCCCTTTTCGCGGCCTGCGAAGTCCCCCCTTTTGCCGTGATGCTCCGCGAGGCGGCCCGCGTCCGCGCCCGCCCGCCCCGGCAGGATCCCTCACATGTCCCAGTTGAGCCGGCGCTCCTTCCTCGTCACGGGTCTCACCGCCGGCGCCTCGGCCGGCCTGCCCGCCGCGCACGCCGGCCCGGGACCGGATCCCGCCGGGGCGTCCGCGGCCTCCAGGGAGCTGCGCTCCGACCCCTTCACCCTCGGGGTGGCCTCAGGGGACCCCGACTCCGGGGGCTTCGTGATCTGGACGCGGCTGGCGCCGCGACCGCTGGCCGAGGACGGCGCGGGCGGCATGCCCGCCAGGCCCTTCACCGTGCACTGGCAGGTCTACGGCGACGAGGCCGGCCGCCGGCTCCTGCGGCACGGGGTGGCCACGGCACGCCCCGAATCGGGCCACAGCGTGCACGTCGAACTCGACCGGCTGGCACCCGGCCGCGACTACTGGTACCGCTTCAGGACTGGCTCCCACGTCTCGCCGACGGGCCGGGCCAGGACCGCCCCGCACCCGCTGTCGTACGGCCCGGGCCTGGCGATGGCCTTCGCCTCCTGCGCGCAGTACGAGCATGGCCACTTCACCGCCTACCGGCGCCTGGCCGAGGACCGACCCGACCTCGTCCTGCACCTGGGCGACTACCTGTACGAGTACCGGCGCGGCACCTACACCGCCCCGGGCGGCAACGTCCGCCACCACGAGGGGCCGGAGACCGAGACCCTGGCGGGCTACCGGCAGCGGCACGCCCAGTACAAGACCGACCCCGACCTGCAGGCGGCGCACGCCGCCGCGCCCTGGCTGGTCGTCTGGGACGACCACGAGCTGGACAACAACTGGGCCGACGACGTGCCGGAGCGGCCGGAGGTCCCGCAACCGGGCTTCCCCGCCCGCAGGGAGGCCGCCTTCCGGGCCTACTACGAGAACATGCCGCTGCGCCGCCGGTCCGTCCCGCGCGGCGCCGACATGCAGCTCTACCGGAGGATCCGCTGGGGGCGGCTGGCCGTCTTCCACCTGCTCGACACCCGGCAGTACCGCAGCGACCAGGGGTGCGGCGACGGCTACCGCGACTGCCCGGAGGCCGCCGACCCGGCCCGCTCGATCACCGGGGACGAGCAGGAGCGCTGGCTGCTGGAGGGCTTCCGCCGGTCGCGGGCGCGGTGGGACATCGTGGGCCAGCAGGTCTTCTTCGCCCAGCGCGACAGCGACGCCGGACCCGCGAAGATCACCAACCAGGACGCCTGGGACGGCTACGTCGCTTCCCGGCGGCGGATCACCCAGGGCTGGCTGGACGCCGGGGTGCGCAACCCGGTCGTGCTCACCGGGGACGTGCACGCCCACTGGGCGAGCGACCTCAAGCTCGACTACGACGACCCGGCGGCCCGCACGGTCGGCTCCGAGCTGGCCGTCTCCTCGATCAGCGCGGGCGGCGACGGCCGGGACGCCGACCCGGCCGCCCACCCGTTCCTGTCGATCAACCCCCATCTGAGGTTCCACAACGACCAGCGCGGCTACGTGCTCACCCGGATCGAGCGGGAGTCGCTCACCGCGGACTTCAAGGTCGTTCCCCAGGTCACCCGGGCGGGCGCGGCGGCGCACACCAGGGCGACGTTCGTGATCGAGGACGGGGTCCCGGGGCTCCGGCGGACCTACCTGCGCCCGCTCGACCCCTCGGCCGCCAGGACGCCGGAGATCGACCTGATCCGGGAGACCGTGGACCGGGAGACCCTGCGGCCCTGACGCCCGCCCGGCCCCCGCCCGCCTCCCGGGAGCGGGGGCCGGGCGGGCGTCAGCGCCCCGCTCCCGGGAGGCGCGCCGCCGGGCCCGGGCGGGCGCGACCGGTGCGCCGCACGGGCGCATCGGACGGCACATCGGACGGCAGCGGTTACGCTCGTAGAGCGAACCAGACGAGCCGGACGAAAGGATGCCTGTGCCCACGATCGGTGTGCTCGCCCTCCAAGGAGACGTGCGCGAGCACGTGCACGCGCTGGAGGAGGCGGGTGCGAAGGCGGTGACCGTACGGCGCCCCGGTGAGCTGGAGACCGTCGACGCGCTGGTCGTCCCCGGCGGGGAGTCCACGACCATGTGGAAGCTCGCGGTCACGTTCGACATGCTCGAGCCCGTCCGGGCGCGCATCGCGGGCGGCATGCCCGTCTACGGGTCCTGTGCCGGGATGATCATGCTGGCCGACCGGATCGAGGACGGCGCCGCAGGCCAGCAGACCTTCGGCGGCATCGACATGACCGTCCGCCGCAACGCCTTCGGCCGTCAGGTCGACTCCTTCGAGGCCGACCTCGACTTCGCCGGCCGCGGCCCGCTGCGTGCGGTGTTCATCCGCGCGCCCTGGGTGGAATCCGTCGGTTCCCCGGTGGAGGTGCTGGCCCGGGCCGAACCTGGGGATAGGATCGTCGCGGTCCGCCAGGGGCCGCTGCTCGCCACGTCCTTCCATCCGGAGCTGACCGGGGACGCCGGCGTGCATTCGTACTTTGTTGAAATGGTGAGGGAGTTCTAGGCGATGTCCGGCCACTCCAAATGGGCGACGACGAAGCACAAGAAGGCCGCGCTTGACTCCAAGCGGGGCAAGCTGTTCGCCAAGCTCATCAAGAACATCGAGGTCGCCGCCCGGACCGGTGGTCCCGACCCGGACGGCAACCCGACGCTGTACGACGCCATCACCAAGGCGCGCAAGAGCTCCGTCCCGATCGACAACATCGAGCGCGCGCGCAAGCGCGGCGGCGGCCTGGAGGCGGGCGGCGCCGACTGGCAGACCATCATGTACGAGGGCTACGCCCCCGGCGGCGTCGCGGTGCTGATCGAGTGCCTCACCGACAACCGCAACCGCGCCGCCTCCGAGGTCCGGGTCGCGCTGACCCGCAACGGCGGCTCCCTGGCCGACCCCGGTTCGGTGTCCTACATGTTCAACCGCAAGGGCGTCGTGATCGTCCCCAAGGGCGGGCTGTCGGAGGACGACGTGCTGACGGCGGTCCTCGACGCGGGCGCCGAGGAGGTCAACGACCTGGGCGACAGCTACGAGGTCGTCTCCGAGGCCGGTGACCTCGTCCCGGTGCGCAAGGCTCTGCAGGACGCCGGGATCGACTACGACTCGGCGGAGTCGAGCTTCATGCCGACGATGAACGTCGCGCTGGACGAGGAGGGCGCGCGCAAGGTCTTCCGGCTGATCGACGCGCTCGAGGACAGCGACGACGTGCAGAACGTGTGGGCCAACTTCGACGTCTCCGACGAGGTCATGGAGAAACTCGAAGCCTGAGCGTCCGGCGCCCCTCCGCTTCTCGGAGGGGCGCTTTTCGTTTCCGGTGTTCCTCCTGCGTTCTGCGAGGTTTGCCCCCGGTCGTACGGGTACTCCGGCTGAACCATGGCGAACTCGGATCTGGTCTTCGCGCTGGCGGGCGTCGGCGCCCTGCTGGCGGCCGTGCTGCCCCGCGTGCTCCGGCGGCGGCCCTTCTCACTGCCGCTGGCGTGCCTGGTCGGCGGGGCGCTGCTCTACCTCCTCCCGCTCGACCTGCCCGCCCCCGATCCGGTGGCGCACCGCGCCCTCGTCGAGCACGCCACCGAGATCTGCGTGATCATCTCGCTGATGGGCGCGGGGCTGGCGATCAACCGGCCCTTCGGGTGGCGCAGGTGGGGATCCACCTGGCGCCTGCTGGCGTGGACGATGCCGCTGAGCGTGGCGGCGGTCGCGCTGGTCCTGCACGGGCTGCTGGACTGGCCGTGGGCCGCGGCCCTCCTGCTCGGCGCGGTGCTCTCGCCGACCGACCCGGTGCTCGCCTCCGACGTGCAGGTCGGCGAGCCGGTCGACTCGGAGAAGGCCGACGACGAGGTGCGCTTCACCCTCACCTCCGAGGCCGGCCTCAACGACGGGCTGGCCTTCCCGTTCGTCTACGCCGCGATCGCCCTGGCCCTCGCCGGAGGAGGCGCCGGGTGGGTCGGCGAATGGGTCCTGGTCGACGTGCTCTACAAGGGCGCGGTGGGCGCGGCGGGCGGCCTGGCGGCCGGCACGCTGCTCGGCCGCCTGTTCTTCCGCGCCAAGGTGTCGGACCTGCGGCTGGCCGAGCACCGGGACGGCTTCGTCGCGCTGGCCGCGACGTTCCTGGCGTACGGCGTCACCGAGCTGGCGGGCGGGTACGGCTTCATCGCGGTGTTCGTGACCGCCTGCACGATCAGGGCCGCCGAGCGCACCCACGGTTACAACGGCGTCCTGCACGGGTTCATCGAGCAGATCGAGCGGCTGCTCACCGCCTGGCTGATCCTGCTGCTCGGCGGGTTCGTCGCGACCGGAGGCCTGTCCGCGCTCACCTGGCAGGGGGCGGCGGCCGGGCTGGCGCTGCTGCTGGTGGTCCGGCCGCTGACCGGCTGGCTGGCCGGGCTGCGCGGCCGGGCGGGGCCGCGCGAGGGCGGCGTGATCGCCTTCTTCGGCATCCGGGGCATCGGCTCGCTGTACTACCTCGCCTACGCGCTCGGGCACGCCGACTTCGGCGTGCCCGCCGAGGAGCTGTGGGCGGTGGTGGCCTTCACCGTGCTGGTCTCGCTGGTGCTGCACGGCGTCACTGCGACGCCGGTGATGGCCCGGCTGGACCGGCTGCGGGAGAGGGCGGCCGGGGGCGACGAGGAGGAGGCCGCGGCCCAGCACCTGTGAGCGGTCCCACGCGGTCCCGGCCGGAGGGTCCCTTCGGCGGGCTCCGTGCGCGGGGCGCGGCCAGGCGGTAGAGTCGGGCACCGAACAGGTGTTCGGCGGGTGGGAGGAGTGTCGGTGCGTCTGCCCGAGCTGCGGGTGATGGGGGTCGATCCGGGGCTGACCCGGTGCGGGCTCGGAGCCGTGGAGGGGCGTCCCGGCGCGCCGCTGAACCTGGTGAAGGTCGGGGTCGTGCGCACGGCGGCCGACGAGGAGATCGGTGCCCGCCTGGTGGCCGTCGAGGCCGGCATCGAGCAGTGGCTCGACGAGCTGGAGCCGGACGCCGTGGCCGTGGAGCGGGTCTTCGCCCAGCACAACCTCCGGACCGTGATGGGCACGGCGCAGGCCTCGGCCGTCGCGATCCTGTGCGCCTCGCGGCGGGGCATCCCCGTGGCGCTGCACACCCCGTCGGAGGTCAAGGCCGCCATCACCGGCAGCGGCACGGCAGGCAAGCAGCAGGTCGGCACCATGGTGACCAGGCTGCTGCGGCTCGACGCGATGCCGAAGCCCGCCGACGCCGCCGACGCCCTCGCCCTCGCCATCTGCCACGTCTGGCGGGGCGGCGCGCAGAACCGCCTGGCCGAGGCGCTGGCCAGGACGCAGACCGGCCCCGGCACGACCGCGGCGGCCTACTTCCGCGGCCGGGGCCGCGCCGGACATTCGAGAGGAACCGCGAAGTGATCGCCTCGGTGCGGGGCCGGGTGGCCTCGCTCGCGCATGACAGGGCAGTGGTCGAGGTCGGCGGCGTGGGCGTGCTGGTGCACTGCACCCCGGGCACGCTCGCGACGCTGCGGGTGGGGGAGGAGGCCGCCCTGGCCACCTCGCTGGTGGTCCGCGAGGACTCCCTCACGCTGTTCGGCTTCGCCGACGACGACGAGCGCGGCGTCTTCGAGATGCTGCAGGCCGCCAGCGGCGTCGGCCCCAAGGTGGCGCTGGCCATGCTGGCGGTGCACACGCCCAATGCGCTCAGGGTGGCCGTGGCCGCGGCCGACGTCAAGGCGCTGACCCGGGTGCCGGGGGTGGGCCCCAAGGGCGCCCAGCGGATCATCGTCGACCTCAAGGACAAGCTGGGCACCCCGGAGGAGGCCGTCAGCGCCGCCCTCAACGGCCACGCCGCCGCGCCGGCCTGGCGCGACCAGGTCCACTCGGGGCTGATCGGGCTGGGATACTCCGCCAAGGACGCCGACGAGGCGGTCGCCGTGGTGAGCCCGCAGGCCGACGCCGACGTGGCCGCGGGCCGCGTCCCCCAGGTCGCGGCGTTGCTGAAGGCGGCGCTGCGCGCCCTGAGCGTGCGATGAGCGAGGGTGGTCCGACGTGAGTTCCGACCGGGATCTGGTGTCACCGGAGGCCGAGGGCGACGAGCGGCTGATCGAGGCCGCACTGCGGCCCAAGCGGTTGGACGAGTTCATCGGCCAGGCGCGGGTGCGCGAGCAGCTCTCGCTGGTGCTGCACAGCGCGCTGCGCCGCGGGCGGGCGCCCGACCACGTGCTGATGAGCGGCTCGCCGGGGCTCGGCAAGACGACCCTGTCGATGATCATCGCGACCGAGCTGGGGGTGCCGCTCCGCATCACCTCCGGGCCGGCGCTGGAGCGGGCGGGCGACCTGGCGGCGATCCTCTCGACGCTGTCGGAGGGCGAGGTCCTGTTCATCGACGAGATCCACCGGATGGCCCGTCCGGCGGAGGAGATGCTCTACCTCGCGATGGAGGACTTCCGGGTCGACATCGTGGTGGGCAAGGGACCGGGCGCGACCGCGATCCCGCTGGAGATCGCGCCCTTCACCCTGGTCGGGGCCACCACCCGGGCCGGGCTGCTGCCCGCGCCGCTGCGCGACCGGTTCGGCTTCGTCGCGCACATGGACTTCTACGAGGCCGCCGAGCTGGAGCAGGTGCTGCACCGCTCGTCGCGGCTGCTCGGACTGGAGCTGCCGGAGGACGCGGCGCGCGAGATCGCCGGGCGTTCGCGGGGCACGCCCCGCATCGCCAACCGGCTGCTGCGCCGGGTGCGCGACTTCGCCGAGGTCCGCGCCGAAGGGGTGATCACCCGGGAGGTCGCCGCCGCCGCGCTGAACCTCTACGAGGTCGACGCCGAAGGACTCGACCGGCTGGACCGGGCGGTGCTGGACGTCCTGCTGCGCAGGTTCGGCGGGGGTCCGGTCGGGCTGTCCACCCTGGCGGTCGCGGTGGGGGAGGAGCCGGAGACGGTCGAGGTGGTCGCCGAGCCGTTCCTGGTACGGCAGGGCCTGCTGGCCCGCACCCCCCGCGGCCGGGTGGCGACGGCCGCGGCCTGGCACCACCTGGGGCTGACCCCGCCGCCGGACGCGTTCGGCGCCTGAGTCGCGTCCCGGGCGGACCGTCCGTGCGCCGCGGCGGACGCGGTTCCTCGGCCGCAGGCTCCGGGCGCGGCGGACGCGGTCCGCCCCGATCGGGGACTCCCGGTTGCGGCGGATGCGGCGCCCGTGGAAGAGCGGAGGGAGCGACGGCGTTGTTCTTCAGTGGCGGGGTCGTGCGTTCCGGGTTTCTTCAGTGGTGGGCCGGTGCTTCCCGGGTCGTGGAGCCGCATGGTGTCGATCACGGATCGATGACAAGGGTCTCGAAACGGGAACTTCCCGGTGTGCCGGATCGTGACCTCGTTGCCGCGCTTCTAACAGCTCGCCTAAACTCCGTGGCTTGGCTGGCTGTGTAGGCTGACGTGCTGAGCGGCGTGGCCGTATACAGACGTCCGGCGCCAGGCCGGTCATTCTCAAGTGGAGGAGCGGCCCCATGGGCGACTACTCAAGCCTCATCATGATCGCTCTGATGGTCGTGGTGTTCTACTTCCTGCTCATCCGCCCGCAGCGCAAGCGGCAGCAGGAACAGATCCAGATGCAGAACTCCCTGACGCCGGGGACGCAGGTCATGACCACGACCGGTCTGTTCGCGACCGTCGTGGGCCTCGACGCGGAAGACGTGATCCTGGAGATCGCGCCCGGTGTCGAGACCCGCTGGGTCAAGGCCGCCATCGGACGCGTGCTGACCCCGGTGGACGACGCCGAGGGCGTCAAGGACGACGTCGCGGTCACCGACGACGACGTGGTGGAGACCGCCGAGCAGCAGGGTGACAGCCAGGACTCCACCCCCAAGAAGTCCTGAGCGCAGCGCACCGCCAAAACCCCCTATAACCGAAAGAATCGACGACCAGTGGCCCGACCGACCAGCGGCCAGAGCAGACCGGGACGCGTGCTCCTGCTGCTTCTGGCGATCATTCTCGCCATGGGCGGGGTGATGCTCCTCAACAGGGCGTACACCCCCGAATACGGCCTCGACCTCGCCGGCGGCACGACAGTGACGCTGTCGCCCATCACGCCGAACGGCGGCGCTCCCTCTGAGGAGAGCCTGAATCTGGCCGTGAACATCATCCGCGACCGGGTGAACGGCAGCGGCATCTCCGACGCCGAGGTGGCCAGCGCCGGTGACAACATCGTCATCTCCGTTCCGGGCGCAGGCCAGGAGGAGGTCGTCAAGCTGGTCGGCACGACCGCCGAGCTGAGATTCCGCCAGGTGCTGGCGATCGCGGCCGGGTCGCCCCAGCCCCCGGGTGAGATGTCCACCCAGGCGCCCACGCCGACCCCGGCCCCGTCGGGCTCGCCCGCGGCCACCGGCAAGAGCACGCCGAAGCCGTCGGTGACCGCCGAGGCGAGCCCGAGCGGCTCCCCGGCGGGCCGCGGCCTGTCGGAGGCGCTGACCAACCCGAGCCCCGCCGCCACCCCGGCCGCCTCGACCGCGCCGAAGCAGGCCGAGCCGACCGGCAGGGCGACCGGCGACGCGAAGGGCGAGGCGACCCCCTCCGCCGCCCCGTCGGCCGCGCCGAGCGGGAGCGCCGCTCCCGAGGACCCGCTGGCGGGCGTCGACACCACCGGGATCGACCCGGCGGTGCTCAAGCAGTTCCAGGAGCTCGACTGCTCCAAGAAGGACAAGGGCCAGGGCGCCCAGGACGACCCGAACAAGCAGTTCGTCGCCTGCGACCAGGACGGCAGCGCCAAGTACGTGCTGGAGAAGGCGGCCGTGACCGGCACCGCCATCGACAGCGCCACCTCGGGCGTGGAGCCGAGCACCGGCGAGTGGCTCGTCCAGCTCTCCTTCAAGGGCTCGGGGCCGGACCAGTGGTCCAAGGTCACCACCACGGCCTTCAACTCCGAGGCCCCGCGCAACCAGGTCGCCATGGTCCTGGACGGCGTGGTCATCTCCGCGCCGGTCATCCAGGAGCCCATCACCGGCGGCCGCGCGCAGATCTCCGGCAGCTTCACCCAGGTGACCGCCACCGAGCTGGCCAACCAGCTCAAGTACGGCGCGCTGCCGCTGAAGTTCGAGAAGAGCTCGATCGAGGAGGTCTCCTCCACCCTCGGCGCCGACCAGCTGCGCGGCGGTCTCATCGCCGGCGCGATCGGCCTGGGCCTCGTGGTGGTCTACTCGATGATCTACTACCGCGGACTGGGCGCCGTCTCGGTGCTGAGCCTCGTGGTCGCCTCGGTCCTGACCTACCAGTCGGTGGTGCTGCTCGGCCACTTCGCGGGCTTCCGCCTCTCGCTCCCGCACATCATCGGCCTGATCGTCTCGATCGGCATCACCGCGGACTCGTTCATCGTCTACTTTGAACGCATCCGCGACGAGATGAAGGAGGGCCGGCGCACGCTGCGCTCGGCCGTCGAGGTCGCCTGGGTCCGCGCCCGGCGCACGATCCTGATCGCCGACGCGGTCATGTTCATCGCCGCCCTGGTGCTGTACTTCCTGGCGGTCGGCGGCGTGGCCGGGTTCGCGTTCGCGATGGGCCTGACCACCCTCATCGACATCGTCGTGGTGTTCATGTTCACCAAGCCGTTCGTCGCCCTGCTGGCGCGCCTGAAGTTCTTCGCCAAGGGCCACCCGCTCTCCGGCCTGGACGCCGAGCGCATGAGCATCGGGTCGCCCACCGGCTCCACCACCGTTCCGCAGGAGGCATGATGGCCGGCCTCGTAAGCCGCCTGTACCGGGGCGAGATCAACGTCGACTTCGTCGGCAAGCAGAAGCTCTGGTACGGCCTGTCCGCCGTCCTGCTGGTGATCTCCATCGCGGGCCTGCTGGTCAACGGCCTGAAGCTGGGGGTGGAGTTCACCGGCGGGTCGGTGTTCTCCTTCAAGGCGCCGACGGCGAGCATCGAACAGGTCCGCGAGACCTTCACCGACGCCGGGGTGCACCCCATCGTCCAGCAGACCAACAGCGGCTGGCGGGTCACCACCGAGAGCCTCCCCGCCGAGCAGGTGACCGAGCTCCAGAAGACCGTCGCCGGTGACTTCGGTCTCAACCAGAACGACGTCACCCTCCAGGTGATCGGTGCCACGTGGGGCGGCCAGGTCGCCGACAAGGCCGTCATCGGCCTGATCGTCTTCATGCTGGCGATCATCCTGTACCTGACGATGGCCTTCGAGTGGAAGATGGCGCTGGCCGCCATCGTGGCGCTGATCCACGACCTGGTGATCACGGCGGGCGTCTACGCGTGGTCCCAGTTCGAGGTCACCCCGGCGACCCTGCTGGGCTTCCTGACGATCCTCGGCTACTCGCTGTACGACGCGGTCGTCGTGTTCGACATGATCAAGGAGGTCACCGCCAAGCTCGGCACGACCTCGAAGGTCACCTACACGCAGGCCGCCAACGACGCGCTGAACCACACGCTGATCCGCTCGCTGAACACCACCCTGGTGGCGATCCTGCCGGTGGCGGCGATCCTGTTCATCGGCACCACGCTGTTCGGCGCGGGCACGCTGAAGGACCTGTCGCTGGCACTGTTCGTCGGCATGCTCGTCGGCACGTACTCCTCGCTGTGCGTGGCGACGCCGATGCTGGTGACGCTGAAGGAGCGCGAGCCGCGCTACCAGGCGATCGCCCGCAGGCTCGCCGCCACGGGCGGCGGGGCCGGAGCCAAGGCCGCGCGCCAGCCGGTGGCGGCCGGCGCCGGGTCCGGCGGCGACAAGCGCAAGAAGAAGTAGACCTGTAAGAGATCGCGCCTCCGCCCCCCGCTCGCGGGGGGCGGAGGCGTTTTCTCCTCGTTTTCGCCAGAGGCACCTTTCCCGCAGGGATGGATCATGAGTGACCTGAGCCGGCTGATCCTGGACCGGATCCGCGACGTGCCCGACTACCCGAAGCCCGGGGTGGTGTTCAAGGACATCACCCCGCTGCTCGCCGACCCCGGGGCGTTCGCCGCGGTGACGGACGAGCTGGCGGGGCTGCACGAGGTGGACAAGATCGTCGGAATCGAGGCGCGGGGGTTCATCCTGGGGGCCCCGGCGGCCTACAAGGCCCGAGCCGGGTTCGTTCCGGTGCGTAAGAAGGGCAAACTGCCCGCCGAGACCTTCGAGGCGTCCTACGATCTGGAGTACGGCTCCGCGGTCGTCGAGGTCCACCGGGACGCGTTCGCCCCGGGCGACCGGGTCCTGATCGTCGACGACGTGCTCGCCACCGGGGGCACGGCGCGCGCGACGGTGGAACTGGTCCGCAGGACGGGAGCCGAGGTCGTGGCCGTCGCCGTACTGATGGAACTTGCCTTCCTCAAGGGGCGGGAGCGGCTCGGCGGGGTGGAAGTGCACCCCCTCGTGGTCGTCTGATCCACCCCGCCGGGGGAAGTAGCCGTGCGGGTCTGGATACACTGAGGGATCTGGACTCGAACGTGAGGAGTCTGAGTGCCCCGTGATGTGGTCGTGCCCGACGTGACCGCCGACGAAGGCGGTTCCGAGATGGCCGTCCCGGCAGTCGATGCCGGCTCCGCCATGTCCGGAGCCACCGAGGAGAAACCGGCGGTGCGGCGGAGGCTCGCCCGCTTTGGGGGGCAATGGGGTGGCGCCATGAACCCGGTCCTTGAACCGCTGTTCCGGACGGTCCGCGCGACCCATCCGAAGGCGGACCTGCGGCTGATCGAGCGGGCCTACGACGTGGCGGCCTATCACCACCGCGATCAGAAGCGCAAGAGCGGTGACCCGTACATCACCCACCCGCTGGCCGTGGCGACGATCCTGGCCGAGCTGGGCACCGACGACGAGACGCTCTGCGCGGCGCTGCTGCACGACACCGTCGAGGACACCGCCTACAGCCTGGACGAGCTCCGCACCGACTTCGGCGACAACATCGCGCTGCTGGTCGACGGCGTGACCAAGCTCGACAAGGTCAAGTTCGGTGACGCCGCCCAGGCCGAGACCGTGCGCAAGATGGTCGTCGCGATGTCCCGCGACATCCGCGTGCTGATCATCAAGCTCGCCGACCGGCTGCACAACATGCGCACCATGCGCTACCTGCCGGAGCACAAGCGGCAGCAGAAGTCCCGCGAGACGCTGGAGATCTTCGCGCCGCTCGCCCACCGGCTGGGGATGAACACCATCAAGTGGGAGCTGGAGGACCTCGCGTTCGCCATGCTCTACCCCAAGCGCTACGACGAGATCGCCCGGATGGTGTCGGAGCGGGCCCCGCGCAGGGACCTGTTCCTGCAGGAGGTCATCGAGAAGGTCTTCGCCGATCTGCGGGAGGCGAAGATCCGCGCCGTGGTCAAGGGCCGGCCCAAGCACTACTACTCGGTCTACCAGAAGATGATCGCGCGCGACGTCGCGTTCGACGACATCTACGATCTGGTCGGCATCCGGGTGCTGGTGGACACGGTCCGCGACTGCTACGCCGCCCTCGGAACGATCCACGCGCGGTGGAACCCGGTGCCCGGCCGGTTCAAGGACTACATCGCGATGCCCAAGTTCAACATGTACCAGTCGCTGCACACCACGGTGATCGGTCCCGAGGGCAAGCCGGTGGAGCTGCAGATCCGCACCCACGCCATGCACCACCGCTCCGAGTACGGCGTCGCCGCGCACTGGAAGTACAAGGAGGAGATGAACACCTCCGGGTCCGCGGGGACGAAGCTGAAGAGCGCCGGCGACATGGCCTGGCTCCGCCAGCTCCTGGACTGGCAGAAGGAGACCGCCGACCCGGGCGAGTTCCTGGAGTCGCTCCGCTTCGACCTGTCGGTCTCCGAGGTCTACGTCTTCACCCCCAGGGGCCAGGTCATGGCCCTGCCGGAGGGTGCGACGCCGGTCGACTTCGCCTACGCCGTGCACACCGAGGTCGGCCACCGCTGCATCGGCGCCCGGGTCAACGGCCGCCTGGTGCCGCTGGAGTCCCGGCTGAGCAACGGCGACACCGTCGAGATCTTCACCTCCAAGTCGCCCGACGCGGGCCCGTCCCGCGACTGGTTGAAGTTCGTCAAGTCCGGCCGGGCCCGCAACAAGATCCGCCAGTGGTTCTCCAAGGAGCGCCGCGAGACCGCGATCGAGGCGGGCAAGGAGGCCATCGGCCGCGCCATGCGCAAGCAGGGGCTGCCGCTGCAGCGCCTGATGTCCGGAGAGTCCCTGCTGACGCTCGCCAGGGAGCTGCGCTACCCGGACGTCTCCTCGCTCTACGCGGCCGTCGGAGAGGGCCACACGGCCGCCCAGACGGTCGTGCAGAAGCTGGTGCAGTCCATCGGGGGAGTGGAGGGCGCCGAGGAGGACATCGCCGAGGCGGCGGTCCCGACGAAGCTGCGCGGCCGCCCCCGGGCGGGCGGCGGCGGCGCGGGCGTGGTGGTGGCCGGCGACTCCGACGTGTGGGTACGGCTCTCGCGCTGCTGCACCCCGGTCCCCGGGGACGAGATCGTCGGCTTCGTCACCCGCGGGCACGGCGTGTCGGTGCACCGCAGCAACTGCCCCAACGTGGAGCAGCTCAGATCCGAGCCGGACCGGCTGGTGCAGGTCGCCTGGTCGCCCGGGGACGACTCGGTCTTCCTCGTCGCCATCCAGGTGGAGGCGCTGGACCGGCCCCGCCTGCTGTCGGACGTCACGCGGACCCTCTCCGACCAGCACGTGAACATCCTGTCGGCGTCGGTGACGACCTCCCGCGACCGGGTCGCGATCAGCAAGTTCACCTTCGAGATGGGCGACCCCAAGCACCTGGGGCACGTCCTGAAGGCCGTCCGCAACATCCAGGGCGTCTACGACGTCTACCGGGTGAGCGGCGCCGGGTCCTGACGGGCGGTTCCCGCCGGGCCCCTCCGGCCCGGGCCGGAAGACGACCGGGGGCGCGTCCTGTGAGCAGGACGCGCCCCCGGTCGGGTTCAGCCGGTCAGGAGAACTCGGCGAGCGTGCGCTCGGCCTCCTCCAGCCAGGAGCGCCGGGCGGCCAGCGCCTCCTCCGCGTCCTTGACGTCCTTGTCCTTGCCGGCGGCCGCGGCCTTGGTCAGACGGGCCTCCAGCTGCTCGATGGACTTGCGGAGCTGGTCCACCGTGTTCTGGGCACGGGCGCGGGCCTCGGGGTTGGAGCGCTTCCACTCCGCCTCCTCGGCCTTGCGGACCGCGTCGTCGACCTTGCGCAGCCCGCCCTCCAGCCGGTCGCGCTGCTCGCGCGGGACGGGACCCGCCTCCTCCCAGCGCTCCAGGAGGCCGCGCAGGGCGGCCCGGGCGGCGCGGGCGTCGGTCACCGGCAGGATCCGCTCGGCCTCGGCCAGGAGCCGCTCCTTGACCTCGGCGTTGGCCGCGAACGAGGCGTCCCGCTCGGCGAAGACCGCGGAGCGGGCCTGGAAGAACTGGTCCTGGGCGCCCTTGAACCGGTTCCAGAGCTCGTCCTCGACCTCGCGGGAGGCCCGGCCCGCCGTCTTCCACTGCCGCATCAGCTCGCGGTAGGCCGACGCGGTGGCGCCCCAGTCGGTGGAGGAGGCCAGGGTCTCGGCCTCGGCGACGATCCGCTCCTTGGTGGAGCGGATGCCCTCGCGCTGCTCGTCCAGCCCCGCGAAGTAGGCCTTGCGGCGCTTGGCGAAGGCCGTGCGGGCGGCCGACAGGCGCTTCCACAGCGCCGCCTCGGTGACCCGGTCGATGCGCTCGGCGGCCTTCCACTCCTCCACCAGCTGACGCAGGCGCTCGCCGCCCGTCTTCCAGTGGGTGGTGGACTCCGCCACGCTCTCCGCCTCGGCGACGATCCGCTCCTTGACGGCCTTGGCCTCGGCGCGGGCCACCTCGCGGGCGGCCTTGACCTCCTCCCGGCGCTGGCCCACCAGCTCGGTGAGGGCGTCCAGCCGCTTCAGCAGCGAGTCCAGGTCGCCGACGGCGTGGGCGTCGGTGATGGACTCGCGGAGCTTGGCGACCGTCGCCTCGGCCTGCGCGGGGGCCAGGTCGGTGCCGCGGACCCGCTGCTCCAGCAGCGTGACCTGCCCGGCCAGCTCGTCGAACTTGCGGCGGAAGTAGGCGAGTGCCTCCTCCGGTTCACCGGCCTGCCAGGACCCGACGGCCCGCTCTCCCTCAGCCGTACGCACGTAGACGGTGCCGTCGTCGTCTACCCGGCCCCACGGGTCGGTGCTCACCGTGTCCTCCCGCACTTTCATCAGCCCTCCCAGGACCGTCGGCCCCGGATTCTGTTTGGTTGTATTACGTCAGCTCTTGGATGACATTGTCACGTCTTTGATCTCAACGGTTTCCTTCGGGGCTCCGGTGCCGTCGCCCCCAGGAGTGATGACGCCGCCCTTGTTCACCTTGTCGACGATCTCCAGGCCCTTGGTAACCGTACCGAACGGCGTGTAGTTCGGCCCCAGCTCGGCGTCGCCGTACACGATGAAGAACTGGCTGCCGTTGGTGTTGGGGCCGCTGTTGGCCATGGCGACCACGCCGCGGGTGTACTTGGCGCCGGTGAGGTTCTCGTCCACGAAACGGTATCCGGGGCCGCCCTGGCCGTCGGTGGCGCCCTTGCCGTCGGCCTTGGCCAGCGGGTCGCCGCACTGCAGGACCGGGAACTGATCGGAGCCCAGGCGGTGGCACCTGGTGCCGTCGAAGTAGCCCTTCTCCGCCAGGAAGGCGAAGGAGCCGACCGTGCAGGGGGTCTTGGCGGCGTCCAGCTCGATGACGATGTCGCCCCGGTTGGTGGCGAGGGTCATCGCCTTGGGGGAGGTGTCCACCTTGGCCGGAGGCGTGCCGACGTCCTTGACCACGCCGCCGGGGGAGGCGACGTAGCCGCAGGTGCCGGTGGCCGGGTCGAAGGCCTTGGGCTCGGCCGCGGCCTGGCTCGCCGGCGCGGAGGGCTCCGGGCTCGCCGAGGTGGTGGCGGGGTCCTCGCCCCCGAGCAGGACGGTCGCGGCGACGACGGCGCCCACGACCACCACGGTGGCCACGCTGCTTCCGATGATCGTCATTCGCTTGGCCCTGGTCTCGCGCTCCGCGCGTCGCTGCAGCTGCCGCTCGTAGTGCTCGCGAGCCAGTTGCTTCTGGCGGTCCTTGCCGCTCACCGCTTCGCCCTCCCGGGTGCCGGAGTGTTCTTCAGATATCGAGGTGGGCGAATCGTATCGGCCGGAGGGTCATGATTCGCAGCCCGCAGACCCTCACCGGTACCCTTCGGTTACATTCCCATCCGCTTTCTTGACGAGACAGCTGAGGCAGATGCTCATCGCCGGCTTTCCCGCAGGGTCCTTCCAGACCAACTGCTACGTCGTCGCTCCCGCCGCCGGCGAGGAGTGCGTCATCGTCGATCCGGGGCAGAACGCGGTCGGCGATCTGGACGACGTGCTGCGCGAGCATCGGCTCAAGCCGGTCGCGGTGCTGGTCACGCACGGTCACCTCGACCACATGTGGTCGGTCGCCCCGGTCTGCGGCGCGCGCGACGTCCCGGCGTGGATCCACCCCGAGGACCGCGAGCTGCTCTCCGACCCGGGCAAGGGGCTGTCGCTGGCGACGCGCCAGCAGCTGTTCGGCGGGCTGACCTTCGCCGAGCCGGACGACGTGCGCGAACTCGCCGACGGCGAGGTGCTCCACCTGGCCGGCCTGGAGCTCACCGTCGACCACACGCCCGGCCATACCAGGGGGTCGGTGACGTTCAGGCTGCCCCGCACGGACGAGATCCCGGACGTGATGTTCTCGGGCGACCTGCTGTTCGCCGGCTCCATCGGCCGCACCGACCTTCCGGGCGGTGACTACCCGACCATCCTGCGCAGCCTGGCGGCCAAGTGCCTGCCGCTGCCGGACGACACGGCGGTCCTGCCCGGCCACGGACCACAGACCACGATCGGCACCGAGCGCGCCACCAACCCGTATCTCGCGGAGGCCGCCCCGCTTGCCGGTCCCACCAGGGGAATCTAGAGACCATGACCTTCCAGGCGCCCAAGGGCACCTTCGACTGGCTGCCACCGCGTTCCGAGCGGGTCCTCGCCGTGCGCGAGGCGCTCGTCGCCCCGGTCCGCCGCGCGGGCTACGGCTACATCGAGACGCCGACCTTCGAGGACACCGCGCTGTTCGTCCGCGGTGTCGGGGAGTCGACCGACGTCGTCTCCAAGGAGATGTACACCTTCACCGACAAGGGCGGGCGCTCCATCACGCTGCGCCCGGAGGGCACCGCGCCGGTCGTGCGGGCCGTCCTCCAGCACGGCCTGCACAACGGGCAGCTCCCGGTCAAGCTCTGGTACTCCGGGAGCCAGTTCCGCTACGAGCGGGCGCAGAAGGGCCGCTACCGCCACTTCTCGCAGGTCGGCGCCGAGGCCCTGGGGGCCGAGGACCCGGCGCTGGACGCCGAGCTGATCCTGCTGGCCGCCGACGGCTTCGCCGCCCTGGGCCTGACCGGGGTGCGGCTGCTGCTCAACACGCTGGGCTGCAAGGAGTGCCGCCCCGCCTACCGCGCCGCGCTTCAGGAGTTCCTGCGCGCCCTCGACCTGGACGAGCCCACCCGGGCCCGGATCGAGATCAACCCGTTGCGCGTGCTCGACGACAAACGGCCCGAGGTGCAGGCGCAGCTCGCCGGCGCGCCCCTGGTCGTCGACCACCTGTGCGAGGCGTGCAAGGCCTACCACGAGGAGGTCCGCTCCCTGCTGACCGCCGCCGGCCTGGCCTACACCGACGACCCGCGGCTGGTCCGCGGCCTCGACTACTACACGCGCACCACCTTCGAGTTCGTCCACGACGGCCTGGGCTCGCAGTCGGCGGTCGGCGGCGGCGGCCGCTACGACGGGCTGAGCGAGATGATCGGCGGCCCGGCGCTGCCGAGCGTCGGCTGGGCCCTCGGCGTGGACCGGACGATCCTGGCCATGGAGGCCGAGGGGCTGCTGGAGGAGGACACCGCGCACCGGCGGGTACAGGTGTACGGTGTGCCGCTGGGGGAGGAGGCGCGCCGCCGGATGTTCCGGCTCCTCACCGAGCTGCGCCGGGCCGGCCTGGCCGCCGACATGGCGTTCGGCGGCAAGGGCGTCAAGGGGGCCATGAAGGGCGCCGACCGCTCCGGGGCCCGCTACGCGCTGATCCTGGGCGGACGCGACCTCGAGACGCAGGCCGTACAGCTGAAGGACCTGACCACCGCAGAGCAGACCGAGGTGCCGTTGGCCGAGGTCGTCGACATCCTGAAGGGGAAGTTTTCGTGATTCGCACGCACACCGCGGGATCGCTGCGCGAGCAGCACGCGGGGGAGCAGGTGACGCTGGCCGGATGGGTGGCGCGCCGCCGTGACCACGGCGGTGTGGTCTTCATCGACCTGCGGGACGCCTCGGGCTCGGCACAGGTGGTCTTCCGTGAGGAGGACGACGCGCACGGCCTGCGTGCCGAATACTGCGTGAAGGTCGTCGGGGAGGTGCGGGTCCGGCCCGCGGGCAACGAGAACCCCGACCTGCCGACCGGCGCGATCGAGGTCGTCGCCTCCGAGGTGGAGGTGCTGAGCGAGTCCGCGCCGCTGCCGTTCCCCATCGAGGGCAACGCGGGCGTGTCCGAAGAGGCGCGGCTGAAGTACCGCTACCTCGACATCCGCCGCCAGCAGGTCGCCCACGCCATGCGGATCCGCTCCAAGGCCACCTACCTGGCCAACGAGGTGATGAACGAGCACGGGTTCGTCTACGTCGAGACCCCGACGCTCACCCGCTCCACGCCCGAGGGCGCCCGCGACTTCCTGGTCCCGGTCCGCCTCCAGCCGGGCAGCTGGTACGCCCTGCCGCAGTCGCCGCAGCTGTTCAAGCAGCTCCTCCAGGTCGCCGGCCTGGAGCGCTACTACCAGCTCGCCAAGTGCTACCGCGACGAGGACCTGCGCGCCGACCGGCAGCCGGAGTTCACCCAGATCGACATCGAGATGTCCTTCGTGGACCAGGACGACGTCATCGCCCTGGGCGAGGCGCTGATCGGCCGCATCTGGAAGGAGACGATCGGCTACGAGCTGCCCACGCCGCTGCCCCGGATGACCTATGCCGAGGCCATGGCCCGCTACGGCTCGGACAAGCCGGACCTGCGGTTCGGCTGCGAGCTGGTCGAGATGACCTCCTTCTTCGCCGAGACGGGCTTCCGCGTCTTCCAGGCGCCGTACGTCGGCGCCGTGGTCATGCCCGGCGGCGCCTCCCAGACCCGCAAGGAGCTGGACGGCTGGCAGGAGTGGGCCAAGTCGCGCGGCGCCCGGGGCCTGGCCTACGTGCTGGTCGGCGAGGACGGCACGCTCGGCGGCCCGGTCGCCAAGAACCTGTCGGAGACCGAGACCGCGGGGCTGGCCGCCGAGGTCGGCGCGAAGCCGGGCGACGCGGTCTTCTTCGCGGCCGGCAAGCCCGCCGACTCCCGCGACCTGCTCGGCGCGGCCCGCCTGGAGATCGGCCGGCGCTGCGGCCTGATCGACGAGTCGGCGTGGAACTTCCTGTGGGTCGTCGACGCACCCATGTTCGAGCCCGTCTACGACGACGTCGGCCGCCAGTCCGGCTGGACCGCGGTGCACCACCCGTTCACCGGTCCCAAGCCCGAGTGGGCCGACACCTTCCAGGACAACCCGGGCGAGGCCCTGGCCTACGCCTACGACATGGTCTGCAACGGCATGGAGATCGGCGGCGGCTCGATCCGGATCCACCGCGCCGAGATGCAGCAGCGCGTCTTCGACGTGCTCGGCATCTCCAAGGAGGAGGCCGAGAGCAAGTTCGGCTTCCTGCTGGAGGCGTTCAAGTACGGCCCGCCGCCGCACGGCGGCATCGCCTACGGCTGGGACCGGATCTGCATGCTGCTGGCGGGCGGCGACTCGATCCGCGACGTCATCGCCTTCCCGAAGACGGCCTCCGGCTTCGACCCGCTGACCGGCGCGCCCACCCCGATCACGGGTGAGCAGCGCAAGGAGGCGGGCGTCGACGCCAAGCCCAAGGAGGCGGCCGAGGCCTGACCTGCGGGCGTGCCGCCGGAGCCCCGGCGGGCGGACGACGCCCGCCGGGGCTCCGGCGCGTCCGGGGCCGGGCCGGCGTCCCTGCGGGACCGACGGCGGGCGGGCCGCGCCGGCGCCTTCAGAACCGGACGGGCAGCGCCTGCAGGCCGCGGATGAGCGAGCCGTTCAGACGCCAGGCCACGTCCTCGGCCGGGCAGGCGAGTCTGATGCCGGGCAGGCGGCGCAGCAGCGTCTCGAAGGCGATCCGCGCCTCCAGCCGGGCCAACGGGGCGCCCAGGCAGAAGTGGATGCCGTGGCCGAAGGCGAGGTGGTGCTTGCCGGCGCGGGTGATGTCCAGCGTGTCGGGGTCGTCGAACGCCGCCGGGTCGCGGCCCGCCGCGCCGAGCGAGACGTGCACCACGCCGCCCTTGGGCACGGGGACGCCCGCGATCTCCATGTCCTCGGTGGCGAAACGGAACGTGGCCCGCTCCACCGGCCCCTCGTAGCGGAGGAACTCCTCGATCGCGCCCGGCAGCAGTTCGGGTCGCTCCCGCAGGAGCCCGAGCTGGGCGGGATGGGTCAGCAGGGCCAGCATGCCGTTGCCGATGAGGTTGACCGTGGTCTCGTGCCCGGCGATGAGCAGCAGCGTGAGCGTGGCGAGCAGCTCCTGCTCGCTCAGCAGCCCGTCCTCGTCGCGGGCGGTGACCAGCGCGCTGATCATGTCGTCCCGGGGGGCCCGCCGCCGCTCGTCGATCAGCCGGGCGAAGTAGGCGCGGACGGCGGCGTTCACCGCGTCACGCCGCCCGGCCGCCTCCTCGGTGAACGCGGGTGTGATCAGGCTGGCCGACCATTCGCGGAAGTCGGCGCGGTCGGCGGAGGGCACGCCCAGCAGCTCGCAGATCACGGTGATCGGCAGCGGGAAGGCGAAGTCGTCGAGGAGGTCGGCCTCGCCCGCGGCCTCCATCGTGTCGACCAGCCGGTCGGTGATCTCCTGGATCCGGGGGGCCAGGCTCGCGGTCCGCCGCGCGGTGAAGGCCCCGGCGACCAGGCGGCGCAGGCGGGTGTGGTCCGGCGGGTCGCTGTTGAGCATGTTCCTGGCGAGCGCCGGGTTGCCCCGCACGACGGCGTCCTGGAAGAAGCCCGGCGCGTGGCCGAGGCCCTTGGCCAGCCGCGGGTCGGTCAGCGCCTGGCGGCCGTGCTCGTGATCGATCACCACGAACGCCGGCACCCCGCGCGGGAAGTCGATCGCGTGGACCGGCCCCCGCTCGCGCAGCCTGCCGTACTCGGTGTACGGGTCGCGCCCGAACTCCGGGCTGAGCATGAACTCGAACGGCAGTCTCTCCGTCGCCGGCTCCGGCATGGGCGCTCCTCGGTCACGGCTCGACGTCCCCTGACTCCAGCTTGGACCAGAGGCGGGGAGAAGCGGGTCGATGTGACGGGGATCACAGATACCGGCGGCGCGGGGACCGCGGCCGGGTCCCGCCCGTGGCGCTGGAACCCGGACGCCCCGGCGGTGGGTCCTCCACGGCCGGGGCGTCCGCGCACGCGGGCTCAGGAGAGCTTGACGTCCTTGATGAGCACCGGGATCTTGGGGGCGTGGGAGCCGCCGTCGCCGGTGATGTCGGCCTCGTTGGTGATCCACCCGCCGGCGGCGATCTTGTCGATGATCTCCATGCCCTTGGACACGGTGCCGAACGGCGTGTAGGCCGGTCCGGAGTCCAGCTGGGCGGTCTCGTTGCTGTAGGAGATCCAGAACTGGCTGCCGTTCTGGTTGGCGGCGTCGGGGGCCTGGGCCAGGGCGACGGTGCCCCTGCCGTACGACAGGCCGCCCAGGTTCTCGTCGTTGAAGACGTAACCCGAGCTGCCCTGGCCGTCGGTGGAGTTCTTGCCGTCGGCCTTGGCCTGCGGGTCGCCGCACTGCAGCAGGCCCAGGCCGGAGTTCTCCGGGGTGGCCAGCCGGTGGCACTTGGTGCCGTCGTAGAAGTTCTTCTTCGCCAGGAACGCCAGGGAGTTGACGGTGCAGGGGGTCGCCGAGGTCACCAGGTCGATCACGATGTCACCGTGGTTGGTGGTGATCGTCATCGTCTTCAGCTTCAGGTTCGGCTTCTTGGGCGGGTAACCCACGAACTTGGTGGGGCTGCCGGTGGTGTCCTTGCGGTACTCGCAGGTGGTGGCGCCCGGCTTGGCCGAGGCGGTGAGGTCGGGTGCCGCCGGGGTGGAGGCGCTCTCCGACGGGGCCGGCGTCTGGGCGGCCAACGGCTCCTTCTCGCCGCCGCCCATCAGGGTCGAGGCGGCGATCACGCCTCCGACCACGGCCACCACCGCGGCGCCGGCTCCGATGAAGGTGTTCCGCTTGGCCTTGCTCGCCTGCTCGGCACGTCGGGCCTGCCGCTCCTTGTGCTCCCGAGCCAGCTGGCTCTGGCGGTCTTCGCCGCTCACCGCTATGTCCTCCAGGATCACCATCTGTATGACTGTTGACTCCGCGAAAGCGTACCGGCCCCGGAGTGTGGTGGATGTAAGTGGCGTAAGGCGCAAGGTGGGGCGGGAGTGAACATCCCGGAGGTCTTTACACGTTCCAGATCCCCTCCGTGATGGGATTCCGGTCTGGCGACGACCACGCCAGCCGCCCGCACACCGGAGTCACCTCATGCTCGACGAGATCCTGGGCCTGCCAGCCCACCCCCTGATCATCCACGCGACCGTGGTGCTGACGCCGCTGCTCGCGGTGGCGGCGGCCGTCTACGCACTGGCCCCGCGCACGCGCGCCGCCCTGGGCTGGGCGGTCCTCGGGCTCGCCGTGGCAGCCCCTCCCGCGGCCTTCGCGGCCAGGCAGAGCGGCGCCGAGCTGAAGGACGGCCGGTTCTCCTCCGCCGGAGGGCGGCTGGGCGAGCGCATCGCCGAGCACGAGAGTTTCGGCACGCCGCTGGTGCTGGCCGTCCTCGCCCTCGGGCTGGTCTCGCTGGGCATGCTGCACGTCCTGCGCGCCGCCCGGTACGGCCGGCCGGTGGAGATCGCCGTCTCCGGGCTCACCGTGCTCCTGGCGGCGGTGGCGGTCTACTACGTCGTCCGCGCCGGCCACAGCGGGGCCGTGGCCGTCTGGGGAGGCTGATCCCCCGCGGCGGGCGGTACTGTCGGGGCGTGGACAGCCTGTTCGATTCGGCGGCGGAGGAGGCGCACCGCGGCCAGGAGCCCCTCGCGGTTCGCATGCGCCCGCGCGGCCTGGACGAGGTGGTCGGTCAGCGCCACCTGCTCGGCCCGGGCACCCCGCTGCGCCGGCTGGTCGAGGCCGAGGCGCCGATGTCCCTGTTCCTGTGGGGGCCGCCCGGCACCGGCAAGACCACCCTCGCCTACGTCGTGGCGGGGGTGACCAAGCGCCGGTTCGTGGAGGTGTCCGCGGTGTCGGCCGGCGTCAAGGAGGTCCGCGCCGCCATCGAGCAGGCCCGCCGCGAGCTGGGCATGTCCGGGCGGCAGACCGTGCTGTTCGTCGACGAGGTGCACCGGTTCAACAAGGCCCAGCAGGACGCCCTGCTGCCCGCGGTGGAGAACCGCTGGGTCACCTTCATCGGCGCGACCACGGAGAACCCGTTCTTCTCCGTGATCTCCCCGCTGCTCTCCCGCTCCCTGCTGCTCACCCTGGAACCCCTGTCCGGCGACGACGTCCGCACGGTGCTGGAGCGGGCGGTCGCCGACCCCCGGGGCCTGGACGGGCGGGTCGGGCTCGCCCCCGAGGCCGCCGACCACCTGGTGCGGCTGGCGGGCGGGGACGCCCGCCGCTCGCTCACCTACCTGGAGGCCGCCGCGCTGATCGCCGACGGAGAGATCACCGTCGGGACGGTGGAGCGCGCGGTGGACAAGGCGGCCGTCCGCTACGACCGCCAGGGCGACCAGCACTACGACGTGGTCAGCGGCTTCATCAAGAGCATGCGCGGCTCCGACGCCGACGCCGCCCTGCACTACCTGGCCCGCATGGTCGAGGCGGGGGAGGACCCCCGGTTCATCGCCCGCCGTATCATGATCTTCGCCTCCGAGGACGTCGGCATGGCCGACCCCACCTGCCTGCAGACGGCGGTGGCCGCGGCCCAGGCGGTGGAGTTCATCGGGCTGCCGGAGGGCCGGCTCAACCTCGCCCAGGCGGTGATCCACTGCGCGCTGGCGCCCAAGTCCAACGCGGTGATCACCGCCGTCGACGCGGCCGCGGCGGACGTGCGCCGCGGAGACATCGGCCAGGTCCCCGGGCACCTGCGCGACGCCCACTACCCGGGAGCCGCGAAGCTCGGCCACGGGCAGGGCTACCGCTACCCGCACGACTTCGAGCACGGCCTGGTCCGCCAGGACTACCTGCCCGAGCCGCTGCGCGGCCGCCGCTACTACCAGCCCACCCGGCACGGCGCCGAGGCGGGCTTCGCGGACCGCTGGGCCAGGATCCGCGCCTTCCTCCGGGGCGGTCAGGCGGGTTAGGCAGCCCCCTCCGTGACGCGGCATGCCGGGGGAACGGGGTGGGACGCGATAGGGTCGTGCCGTTCCAGCCGGGTGAGACAGGGAGATTCGGCGCATGCTTACCGCAGGAGAGGTCGCCGGCCTGATCGTGGCCGTGGCCTGGGTGGTCCTGGTCTGCTTCCTGGCCGTGGTCCTGCTCAAGCTGTCCCGGCTGCTCACCGAGACCACCAAGATGGTCTCCGAGCTGAGCGACCGGGCGGTGCCGCTGCTGGAGGACGCGGCCGTCACCGTCAACGAGACGAACCGCCAGCTCGTCGCCGTCGAGGCCATCGTCCGCGACGTCAAGCAGGTCAGCGGGCACGCGGCCAAGGTCAGCGGCGTCGCCCAGGTCCTGGTGACCGGCCCTATGATCAAGGCGGTGGCGCTCGGCCACGGCCTCCGGCGGGCCATCGGCGCCCGCGGGCGGGTCGCGTCCGGCGCCCGTGCGCTGGAGAGGCGGCGGCGGTGATCCGGAGACTGTTCTACATGTCCCTGGGCGCGTTCGGCGCGCTGTGGGTCAGGCGTAGGCTGGCCGAACTGCACCCGAACCACCTGGCGCGGCGCGCGGCCCGGGGCGCCTCCGGTCTCCTGGACCAGGCCCGCGACGTGGCCGCGGACGCGCTGGACGGCGCGGCCCGGAAGGAAACCGAGTTGCGGTCCAGATTCGGGCTCGACAGTGTGGAAGACACCTATCACTACGACGTAAAGGATGGCCGCTGACATGGAGTCGGCAGAGATCGCCCGCCGCTTCCTGCGCTTCTTCGAGGAGCGTGGGCACACCGTCGTGCCCTCGGCCAGCCTGATCGCCGAGGACCCGACGCTGCTTCTGGTCCCCGCGGGCATGGTCCCCTTCAAGCCCTACTTCCTGGGCCAGCGCACGCCCCCCTACAAGCGGGCGGCGAGCGTGCAGAAGTGCGTGCGCACCCCGGACATCGACGAGGTCGGCAAGACCACCCGGCACGCCACCTTCTTCCAGATGCTCGGCAACTTCTCCTTCGGCGACTACTTCAAGGACGACGCGATCCCGTTCGCCTGGGAGCTGCTGACCCGCTCCGAGGCCGATGGCGGGTTCGGCTTCCCCGAGGACCGGCTCTGGGTCACCGTCTACCACGACGACGACGAGGCCGCCGAACTCTGGAACAAGAAGGTGGGCGTGCCGGTCGAACGCATCCAGCGCCGGGGCATGGCCGACAACTTCTGGTCGATGGGCGTGCCCGGCCCCTGCGGTCCCTGCACCGAGATCTACTACGACCGCGGCCCGGAGTACGGCCGCGAGGGCGGCCCGGTCGCCGACGAGAACCGCTACCTCGAGGTGTGGAACAACGTCTTCATGCAGTTCGAGCGCGGCGCGGGCGGCGGCAAGGAGGACTTCCCGATCCTCGGCGACCTGCCCGCCAAGAGCGTCGACACCGGCATGGGCCTGGAGCGCATGGCCGCGATCCTGCAGGGCGTCGACAACATCTACGAGATCGACACCACCTACAAGATCCTCGACCGCGCCGCCGAGCTGACCAAGACCCGCTACGGCCGCGACGAGCGCGCCGACATCAGCCTGCGCGTGGTCGCCGACCACGTCCGCACCGGCACCATGCTGGTCGCCGACGGCGTGCTGCCCGGCAACGAGGGCCGGGGCTACGTGCTCCGCCGCATCCTGCGCCGCTCGATCCGCAACCTGCGCCTGCTCGGCTCCGGCGAGGAGCGCTACATGCACGAGCTCACCGCCGTCGCGGTCGACGTGATGGGCGAGCTGTACCCCGAGCTCAAGGCCGACGCCCCGCAGATCCACGGCGTCATCGACGCCGAGGAGGCCTCCTTCCTCGGCACCCTGCGCACCGGCACCGCGATCTTCGACGCGGCCGTGGAGGAGACCAAGCGCAAGTCCGCGACGGTGCTCTCCGGCGACCAGGCCTTCCAGCTCCACGACACCTACGGCTTCCCGATCGACCTGACCCTGGAGATGGCCTCCGAGCAGGGCCTCAAGGTCGACGAGGAGGGCTTCCGCCGGCTGATGAAGGAGCAGCGCGACCGCGCCAAGGCCGACGCCGCCGCCAAGAAGACCGGCAACGCCGACATCTCGGTGTTCGGGCAGATCCTGGAGAAGGCCGGCCGGGTCGAGTTCCTCGGCTACGACCAGGTGAGCGCCGAGTCCGAGGTCGTCGGCCTGCTCGTCGACGGGGTCTCCGTCCCCGCGGCCGGCGCGGGCACCACGGTCGAGGTCGTGCTGGGCCGCACCCCGTTCTACGCCGAGGGCGGCGGCCAGCTCGCCGACCAGGGCGTCATCCGGGCCGACGGCGCCGAGGTCGAGGTCGTGGACGTGCAGTCGCCGGTCGCGGGCCTCGTCGTGCACCGCGGCAAGGTCCGCGGCGGCGAGATCCGGGTGGGCGACCAGGTCCAGGCCGAGATCGACGTCGAGCGCCGCCGGGCCATCTCCCGCAGCCACACCGCCACCCACATGGTGCACCGCGGCTTCCGCAACGCGCTGGGCGAGACGGCGGCGCAGGCCGGTTCGGAGAACTCCCCCGGCCGCTTCCGCTTCGACTTCACCGCCGCCGGGGCCGTGCCGCCCAGCGTGCTGCGCGACGTCGAGGACGAGGTCAACGCCATCCTCATCAACGACCTGCAGGTCAACGCCTTCCACACCTCCCAGGCCGAGGCCCGGGCGATGGGCGCGCTGGCGCTGTTCGGCGAGAAGTACGGCGAGACCGTCCGCATCGTGGAGGTCGGCGACTACTCCCGTGAGCTCTGCGGCGGCACCCACGTCGCCAGCTCCGGCCAGCTCGGCCTGGTCAAGGTGCTGGGCGAGTCCTCGATCGGCGCCGGGGTGCGCCGGGTGGAGGCGCTGGTCGGCCTGGACGCCTTCCGCTTCCTGGCCCGCGAGAGCGTGCTGGTGGCCCAGCTGTCGGAGCAGCTCAAGGCGCGCCGCGAGGAGCTGCCCGAGCGCATCGAGGGCATCGTCACGCGGCTGCGCACCGCCGAGAAGGACCTGGAGCGGCTCCGCTCGGCCCAGGTGCTGGCCGTGGCCGGCGAGCTGGCCGCGGGAGCCCGCGACGTGCACGGGGTCTCCGTCGTCACGCATCGCACACCCGACGGCACCTCCGCCGACGACCTGCGCAAGCTCGCCCTGGACGTGCGGGGCCGCTTCCCGGCCGACCGCGCCGCGGTCGTCGTGGTCGCGGGCGTGCCCGGCGACCGGCCGGTCGCCGTCGCGGTGGTCAACGAGGCCGGGCGCGGGCGCGGGCTGAAGGCGGGCGCGCTCGTCGGCGTCGCCGCCAAGGCGCTCGGCGGCGGCGGCGGCGGCAAGGACGACGTCGCCCAGGGCGGCGGAGCCCGTCCCGAGGCGATCGGCGACGCGCTCGGCGCCGTCGAGCAGGCGATCGCGCAGACGCTCGCCTGACGTCCGGCCCCTGACGCGCCCGACGACGGACGACGCCCGCGAACCGGACCCCGGTTCGCGGGCGCAGGAAAGAACGGCATGAGAAACGGCACACGGCTGGGCGTCGACGTCGGCTCGGTACGCATCGGCGTGGCCCGCAGCGACCCCTCGGGCCTGCTGGCCACCCCGGTGGAGACCGTACGGCGCGGCAGAGGCGATCTGGAGCGGCTCGCGGAGCTCGCGGCCGAGTACGAGGTCGTCGAGGTCGTGGTGGGCCTGCCCACCTCGCTCTCCGGCCGCGAGGGGCAGGCGGCGGAACTCGCCCGCGGGTTCGCGGCCCGGATCGCCGCCCGGCTGGCCCCCGTCCCGGTGCGGCTGTTCGACGAGCGACTCACCACCGTCACCGCCCAGCAGGGCCTGCGGGCCAGCGGCGTGAAGGCGAAGCAGCAGCGCGGGGTGGTGGACCAGGCGGCGGCCGTCGTGCTGCTCCAGGCGGCCCTCGACGCCGAACGCGCCACCGGCAGGGCGCCGGGCGCTCCCGTGGCGGTGCCGGACGACCGGCCCGGTGGAGAGAGCGGCGGCCCGCTCCGCCGGTGACCGGCCTCGCGGAGAGCGCGTCGGCCGGTCACCGGGTCCGCTGCGAGCGTGAGGAGAGCCGCGCCCTTTGGGGGTTCACATCCAGATCGAGATGGTTGGTCTCAGTTTGTGGTTGCGGGTCCGGAGCATAGAATCACGAAATTCCTTGACGAAGAGAGTGAGTTGGCGGGATACCGGGAAGAGCTGAGCAGATACCTCGGGGCATGCTGATGTCCCGAGGAGGATTCGCCGTTCCCCGCAGCCGGGCGGCGCGCACCGGGACATCGGGGGCAGAAGCCCGGAGAACCTGGATGTTCAGCTCGGTGAAGCTCCACGGTTCGGAAGATTCACTTGACGCCGGACCGTCCGTGCCGGGAGATTGGCCAGCGAATCATGAACGACCTTGACATGGACTTCCTGGTCGGCGCCGAGGACGACGATGGTCGGTCGCGGCGCCGGTCGCGCGCGTCCTCGGGACGCGACGGCGGGAGGCGGGGCCGCCGCCGCAAACGGCGCCGGAACAAGGGGGGCTTCCTGGCCCCCATGCTCGCGCTCCTCATCCTGGTGGGAGGCATCGGCGCCGGCGGCTACTACGGCTACACGTGGCTGAGCGACGTGATGACCCCCGACGACTACACCGGCCAGGGCACCGGCGAGGTCTCCGTGGAGATCACCGCGGGGCAGAGCGCCACCGACGTCGCCCGGACGCTGGAGGAGCAGGGCGTGGTCAAGAGCGCCAAGGCCTTCACCAACGCCATCGCGGCGGCCGGCAAGAGCTCCTCCCTGCAGCCGGGGACCTACACCCTGCGCAAGCAGATGTCCGCCGCCGCGGCGGTCGAGCTCCTCGACCCGAGCAAGCAGCTGATGGACCGGGTCACCCTCAAGGAGGGGCTGCGCCTGTCCGACACCCTCATCACCCTGGCCAAGGCGACGGGCCGGCCGCTGAAGGAGTTCCAGCAGGCGGCCAAGGACGCCGAGGCGCTGGGCCTGCCCGGCTACGCCAGGGGCAGGCTGGAGGGCTACGCGTTCCCGGCCACCTACGACATCACGCCCAAGATGTCGGCGGCCGACATCCTGGCCGCGATGGTCGAGCGCTTCAACGACACCGCCGACAAGGACAAACTGGTCGCCGGGGCCAAGGAGCTCGGCCACACGCCGCACGAGATCATGACGATCGCCAGCATCGTCCAGGCCGAGGCCGGCCGGGTCAGCGACATGGGCAAGATGGCCCGGGTCATCTACAACCGCCTCGAGAAGGGGCGGAAGCTGGAGATGGACAGCACGGTGATGTACGGACTGAACAAGTACGGCATCGCCGCCACCAACGCCGATCTGCGCAGCACCTCCCCCTACAACACCTACGCCAGGCCCGGGCTGCCGCCGGGGCCGATCAGCAACCCCGGCGACCATGCCATCCAGGCCGCGCTCAACCCGCCCGAGGGCGAATGGTTCTTCTTCGTGACCACCGACCCTGAGCGGCGGCTGACCGAGTTCGCCGTCACCGAGGCGGAGTTCCTCCGGCTCAAGGCCAAGTTCAACGAGACGCGGGCGGGCGGGTGACGGGGACCGTGACGAGGGCCGCGGTTCTGGGCTCGCCGATCGCCCACTCCCTCTCGCCCTACCTGCACCGGGCCGCCTACGAGGCGCTCGGACTGGACGGCTGGAGCTACGAGGCGATCGAGTGCGACGAGGCGGCGCTGCCCGCCCTGCTCGGCGGCCTCGGCCCCGGGTGGGCCGGGCTCTCGCTGACCATGCCGCTCAAGCGGGCCGTGCTCCCGCTGCTCGACACCGTCTCCGACCTCGCCGTCGAGGTGGGCGGGGCCAACACCGTGGTCCTGTCGGAGAGCGGCCGGCACGGCGACAACACCGACGTGTACGGCATCGTGCAGGCGCTGTCCGAGGGCGGGGTGGCTCCTCCCCGGTCCGCGGTGATCCTGGGTGGAGGCGCCACGGCCGCCTCCACCCTGGCCGCCCTGCGCGAGCTGGGCCTGGGAGAGGCCACGCTGGTGGTCCGCGACCCGGCCAGGGTGGGAGAGACCGCCGAGGTGGCCGAACGGCTCGGCACGGCCCTGGCGGTGCAGACCTTCGACAAGCTCGACGCGGTCCTGGACGTGGACCTGGTGGTCTCCACCCTGCCGTCCGGGGCGGCGGACGGCTTCGCCGACCTGGTGGCCGCCCGCGCTCCCGCGGTCTTCGACGTGGTCTACGCCCCCTGGCCCACCCTTCTCGCGCAGGCCGTACGGCGGGCGGGCGGGACCGTGGTCGGCGGCTTCCCGATGCTGCTGCACCAGGCGGTCAGGCAGGTCGAGATGATGACCGGCCGGACGGACGTGCCGGTGGAGGCGATGCGCGCGGCCGGTGAGGCGGAGATCCTCAGGCGAGCCGGTCGGGCGAGCTGACCGTCCCGGAGCCGTACGGCCGGAAGCCGCGCCGGGCGAGGACGAAGGCGAGGGCCAGGAGCATCGCCTCGACCGCCAGGACGAACGGCCTGCCCGAGGAGAGCGGATCCGCCAGGCGGTGTCCCGTCACGAAGAGCAGCAGCGGGGCGAGCAGCGCGATGCCGCGGCGCCCGGCCGCGTGGCGGCTGGCGACGCCGCAGGCCATCGCGGCCAGCAGGGGCAGGGTCAGACCGGTCAGGCCGAGGCCCGGTGCGGTGAGCAACGAGAGGACGGAGACCGCGCCCAGCGCTGTGACGGTCGCGACCGACCAGCGCAGCAGCGTCCGATGGCCGATCGACCGCGCACCCGAGGCGGGGTCGGGTGCGGCGGTCAGCAGGAGCGCGGAGAAGACGAGCGGGCCGGCCCGTTCCGCGGCCATCCCCGCCGTGAGGGGCTGCACCGAGTAGGTGTCCGGCCCGAGAGAGGCGATCGCGTCCAGGATCGCCCACACGGAGACGGTGGTTTCCGCGACCGCCCAGAGCCATGCGCAGGCCGCCGCACCCCAGCGGGGACCGCGCAGCGCCAGGACCACGATGAGCGCCTGCGGGAGCAGGAACGCGAGCTGGACCACCGTGTAGGACGGCGGGAGCCCGCTCGCCGAGGCCAGGAGGCCGGCGGCCGAGCCGAGTCCGGTGACCAGCAGGGAGAGCGGCGCGACGACCGCCGCCGCGTTCAGCGCGTCCCGCCACAGAGGGGCCGACCCGGGGCCGAAGGCGTGGCGCAGGCGGATCCTGACGGCGCCGAGCAGCAGGTCGGCGGCGTCGCGGAGGCCGGGGCGGGTCTGCCCGGGGCGGGCCGACGCGAGCAGGACCGCGATCATCTCCTCCTCGTGCCGGGCGCGGTGCTCGGCCGGGTACCAGGCGAAGAGCACGCGGTAGCGGTCCTCCAGCCCGGTCATGCGGCACCTCCGGCGAGCCGGTGACGGGAGCGGGAGCCCCCGAAGGAGCCGGGAGGCGAGGCGATGCCCCCGGTGAGGCTCCCGCGGAAGACGGCGCCCCCGGCGAGGCGGGCGCGCAGCCGGGCGGAGGCGGCCTCGGCGTGCCGGCGGAGCCGCTCGGCCTCGGCCGCCAGGCGGGCGCCGCCGGAGTCGGTCAGCCGGTAGTAGCGGCGGACGCGGCCGTCCACGACCTCCTCCCGGTCGCCCTCGATGAGGCCCTCCGCCTGGAGCCGGTCGAGGGCGGCGTAGAGGGTCCCGGCGCGCAGGACGACCCGGCCGGCGGAGATCTCCCGCACGTCGGTGATCACCCCGTAGCCGTGCTGGGGCCCGGCGGCGAGGGCCGTGAGGATCAGGAACGTGGGTTCCTGCATCGGACGTTCACTCATGCGATCTTTATATATCGACTGTCTGCATATGGACAAGGGGGTGATTCGGCGGCTGCGCACGGTTGTGGTAACGTGACTACTCGATCGGTCCGGCATGCCTGCCGGACGCGCAAGCGGAGGTCTTCCTCCCACCTGGTCGACCGCGAGGCCGGCAGGTCAAGGATCACTCCGGTTAACCCCGGAGGGCTTACGGCTTAGGGTTCGTGAGTCCATGTGGCCCCGCATGCGCGACGTGCGGGGCACTTTGCGTTCCGCGTCCTGTTGACCAGGGCGCGCATGCGTGACCTCCCGGCACGATCGAGCACGTGGCAGTCGCCCGCCAGAGGGCGGCGGATCGCAACCTAGGAGGCCCCATCAGCGCCGAGCCCCGCATCAACGACCGTATTCGTGTGCCCGAGGTGCGCCTCGTCGGCCCGAACGGCGAACAGGTGGGCATCGTCTCCATCGGCGATGCTCTGAAGCTGGCTCAGGAGTCCGACCTCGACCTCGTCGAGGTCGCGGCGACGGCTCGCCCGCCTGTGTGCAAGCTCATGGACTACGGCAAGTTCAAGTACGAGTCGGCCATGAAGGCACGTGAGGCGCGCCGCAACCAGGCGTACACGATCATCAAGGAGATCAAGCTCCGGCCGAAGATCGACCCGCACGACTACGAGACCAAGAAGGGTCACGTGGTGCGGTTCCTCAAGGCCGGGGACAAGGTCAAGGTCACGATCATGTTCCGCGGCCGGGAGCAGTCCCGGCCCGAGCTGGGCTTCCGGCTCCTGCAGCGGCTGGCGGAGGACGTCACGGAGCTCGGCTTCGTGGAGTCCCAGCCCAAGCAGGACGGCCGTAACATGATCATGGTGATCGGCCCGCACAAGAAGAAGGCCGAGGCCAAGGCCGAGAAGGCGGCGGCCAAGGCCCAGCGCGGCGAAGAGTCCGCGGAGACCGAGACGCCCGTCACCGACGAGGCGGCCGCTCCGCAGGAGTGACTCGCATAGCCTGAACGCTCAGGCGGCCGCGAGAAGAATCCGGGACCGGGTCCGGTCTCGCAGTCAGGCATGCCCTTGACTCGGGTCACCGGCCCGGGACATCGGCACGATCGAGGGAGATACGGCTGAGATGCCGAAGATGAAGACGCACAGCGGTGCGAAGAAGCGGTTCCGGCTCACCGGCTCGGGCAAGATCAAGCGCCGCCGCGCCAACCGCGCGCACTACAACGAGTGGAAGTCGTCCACCCTGACGCGCCGTCTCAAGCCCGAGGTCGTGCTCTCCGACGCCGACGCCAAGAAGATCAAGAAGCTGCTCGCTAAGTAACGATCCCGGGGAGATAGATACACATGGCACGCGTGAAGCGGGCGATCAACGCCAAGAAGAAGCGCAGGGTCGTTCTCGAGCGGGCGAGCGGTTACCGGGGCCAGCGGTCACGTCTGTACCGCAAGGCCAAGGAGCAGATGCTCCACTCGATGACCTACGCCTACCGGGACCGCAAGGACCGCAAGGGCACCTTCCGCCGTCTCTGGATCCAGCGCATCAACGCCGCTGCCCGCCAGAACGGCATCACCTACAACCGGCTCATCCAGGGTCTGCGCCTGGCCTCCATCGAGGTCGACCGCAAGATCCTCGCCGACCTCGCGGTGAACGACGCCGCCACGTTCGCGACGCTGGTCGAGGCCGCCAAGAAGGCGCTCCCGGCCGACGTGAACGCGCCGGTCGCCTGAGGCCGGACACACGGGCAGCCGGCCGGGTCCGGCTCCGTCGAAGAACGCGGTTCGCAGCGATCACGCTGCGGACCGCGTTCGCATTCACGCGGGTTCTCTCGAGGGACGGGTATGGCGGGTTCTGAGCTGACGAACATCAAGTCGCCGCGGGTGAAGGCCGCGCGACGGCTGACCAAGCGGGCCTTCCGGGACCGCGACCGGTCCTTCCTCGCCGAGGGGCCGCAGGCGGTCCGCGAGGCGCTGGCACTGGACGACGTCGTGGTGGAGCTGTTCACCACGGCCGAGGCCGAGCTCCGGCACGCCGAGATCGTCTTCGCGGCGCGGGCCGCCGGGATACCGGTCCTGCGGACCAGCGGGGAGGTCATGGCGGAGCTCGCCCAGACCGTCACCCCGCAGGGTCTGCTGGCGGTGTGCCGCTTCGTGCACGTGCCGCTGGAGCGCGCCGTCACCGCCGGCGCCCGCCTGGTGGCCGTCCTCGCGCACGTCCGCGACCCCGGCAACGCCGGGACGGTGCTGCGCTCGGCCGACGCCGCCGGCGCCGACTCGGTGATCTTCACCGACGCCTCGGTCGACCCCTACAACGGCAAATGCGTCCGGGCGAGCGCGGGCAGCCTGTTCCACCTCCCGGTCGCCACGGGGACACCGGTGGCGCAGGCCGTGGCGAAGCTCAAGGAGTCCGGCCTGCGCGTGCTCGCCGCAGACGGCGCGGGCAAGCAGACCCTGGACGACGTGGACCTGTCCGGGCCGACCGCGTGGATCTTCGGCAACGAGGCCTGGGGGCTGCCCGAGGAGCTCCTGCGGCTGGCGGACGACGTCGTCCGGGTGCCGATCTACGGAAGGGCCGAGAGCCTCAACCTCGCCACCGCGGCTGCGGTGTGTCTGTATGCATCTGCCCGGTTCCAGCGCGCCGGTTCGCCCCCGGCCCCCGGGCCGAGGCTGCCGTAGGACGCGGGAAACCCGCTATTGTCGGCCTTGGAGTCCGAGGAGGCGGGGTCGTGCACGGCGAACACACCGACGAGCGGGGCGCTGACTCCCCATGCGCGATCGGCGTCGACGACCTTCCCGACGGCCTCGTGGTGACCGACCGCGACGGCCACGTGCTGACCGTCAACCGCGCCGCCGCCCGCCTGACCGGGATCACCCGGGAGCGGGCCGTCGGCCGCCACGTGCGCGACGTGCTCTCCCTGCAGGACCAGGACGGCCGCGACTGGTGGAAGTGGCTCGACCCGTACGGCGGGCTGCCCACCCGCACCCGCCAGCCCGAGCTCCCGCTGCGCACCCCGGGCGGCCAGGAACTGCTCGTCACCGCCCGCCTGGTGCGCAGGCCCGAGCGGGGAGGCGAGGTCGTCCGCGTGGTCGTCACGATGCGCGACGCCGGAGCCCGCGCCCGCCTGGAGCGCAGCCGCGCAGACCTGGTCTCCACCGTCGCCCACGAGCTCCGCTCCCCGCTGACCAGCGTCAAGGGGTTCACCGCCACACTCCTGGCCAAGTGGTCGCGCTTCACCGACGACCAGAAGCTGGTCATGCTGGAGACGGTCAACGCCGACGCCGACCGGGTGACACGGCTGATCACCGAGCTGCTCGACGTGTCCCGCATCGAGTCGGGACGGCTGGAGATCCACCGGCAGGTGGTCGACCTCCCGGCCAGAGCGCGCCGGCTGATCGCCGGACGGGTCGCCGCGGGAGAGCCGGAGGACCGCTTCCGGCTCCAGGTGGACGGCGAGCTGCCCGAGACCTGGCTCGACCAGGACAAGATCGACCAGGTCCTGGCCAACCTGCTGGAAAACGCGGTGCGCCACGGCCGGGGTACGGTGACAATAGCCATGGAACCGAGCGAATGGGGAGTCACCGTGTCCGTCCGTGACCAGGGAGAGGGCATCCCGCCCGAGCTGGCCACGCGCGTGTTCCGGCAGTTCTGGCGGGGCAACGCCCGCCGCCGGGGCGGCACCGGGCTCGGCCTGTTCATCGTCAAGGGCCTGATCGAGGCCCACGGCGGCACCGTGTCCGTGCGGCGGGGCCCCGAAGGCGGGGCCGAGTTCCGATTTACCGTGCCCACCGGCACCCCCGACTTCGCCTGAACGGCGGATCCGAGACCCGGTGGGCCGACTCCACGCAGCCGAGTGCTTCCCGGCGATCTCTAGCCGCTTCAGCGACTAGACTCGTGACTCCTCCGCTCCCCGAAGGGAGCGGTTTCTCGCCCGTCTCCTTCGAAGCGGGCGACGGCCAAGCCCTGACCGTTCGGAACGTGAGGATCGTAGCAGGGCGGCAACGCCCCGCTGGGTAAACTCGGCAGCCTTACGAGAGAATGATGGCCGCTCAAGCCCTGGATTCGGAGCTCTCTCTTGTCTAACTACGACCCGGTCGAGGTGACGCCGCTGCACGCCGATGAGATGGCGCGCATGCAGGCTGAAGCGCTCGAAGCCGTCAAGGCTGCGCGCGACCTCGACGAACTCAAGCAGGTACGGCTCGCCCACGCCGGCGACCGCTCACCGATCGCCCTGGCCAACCGCGAGATCGGCGCGCTGCCCCCCGCGGCCCGCGCCGAGGCGGGCAAGCGCGTGGGCGGCGCCCGCAAGGCCATCGCCGACGCCCTCGCCGAGCGTCAGGCACAGCTGGAGGCCGAGCGGGACGAACGGGTCCTCGTCGAGGAGACCGTCGACGTCACGCTCCCGTGGGACCGCCTCCCCAGGGGCGCCCGCCACCCGCTGACCACGCTGCAGGAGCGCATCGCCGACGCGTTCGTCGCGATGGGCTACGAGGTGGCGGAAGGACCCGAGCTGGAAGGCGAGTGGTTCAACTTCGACGCGCTGAACATCTCACCCGACCACCCGGCGCGCTCGGAGCACGACACCTTCTTCGTGGAGTCGGTCGACTCGGGCAAGGTGCTGCGCACGCAGACCTCGCCGGTGCAGATCCGGGCGCTGCTCAGCCGGGAGCTGCCGGTCTACGTGATCTCGCCGGGCAAGGTGTTCCGCACCGACGAGCTCGACGCCACCCACACCCCGGTCTTCCACCAGATCGAGGGGCTGGCGGTCGACGAGGGCCTGACGATGGCCCATCTCAAGGGCACCCTGGACCGCTTCGCCGAGGTCATGTTCGGCGAGGGCATCACCACCCGGTTCCGGCCCAACTACTTCCCGTTCACCGAGCCGTCGGCCGAGATGGACCTGAAGTGCTTCGTCTGCCGCGGAGCCTCCGCGGTCCCGGGCAACCCGCCCTGCCGCACCTGCAAGTCCGAGGGCTGGATCGAGTGGGGCGGCTGCGGCATGGTCAACCCGCGGGTGCTCATCGCCTGCGGGGTGGACCCCGACCGCTACAGCGGCTTCGCGTTCGGCATGGGCGTCGAGCGCACGCTGATGTTCCGCCACAACGCCGAGGACATGCGCGACATGGTCGAGGGCGACGCCCGCTTCACGCTCCCGTTCGGGATGGAGGTCTGATGAAGGTCCCGCTTTCATGGCTGCGGGAGTATGTCGATCTCCCCGCCGTCACCGCCCACGAGGTCGCCGACAAGCTCACCGCGGCCGGGCTCAAGCTGGAGGCGATCACCTCCCACGGGCACGACGTCAAGAACGTCGTCGTCGGCGAGGTGCTCTCCATCGAGGAGCTCGAGGGCTTCAAGAAGCCCATCCGCCACTGCCAGGTCGAGGTGGGGGAGGCCGCGCCGCGCCAGATCGTGTGCGGTGCGACGAACTTCGCCGCCGGCGACCGGGTGCCGGTCGTGCTGCCCGGCGGTGTGCTGCCCGGCGGGTTCGAGGTCGGTGCCCGCAAGACCTACGGGCGCATGTCCGAGGGCATGATCTGCTCGGAGCGCGAGCTGGGCCTGGGCGACGACCACGGCGGCATCATGCTGCTGCCCGCCGACACCCCCATCGGCGCCGACGTGGTCGAGCTGCTCGGCCTGCGCGAGGACGTCATCGAGCTGGAGATCACCCCGGACATCGGCTACGCGCTGTCCGTCCGGGGGGTGGCCCGCGAGGTCGCCACCGCCTTCGGCGTCGCGTTCCACGACCCGGCCGACCTCACCCCGCCCGCGGAGACCGGCCCGTCCCACCCGGCCTCGATCGCCGACCCGACCGCGTGCGACCGCTTCGTGCTGCGCGCGATCCGCGGCTTCGACCCGCACGCCCCGAGCCCGTTCTGGATGCGGGCCCGGCTGACGCGCGCGGGCATGCGGCCGGTCTCGCTCGCCGTGGACGTCACCAACTACGTGATGCTCGAGCTCGGCCAGCCGCTGCACGCCTTCGACGCGACGAAGCTCAGCGGGGAGATCGTGGTGCGCCGGGCGGAGCCGGGGGAGACCCTGGAGACGCTCGACCACGTCGTGCGCGCGCTCCACCCCGAGGACGTCCTGATCACCGACTCCTCGGGCGCCATCTCGATGGCCGGGACGATGGGCGGGCTGCACACCGAGATCTCCGACGACTCCACCGACATCGTCATCGAGGCCGCGCACTTCGCCCCCAGCGGGGTCGCGCGCATGTCCCGACGCCACAACCTGGTCAGCGAGGCGTCCAAGCGCTTCGAGCGGGGCGTGGACCGGGAGCTGCCGCTGTACGCCTCCTGGCGGGCGGTGCGGCTCCTGGCGGAGCTGGGCGGCGGCACGATCCAGCCGGGCGTGACCTGCGCCGAGGTCGAGACCGCGCCGGTCCGGATCCCCATCCCGAGCGGCCACCCCGGCAGGGTCGCCGGGGTGCGCTACGACCGCGGGACCGTGATCCGCCGCCTGGAGCAGGTCGGCTGCACGGTCACCGAGGGAGCCGAGGGAGCCGACGGCCTGGCGGCCGGGCTCGGGGTGACCGGGGACGACATGCTGACGGTCGTCCCGCCCTCCTGGCGGCCCGACCTGACCGACCCCAACGACCTGGCGGAGGAGGTCATCCGGCTCGAGGGCTACGAGAACCTCCCCTCGGTCCTGCCCGCCGCCCCGGCGGGAGCCGGCCTCACCGAGGGTCAGCGGCTGCGCCGCCGGGTCGGCCGGGCGCTGGCGTCGGCCGGCTACGTCGAGGTCCTCGCCTACCCGTTCATGGGGGAGCGCGACCTCGACAACCTGCAGCTGCCCGGGGGCGACGCGCGCCGCCGCGCCGTACGGCTGGCCAACCCGCTGAGCGAGGACGAGCCGCTGATGCGGACCACGCTGCTGCCGGGTCTGCTGAAGACCCTGGTCCGCAACGTGGGCCGGGGCGCGGGCGACGTCGCGCTGTTCGAGACGGGCCTGGTCTACCGGCCCGCCGCGGACGCGCCGGCGACCGCGCCCGTGCTGGGCGTGGAGCGGCGGCCGACCGACGACGAGCTGGCCTCGATCGAGGCGGCGCTGCCCGCGCAGCCGAGGCGGGTCGCGGTCGTGCTGGCCGGGGAGTTCGCACGCTCCGGCTGGTGGGGCAAGGGCGCCCCGGCCACCTGGGCGGACGCGGTGGAGGCCGCCCGCACGGTGGCCCGCGAGGCCGGGGTCTCCCTGGAGGTCCGCGCCGACCGGCACGAGCCCTGGCACCCGGGCCGCTGCGCCGCGCTGTACGCCGGGGGGGCGCTCGTCGGCCACGCCGGCGAGCTGCACCCCCGCGTCGTCGAGGCGTACGGCCTGCCGCCGCGCACCTGCGCGATGGAGCTGGAGCTGACCCGGCTGGAGGCGTCGCTTCCCGGCCCGGTGGAGACCCCCGCGATCTCCGCCTACCCGGTCGCCACCCAGGACGTGGCGCTGATCGTCGACGCGGCCGTCCCGGTCGCCGAGGTCGAGGGGGCGCTGCGCGAGGGCGCCGGCGAGCTGCTGGAGACGATCCGGCTGTTCGACGTCTATGCCGGTGCGCAGGTGGGTGAGGGCAACAAGTCCCTGGCCTACTCGCTGCGCTTCCGCGCGCCGGACCGGACGCTGACCGTCGAGGAGACCACCGCGGCCCGTGACGCGGCCGTGGCCCTGGCGGGCGAGCGCACCGGAGCCCGGCTCCGCGGCGCCTGACGGAAGAGCGGTCGGCGAAGGCCTCGGCGGACGGTGCCCGCCGGGGCCTTCGCATGGGCGGGCACGGCGGTCATGATTTGCAGGGCGGCACGTCGTGCGGCCGCCCCGGTATCCGCCTCGCCGGACGGCGGGGCCGAGAGAGGGAAACGAGATGAGGCACCTGCTGGTGTTCGCCGACCGCGACGACGCCGAGGAGGTCGCGGAGACCGTGGCGGAGGAGTTCCCCGCCCTGGACCTGCCCGCCGTCGTGCGGGAGACCCTGGCGGGGGAGGACGACGCCGAGGACGCGCAGTGGCTGGCGGTGGTCGAGGACCCCGACGAGACGCTGTCCCCGGCCGACCTGGCCCGCCTGACCGAGCTGGCCGAGGAGTACGGCGGCTGGCGCGAGGCGGAGTGATCCCGGAACCGGGGTGCGGACGGGACGAGTAGGTCCTGGGCCCGCCGGTGGAGCCGCCAGGGCCGGTATCGGAGTCTCCGGGCGCCGGAGCAGGTGGGCGGCTCCGCCGCGGAGTCCGTCAGAGCCGGTCGATCTCCGTCAGGTCGACGTCGGCGTCGAAGGGCGCGGACAGCTCCGTGCGCGCGGGCAGATCCGGAATGTGATCGAGTTCCTCCGCCGAGAAGCCCCCCGGCGGGGGGAACACCCACTCGGGCAGCGAAGGATGGCTCATCTCCACGCTCCAGGCCTCGGCTGTCATGGCGCCCAGCTTGACGCGCTCCCCGGCCTGAAGGCCGGGGATTCAGCCCGTGCCGCGTGGTGCGGCACCTCTGTGGCTTCCTGTTTCGCCGGGTCCCGCCCTCCGCTAGGCGGCGGGTCTTACGGTCCCTCCGCAGGCGTTTAACCTCTCCGCCCGTCCGGCGGCGAGGATGTTCTTCGCGGCATTGACGTCCCGGTCATGGACCGCGCCGCACGGGCAGGTCCACGACCGGACGTTCAGCGGCAGGGACGCGGCGAGCGCCCCGCACGTCGAGCACAGCTTCGAGCTGGGGAACCAG